>DIYD01000076.1 GCA_002428905.1 Bacteroidetes bacterium UBA6063 | reverse complement strand
AACGGGTACAGCGAGCAGATAACTGTTATTTTATTAGGGTGAAGGCCTGGGCAGTGCCCAGGCCTTTTTTACATCTGACAAAATCAATAAACGAGGAAAACCCAGCGATAAAATCACTGGGTTCACCAATCAGAGCAAATCGTTAACGTTTCGTGATGGAAGCGGTTACCTTACTCCAGTCGAGGTAAAGCTCGGTGTCCTGAAATACCAACGCGTCGTTTAAGTCCATGTCAATGTTGACATCATACGTTTCGTTCGGTAGCAATTGTACTGGGTGATCCAGAAATATCTTGGTATCCCCAAGGTTCTTGTAAACCTTCTGATTTAGACCGCTATTGGTAAGGTGCAGGTATAAATCCATGTCAGCTTCGATGGCTGAAACCTGCATTTCGAAATGCGGTTGCAAGGTGAGGTCGTGTGTACTTCCTTTTGCCAGTTGGAAGCCAATTAGCACCTGGTCGTTCATTTGTTGTAAGTTGCTTTTCGACAAATTTGGTGCCTCTCCTTCGTAGAGAAATAACTGTTGAAACGCTACTTCTGCGTAATCGAACTGGTCCGTACCTTGCATAGTGAAATTGATGTCTAGCATTGGGTTAATTTCTTCGTTGCTGCATGCAAACAATCCTGTTGCCAGAACAAGGGCGAAAACTGCTTTTTTGATCATTGTGAATTTTGTCATAATACTGATGTTTTTATGTGTTATTGATTAGAATTTATATCCAAAATTTAGGTTAGCTCCTGAAACTATATCGGCGTTTCGGAACTGGTGGGTGTATAATCTGGCTCCTACGAATATGCGATCGGTAACAGCATACCGGTCTTCAATTGCAATAGAGTACCCGAAGGCCCGTCGTCGTTCAAAAATGTAATCCCAAACGATTTGACCATTTACCACATTGGAAGAGCCTCTGTAGGTATGAGAAATCGTGTATAATGCGGGTCCTGCACTTATTCTTAACTGGTTTTTCCAGGTTGGTTTTAGCACGGAGCAGTGCATGTAAACTCCTCCAGTAATAAACGAAGCATTTACGATATCACCATTACCATAACTCTTGCCAAAGTTCCCATGCACCGAAGCGTATAGTCGATGCGTAAAGCGATAGCCTATTTCGTTGTTTAATGTCAAGCAACGTATGTCGCCTGTGCTCACAAAGCCATAACCGATGCCCGTGGTAAAGTCCCACTTGAGATTCTTCTTTTCAATGGGTTCATCCGAGCCCTGATCAACTGCATCACGGGCTAAGGTAGAATCGCTTGCCACTGTATCTCCTTGTCCATCGCTGTTAGGAATGTTTATAGTTGTATTTGCGGATGTGTCTGAATCTGCTGGGATGCTACCGTCCTCATTGACCTGTGTGTCTTCAAGATCGTCCGTGCTATCAACCTCTGACGATGGCTCAATGTCCTCGTCAGAACCAGTGTCAACCTGAGTAGGTGTTGAACTTCCAGGTTTAATTTCTTCCAAAGGTTCGCTTTTCCCGGTGTTGATCGTCATAGGTCCAGCACCGGTCTTATCTGTTTTTGTAGCGATATCTGATTGCCAATCGCCTAAGCTGCCTTGTACATCCGACCTGTCTTTGGTGGAAGACTCCGTGTTATCCTTTTTATAACTCTTTGGTGTTTGACGTGTTTCTTCCGTTAGGTTTTGCTTTACGATTACCTGGCCGCTTGTTGTTGTTGGTGCGTCTTCTTTGTTTTTCGATAAAAGCCAATAGGCAGATACCGCAGTAACAGAAACAAGAGCTACACCAAAAATGGACTTCCAAATGGTTTTCTTCAACCAGGTCTTCTGAACACCGGCGTGTTTTTGGTCAATCATTTGACCAAGCTCCTGGCGGATACCCTCCTCCTGAATTACCTGCATTATTACCTCGAATTCTTTTCTGTCCATGATGTTGTCCTTATTCAACCAAACTGCTTAATTTTTTAAGACATCTGCTTTTTTTGTTTTTTGCTGCTTGTGTACTTCCGAGCTGGTATAACTCCTGTAAGTACTTCATGCTTTTCTTCTTGTAATAGAATAACACCAATATTTTCTGGCATTCCTCTCCAAGCGTGTTGAACTTGTCTCGAACCACCTGTAGCTTTTCATCAAATTCCGAAGCCAGATTGCGTTCAAGGTCGTGTTCGCTCGTTGATGTCTCTATTTCTGCAGTGTTTCTGTTCATTTTTCTCAACTCTTGTAGCCAAAGGTTCTTGCATATCGAGTACAAATAACTCTTTAGCGATGATGTCTTTCTGAACGATTGGTTGTGGATGTTTCTGATTAGAGCAATCAAGCCTTCCTGAAAAATGTCTTTTGCGTCTTCCGGGTTGCCTGAATTCCGTTTGACATAACTCAAGACAGGCTCATAATCGCGTTCCACCAAATAAGAGAATCCCTTGTTTCTTAAACCGTTATCCTCACTCGTCAGAAGTTCTATTAATTGGGTGTCGGTCATTTTATTTACCGAATAGTTGCCTTTCTTTATTAGTTAGTTGAAGAGATCGAAAAAGGTAATCAAACTTTTTACACTTTTTTTTATTCGATGGAGAATAAGACCTTAAATGCCGAGGCCAAGTTGCCCGGTACGCGTGAATAAAGAAGTGTCTAGCTCTACCTTACGTATATTCAGGTTGTGCTTTTTTCGAGCCAGTTTAAACTGCTGATTAATCATTGTTGCAAAGTTACCCTGACCACGCATGCGCATACCAAACCGCACATCTTGCACTTCACCTCCATGACAGTCGGCAATTTGCATTAAAACTTTTTTCTTGCGATCTGGGAAGTAACGCTCTAGCCAATCACTAAACAGTTCTTCTACACAGCCGTTTAAACGTACGATGGTGTAATTTAAACTCAAAGCACCAGCATTCGATACTGCCTTAGCCATATCCATTATTTCATGACTATTGATCGCAGGAATGATTGGAGCCATCATTACGGAAACAGGTATGCCGGCATTCGTTAGTTGTTCAATAGCCTTCAACTTACTCTTGACAGATGCCGTTCTGGGCTCAAGTTTCCTTCGCAACGCATCATCAAGTGACGTGATGCTCAGGATGACGTGTGTAAGGTTGAGCTGTGCCAATTGAGCGAGTATGTCTATATCGCGTGTAACCAGACTGTTCTTTGTGATTATGCCTACGGCGTTTCGATACTGAAGGCAAACCTGCAATAACTCACGTGTAATGCCCATTTTTCGTTCGATGGGTTGATAGCAATCGGTATTGCCGCTGAGCATAACAGGCTCTCCTGTCCAACTCCTGCTTTTGAACTTGGCTTCCAGCAGCTTGGCAGCGTCTTTTTTTACCAGGATTTGTTGTTCAAAATCTACGCCGCCACTGTAGCCCCAGTATTCATGTGTACTGCGCGCGTAACAATATGTGCAGCCATGCTCACATCCCTGATAGGGGTTCATACTCCAGTCTAATGGGATGTCCGGGCTCGGTACCTTGTTAACCAGACTCTTGGGAAAAATGGTGGTGTAGTTGGTCGGCACGGCATCATGATCTTCCAAACGCTCACCTTCATCTGCAACATAGTGGTTCTTCTCGAACCTGTTGTTGGAATTAATAGATGAACCGCGCCCCTTGATCATAAACCAAAGATAATGGCCGTGACCCTCAAAATTAGCGCCAGGGTAAAAGATGCGGGTAACATTTAACTTTTACACAATCTGGGGTAGAATCGGTTATTTTCGTATTAAATCAATAAAACAATGATGTTTAAACGTGCCCTCCTAATAACAGTCTGTGCCTCCCTGGGGTTGTGGCTGCATTCGTGCAAAGGTCAGGATGATAGCCCTGTGTTTTCCGCGGTATTAACAGGCACATTATTGGATAGTTGTAATGGAGATCCGAGGCCAGATGTACTGTTAGAGTTGTGGGATGCCGGATCAGAAGGAAACTGGCTAGTGGAGGGCGTACCACAGTCGAAACTTGGTACCGCAACTACAGACGAGAATGGCCAGTTTGTATTTAACCTGAGAGAAGGTTTCACAGCGGGTTACGGTTACATTATGGAAGGGGAGAACATAATGCTCGCCCGAGGTTGTTTTAGGGTAGGTGATGGGGAAACCAAAGACATTGGTGAACTTCTGTTTTATCCATTTGAACGAGAAACCCAGATCAAAATGAGCCGGGTTACCATAAGTAAGTTTAAACGTGCAGATCGTATCATAATCAGGCACGCATATGCGCGAGATTGGTCTACACGCGATGATACGATCAAGGGCATAGACGATGAAGACCTACTTACCGTTACTTTGCCTATAGAATATCAAACCAGAAGTATTCATTGTACACCTCAAGGCGATTCGGCTGTCTTTGAAGCGCATCTTATCCATTTGTGGGACGTATCTGGAAAGAAGAAGTCCAGTGGGAGAGAACTGCGTACAGGCCAGCCTTGCACGGCAGAAGCCGATACATTCCACATCAGCAGGCCTTAGCATTGCCATGTATATTCGTGTTAGTCGGGGTAGATGTCTTTTATTTTCTTAATAGACCACTGCACAAGCTCCGTCAGTACATCGATGTTAATGTCATCCAGTTTTTTAACGTAGAGACAGGATTTACCTGTTTTAAATTTGCCTAGTCGGCTTACAATTTCTTCATGGGCAAACCCGGCCATAATGTAAATGGTGAGGTTTTGTTTTCTCGGCGAGAAACCGGCTAACAGCATATCACCCTCCCGACCGCTATCGTATTTGTAGTGGTATTGCCCAAAACCAACGATGCTCTTTCCCCACATAACAGCATCTTCACCCGTAATTTCTTTGAAAAGTTCCATTAACCGAAAGCAGTCTTCACGCCGATTTTCTGGTTGCGCATTTATAAAGTCTTCCACACTATCGGGTAGTGCAACTGTTTTATTTGGTTTGTGTGCCATCGTCTAAAAATTAAAAGTCGTCACTGCCATCGTCTTCAACGAATTCGGATATGCCTGCGAAATAGTAATCATCCCAGCCATTGGCAAAATCCTCATAGTCCTTCTCTGGAATATTCGTATGGCGAAGTTCTACCGAGGTTCCTTTTTTATGAGGATGAAGCACAATAGTAACGATAGAGGCATCTTCCTGCTCGCCGAAATACCACTCTTGTACTACTTTTCTATTCGTTTCAAACTCGAGGTTTTGGCCACAAATACTGCCATCCCAAAGACTAAATTCAGAGCCTGGTTCGGTGCTCATTTCAGCTTGCTCACCCGTCCATAATTCAATACTCTTCGGGTTGGTAATCGCCATGCATATTTCTTCAGGAGGAGCCTTTATTACGTAATACTTCTTAAAATCTTTGTGGGCCATCTTATGCTATTTCAGTGTTTCTGTATGTAAATCGTATCGCGCTTGCTAAGGTACAAATTCGGTGATTCAAAACGCATGTTTGTAGCACTTGAATCGGTATGCAAGGTGTCCGTCTTTAAGAATCGGTAATTGTAGTGCAATAGATGCGGTGATTTAAAGTATATGATGGCGTCTTTTTTTGATTGTACCTCCCGAATTCCGGTTGTGTTTATGACGGTTTGAAAGTTGGCAAAAACATCGTGTACGCCAACACCATTGAGCGAGT
>DIYD01000073.1 GCA_002428905.1 Bacteroidetes bacterium UBA6063 | reverse complement strand
ATCCAACGTAAAAATGCAGCAGCGGCATCCAGTAGTTATTCTGAAATCGTTGGGAATCTGCCTTAGTCAGCTCACGATCAATGTTGATATGAAAGGCGCCAAGACCTGCGTTAAAATACCACCCATTCTTCTTGCGGTTGTTCTTGGTATAGCGTACAGAAGATTTACTCACCTGATATCGAGTGCCAATAAAGGGACTCTGCCCGGTATAAATGGAATCGAGTACCAGATCATTCCGCTCCATATTATACGTGCCCAACGTTCGTTTTGTATCGGCACTCCAGGAAACGAACTGATTCGAATCAAACGCCAGATTAACCCCTACTCTCCCAAACAGGATATCTCCAGTACCTGTTGTTCGATCTACAAACGTATATGGGATATCATCGGAGTATGGCACTTCATTTAACGAATAATCCGACACCCATTGAGAGGTATCGCCTGCTTCGTTGTGTTCTATTCCGGTATACATCACAAACGAGTGTTTCGTTCCCTTAATCCTGCGACGATAGGTCAGTTGCGATTTAATATTCGTATTGCTTTTTACCACCAATGTTTTAGACATGGAGGTATTTAAAAACTCGTTGTTCTGGTCTCGGTTGGATGTTAAGCCGAATCCACTATCCTCTCCTGTACTGTGGTCTATTTCTGTCCCCAATTCAAACCAGTTGAGTGTATCAGGTTTTAGAACGTATTTAAAAACGCCTCGTTGTTGTCCGTTGTTTGTTAGGGCATTATAGGCGTTGTCGCTATAGATAACCTGGCCCGGCAGATAGTTCTCCGACGTTGTGGTTGTGCGGAGGTCATTTTCGCGCCCCATAACAAAGTAGCTCGCATCAATACTACCCTTTTCTCCGAGTTTCAAGTGAGCATTTGTTCCCAATACTGCATTGGTTTGTCGGCCTTGTTGGTTTTGCCCAAGCCATTGATTCTGACTATACCAATAGGTTCGTGGGCCAAAACTAACACCGTTCGTTCCATTGAGCATTCGATAATACTCCTGCCAGTTGAAACCGTTCTGATTCAGGTTATTCAGGTTTCCGATTGCTGTAAGCTGGGTTTCGTCCTTGAAGTAGTTGATCGTACCTTTCACCCGGTAGGTTTCTTCGGTTCCACCTCCTGCTTCTAGCTTACCGAAATATCCTTTGTTGGCATCTTTCTTGAGCACAAGATTGATCACTTTTTCTCTGTTCCCATCATCTACTCCTGTAAACTCAGCATCGTCTGATTTCTTATCCAGGACTTCAACCTTTTCGATGTTTTCCGCGTCCAGGTTTTGTGTCGCTTTAGTTGGATCCGTACCAAAAAACTCCTTACCATTAACAAGTACTTTGGTCACTTCCTGTCCCTGAGCAATTACTTTTCCGTCTTTGTCGACACGCACGCCCGGAAGTTTCTTCAACAAATCTTCTACAGTAGCGTTGTTTTTGGTTTTAAATGCGTTGGGATTGTAAACGATGGTATCATCCTTAATGACCACGGGGATCGCCTTTGCCTCAATAAAGGCCGTAGACAATGTCATGCTCGATGCCTTAAGACGTATTTGACCAAGGTTTCCCCCATAGGTTGCAGAGGTAGCAAAGCTTTTACCGTAAAGTTCATAGCCCGTATAAAACACCTGCACCACATAACCACCGTAAGGGATCTCTTTGAATTCGAAACTCCCATCGGGCTCGGTGAACGTAAAGCCCACATTACTGCTGTCTCCGGCATTTAATAACACTACACTTGCGTATTCAAGTGGGCCATTATTTGCGTCATCATATACAGTACCCTTGATGGATGAATTTTGAGCAGAAGCGATACTGGTAAATAATACCAATAGCAATGAAAGCCAGTAGTAATTCGGTCTTAGTCTTAGAGCCATTTGGTCAAATGTAGGTAATGGTATAGTAACCTGGCTTTTTATCATTTATTGCATCGACAAATGTCATAAAATTTACTACTAGCTTTTTACTTACCTTTGCGCGCAATTAAGGTGATTCACCCTAAATTAGTGGCCACCGAAATGTTATGCAGCGTAAGACAGTTCAATTCCCAAGACCTTCAGCAGGCGACTTTTACAACACGGCTCGAAAACGTGTTCACGAATATTTCAAAACAGCGGGTATATCAAAACATGCTAATGCAAACATGGTGATCAAAACCGTGGTTATGTTGAGCATGTATCTGGTACCCTATTTCTTGATGATCTTTGGTGCATTCTCTACCTTCTTACCGGTATTGATTTGCTGGATAGTGATGGGAGCGGGCATGGCAGGTATAGGCCTGTCTGTTATGCATGATGCCAACCATGGTGCATATTCAAAGAACAGAAAGATAAATGAGATGCTCGGGCAGGTAATCTGGTTTATTGGCGGATCAAGTGTAAACTGGAAGATTCAGCACAACATATTGCACCACTCTTTTACCAATGTAGATCACATGGACGAGGACCTTGAATCTGTTCCATTCTTGCGATTCTCGCCGCACAAAAAGAAACTAAAAATTCATCGGTTACAACACATTTATGCCTGGTTCTTCTATGGCTTCATGACCATTATGTGGGCCACTTCAAAAGACTTTAAGCAGTTGGCACGATACAAGAAAAAAGACCTTATCAAAACCCAGAAAAAAAGCTACCGTGCTTTATTGACGGAACTAATCTTTGTAAAAATCGGGTATTACGCTTTGTTTGTGGTTTTACCCATCGTATTGCTACCGTTCCCGTGGTGGCAAACAGTATTGGGTTTTCTAGCCATGCACTTTGTCGCCGGTTTTATCCTGGCGATTATCTTCCAGCCAGCGCATGTAATGCCAGACACTACCTTCCCGCTTCCAGATGAGCAAGGCAACATGGAGAATAAATGGGCAATACACCAATTAATGACAACGGTAAACTTCGCTCCGAAAAGTAGATTATTCTCGTGGTACGTGGGTGGTTTGAATTTCCAGATTGAACACCACTTATTCCCGAATATCTGCCATATTCACTACAAGAAGATTTCCGAGATTGTTAAGAAAACAGCCGAAGAGTTTAAGCTTCCATACTACTCTAAACCAACATTCTTTTCTGCAGTAAGAGAACACAAGAATTTCTTAAAGCAACTGGGAAGAGCATAATCTTAGACCCATAGATTTTTAGATTCTTAGACTATGAGACGGTTGACCGTTAACGTGGTTTAAACTTGTCGTCATTGTAAATCAAGCCGGTACTTAAGGGTTTAGTGTCCAATCCATTTGCACATCTACCTATTTTCACGGCATCCATGTGTGCAAGAATCTAATAACTCCATTTAAAACGCAGAAAAACGGCGTTGGAAAGTGCTTTGAGCTTGTCATCATCCAGGCCTACGAAACTCTGTCCGACAATAGATAGATCAACGTTCTCTTTGATGCTATAGCCGATAGTGGGCATGGCAAATGCACCACCGATATCCAACGCACCAATTACTCCCAGGTTCATCGACCAAATGGGACTGATTTGACCCGCTACCTGCACAAAAACACTGTATTTATTAGGCATTAAACTCTTTAAGTCCAATTGCGCACCACCGGCAGCAGAGAGCTCGGTGAGACGTTGTAAATCCGAAGCACCGTTGCTGTTATGCAAGGCGCTAACCAGCCAATATGTTCCATTCCCAACCGTTTTATCCCATGAAACCGATGTTAGAACAACCGCTTCAGACGTATCGTTTAATATAGGGTGGAAATACGTGGATTCCCCCTTAAACCCGGCGTCTTTAAGATTGCCTGCCCAGCCTAAACCAACTGCAAGATCGTGGTTGTATTTTCCAGCCAATATCTGCACGTCGTAATTCTTCTTATTAAAACGATACATACCTGCAAACACTGCATCATCAAAGTTTTCGGCGAACTTATAGGCGAATTGTATGCTTCTGCTCTTCTTGAAAAAACGTTCTACTTTCAATGCATCAGACCCGGGTCTTTCCTCGTAATCAAAATCGGCGTAGTTCAACACATTAAACAAGTCATTGGGATTCCATACTATGTTTTGTCCCCAGTTAATCCGCTGACGTCCCATACGAATATCCCAGTTCTTAGAACTGTAGTTCACCCATAATCGATCTACCATCGTATGTGCAACGATCACTCCGGTATCATTAATCCATGACCAGCTCATATCAATAACACCAGGGTCCATTGCGATTTGATCTCCGTAGCCGGGTTGATATTTTAAGAACTCGCCATAAAAAACACGGTTTCGAAGTTCCAGGCCTAATTCCCAGCTGGTATCCAATTGGTACCGGGTATTTAATCGATGGTGCACAAAGTTGTATTGTGCCGTTACCGTACCAATGGAATCAATTCCGGCCCAGGTCATTGCACGTAGATCTTTGAGATATCCGCGATAAGAAAACCGATCTTTAAATGATTGTGCGTCTGCCGTAAAGCATACCACACTTAAAAGCAATAATGCAATTAGCCGTCGAATCTTTTTAACAGGCATATAACTAGCCTTTTCGTTCGTCTTTAACGATACGGCCATCCTCCAGGGTGATCACTCTACGAGCCCGATCAATTACACGTTGATCGTGGGTAGAAAATATAAAGGTTACATTTTCCTCCTTATTCAACTTAAGCATGAGATCCAGTAGGTTTTCAGCCGATTTTGAATCCAGGTTCGCTGTTGGCTCATCGGCAAGAACAAACTTAGGCTTCGAGGCCAATGCACGCGCCACAGCTACGCGCTGCTGCTGTCCACCCGACATCTCACCCGGACGTTTACCCGCCTGGCTACCGATACCCACTGCCTCCAGTAATTGCGAAACGCGTTGTTTGCGTTCATCAGGGCTTTTGCCTTGCAACAACATAATAAACTCAGTATTCTCCTCTGCTGTAAGCACAGGGATCAGGTTGTACGACTGGAAGACAAAACCAATATTCTCCATTCTGAAATTGATCAATTGGTTTTCGTTCATTTGGTTAAGTTCTACACCGTCTACCTGTATATTACCACCTGTAGGCCGATCAAGTCCGCCAATCATATTCAGCAACGTTGTTTTACCGGAGCCTGAAGGCCCAACAACGGCTGTAAACTCTCCTTGTTCGATTTCTAACGATACGTCGTTAACCGCGTAAACGGGCACAGCGCCATCGTTATACACTTTCATTACGTTTTGTGTCTCTATTACATTCATAGGTTACACTTTTCTTATTGCTTCTACAGGGTTTAGTCGTAAGGCCTTTATTGCTGGATATATCGCTGCAATGATGGCCATGATGAGTACCATAATGGTTACACTTATATAACTCGATTGATCAAGGTATGGGTACAGGATACTTGCGAAGCCCATTTCTTCGTAAGATGCTCCGCTGAGGTTAATTCCATTCGCTCCAAAGTAGCTTACAGATACCCAGGAAAGCAGGAGGCCTATGGGCACACCAATCATGGTCATAAAAACCGTTTCATACATGATCATCCGAAACACTTTGTTCTGGTTCATTCCAATTGCCATGAGCATGCCAATCTCGCGCACGCGCTCCAATACGGCCATTAGCATCGTATTGACAATACTAAACATGAGCATAACGAGAATAATACCAACTATGATGTACAGGTAGGTATCAAAGGCTTCAAGCATCATACGCATGCCTGTGGCCAAATCCATCCAGGGTAATACCTCGAGGTTGGGTTCCTTCATTTGATATTCACTCGCAAAAACCTCAGCGTTTTCATAATCCTTGAGCCATACTGCAACTTCATGCGTTTGGTCTGACATATCGTACAACTTACGCAACTGGTCTATTGGAACAAAGGCGGTGAGTTTATCGTACATCACATTGCTTGTCTTGTAAATTCCAACTACCCGAAAGGCTGCGCGCGTAATCTCGCCATGTATATCCTGGCAGGTAAAAACCACTTTTGAGTTGAGTTTTATGTCGTATTCTTCAGCCGTTTTCTGACTGATTACAATTGGACGTTTTTTCTTCGTTACGAAGTAGTCACCTTCTACAATGTGCTCGTGAAGGTTCGACACGTTCATCTCGGTTTCGGGGTTAACACCTACTAGTTTTAAGGCGCTGTTCTTATGAGACGAAGCCAGCATACCCATCGATATGACACGTTCCGTCACCGCTTCTACCCGATCATCGGCACGTACCTGACTTACAACATCTTTTCCATTGAAGTGAAGTTTTCCTTTGAACTCATCCCGAAATCCTTTTTGATGAAACTGGACATGAGACACTTCAGACGCGATCATCGTATCAACCTTCGACTTCATCATACCCTGTACAAAGGCAGAAGCAAATATTCCCAGCCAAAGACCGAGTCCTATGGAAAGGATAACCACTCCACTTCGCAAGCGGTTTCTCCAAATATTCTTCCAGGCAATCTTGATTAACATATACGACCTATCATTAACTTCTCATTTCTTCTACAGCATTCAACC
>DIYD01000244.1 GCA_002428905.1 Bacteroidetes bacterium UBA6063 | reverse complement strand
CCAATTCCCCATTGATATATATGTTTACTGAATCCCCGTCGAAAGAGCCTGCGACATGATACCAAATGCCGGTGTCCATAAGAGACGCAGAGGCTGCCTCTTGCCATGTACCTCCAGCATCTGCGATGTTAAACGATAACTTACCGTTGTCGCCACATCTTAACACATACCCTTGATTTCCGCGCCCCCATCCATGTTTGCAAAAAATACTGTTGTCGTACACATTTCGGCCATATGCATCTGCCTTAATCCAGGCTTCAACTGTTATGGCTCCGGTTGGATTTAGCGATGAGTGGTCACTAATCTGAACGTAGTCATCCGAGCCATCAAAGTCAAGGCATTTGTATGCACCAGGTTTTTGTGCAGTGGAGAAATGAGTAAGTGAAACGGATAGCAAACAGAGGGTAAAGAATCGTAAGAACTGCATATGCGTGGCATCTTGATGTATACGAGTATACAATATATTCAATCAAAAGCCATCAAAGCAGTGTCAAGACTGTCTAGAACGGGTTACTAAAGCGTTTATCTCTCCTTAATTCCTCGTCGGTAAGTGTTTTCATAAAGGCAACCAGAGCCTGTTTCTCCACTTCAGTCAGGTTAAATCGAATAGGTAGATTAGGGTTCTGAGCTTTGAGGTGAGGGTCTAGTGAATTTGACCAGATAATTCCATCGCTGTAGTGATTTACTACTTCCATTAGGGTGTTAAATCGGCCATCGTGCATATAGGGTGGTCGTATAGCAATATTGCGAAGCGAGGGAGCAATGAATTTCCCCCTGTCCAGTTCGGAACCAGTGACTTTTTCATAACCAATATCCTTGTCATTGGTGGTTTCCCATACATCCAATCCGTTGTTTCGAGGCACATCTGTGATAAAGGCGTCGGTTGCATGACAGCCCCCACAGTTACCTTTGTTGATGTCGAAGAACAGCGTCTTGCCCAGGTTTTCCTCACTGGTGTAATTGCTGAAAGCGCTATCGTGGTGGTGCATTGATCTTCCCTGGTCATACGGACTGTTGAAAGACTGCATACTGCGGACAAATTGAGCGAGTGCCCAGGCTATTTTCTGGTAAGTGATCTCTTCCGAATCAAAGGCCTTTGCAAATAGTATGGGGTAGTATTCGATACGCCCTAATTTAGATACCAATGTGTCGAGATGCATGCCCATTTCCACTTCATCCTGAATGGGCATCAATACCTGTTCTTCAATGCCTTTGGCACGACCATCCCAGAAATACAGATTACTGCCTCGATATTGCGCATTGGCTAATCCCATGGAATGCCTACCCGTTTTACCTCCAAGGAAACCTTCAGAGAACTGCTTGTCATCACTAAATCCCAACGATTGTTTGTGGCAAGACGCACAGGAAATGGTGTTATTTTCTGATAAATTTACGTCGTAAAACAGCACCCTACCCAGCGTGGCCCCCCAGTCCGTGGTCGGGTTGTTCGGATTGTTGTTTACGTTCGCGAACAGGTGATTTCTATCCAGAAAAGAAGGCACGTCAATACCCGAATAGTCATAGGGAGTTTCAGGCAGGTTGAGATAATCCTGAAGCATGATCTCTTTCGGTTTATCGTTGTCTTCACATCCCAGTATTCCTGCAGTAATGATCAGGCATAACAACGTTAAGGGTATGTTTATACGTGGCTTCAACGTACCGCTAAGTTACCCATTTTATACCAATGACGATAGCGACAACAATTCACTATTGTGTAATAACCTTAGGTTCCAATACGATGAGAACGTATTTTGATTAAATTGCAGCAAAGCGCGTCTATGAAGTCTATTCTAAAGCTAGTGGTGGTGTTGGTTTTCCCTATTTGTGTATCTGCTCAGCAAATACCGCTGGATGAAGTTCAGAAGCTGCCGAAATGCGATCAGCGAAATATTGATTTCCAGGCCCGTAGATCGGGTAATGGGTTGGTGAATTATGGAGCCTTGTACTACGAGGCACATCAGGCCACAAAAGACATCAAATCTTCACACGCCAAGGCAGAAAACAGGTGGACTCCAATCGGGCCTTTTGGCAAAGAAGATCTTGCTGGTATTGGTAGGATAAACAGTATGCAATTTCATCCAACCGATACCAACACCTGGTATATCTGTGTTGCGCAAGGAGGGCTTTGGAAAACGTCTAACGCAGGTGCGAGCTGGACATCCATCTCCGGGGATCTTCCTATTCTTCGAACATCGTATCTTACCATACATCCAGAGCACCCGGATACCATGTATGTGGCGCTTGGAGACTATGCGTATTTGGGGCATAATTTACAGGCCAACGAAAACAAGAGAAACAGTCATTACGGTATAGGAATTTACAAGACGGTTGATGGTGGAGAAACCTGGACGGCCACGGGTTTGTCGTTTGATCAAACCGATTTCGAAGGTTCGTTAATTGCCAAGGTCTTTATGCACCCAACCAACTATGACAAGCTCATCGCGGTAGGGCAAACTGGAAGTTATGTGTCTAACGATGCAGGTAAGAACTGGACCCAAAGCCACCCTGGAATTTTCTGGGATGTAGAACAACATCCAACAAAAGCGAACGAGCTCATAGCAAGCACAGGTTATGTGCATTCTTATGGCATCGGTGAAGCGGGCATTCTTAAGTCGACCGATTTTGGGGCAACCTGGCAAGCGGCTACGACCAGTATCCCGAAAACACAAAAGGTACAGCGCATTCAATTGGCGTATGCTCCGTCGGACCCAACGCATATTTACGGTCTGGCGTGCGATCATTTAGGCGGCTTTTACGCTATTTATAAGTCGACGAACAGCGGTGACAGTTATGAAGAGGTGTTGAATGCAGACTATGAGTACAATATTTTAAACCACAGTTTGGATGATCGTGCGGGAGGTCAGGGCAGATACGATTTGGCATTGACCGTAGATCGAAACGACAAAAACCGAATTCTTACCGGAGGAATTAATATGTGGCAAAGTACCGACGGTGGAAAGAGTTTTAAGCCCGTAACATACTGGTTGTTAAATTATTACAATAAGAGTATGCATGCCGATATCCACCAAATTGTGCAGCACCCGACCAACAACACTTACTTCGCCTGCCACGATGGCGGGCTATCGCGAACCTTCAAAATCATACCGAATGAGGTAACCGAAATGACGGATGACCTGGACGCGAGTACGGAATGGGTGAATTATACCAACGGTTTAAACATCACTTCATTTTATCGCCTGAGTGTAAATCAACTCAATGGGTCGGAGTATATGGCGGGAGCACAGGATAACTCTACCGTTTATGGCAACGATAGTCTATTTACCAACATTACAGGCGGTGATGGTATGGAAGCCCTGTTTCAGGATGACGCTTTTTATCGCTATACCTCTTCGCAGAATGGAAGAATCTATACATTCCTAACAACCGGGGATGATTTTATTTGGGACGGTGAGCTCACCAAACCCTCAAGTGAGCTCGCAGAATGGACGACACCGTTTGTAGGAGCAAACAAGGAATTGTACGTGCTCTATGGTAACCTGTATACTGCACAGGGTTCAATCCAAAACAGAAAACTATCCAATTTCAGTCGGATTTCGGGTCGCACGTATACCAGACCTGGTACGGCTTTGGCTGTTGAAAAGGCAAATGGGAATCGCATATACCTGGCAAAACGGGGTTATGCCAGCGATAATATTGATAATGAGATTTGGACGAGTTGGAATGGCGGTGACAACTGGAAACAAATCGACAAGGGTTTGCCCAGATCACTTTATCCTTCGTATATCGATATGAGCCAAAAGAACCCCAACGAAGTTTGGATTACCTTTTCAGGTTTCGATGAGGATGAAAAGGTCTTTTATTCCAACAACGGCGGCGATACCTGGAAGAACATCACCTATGATTTACCCAATATACCTGTGAACTGCGTGGCGCATCAGAATGACGGAAGTAACAACATATATATTGGAACGGATTTAGGTGTGTATTATCTCAAAGAGGATAGTACCAACTGGATGCCTTACAACATTGGTTTTCCTAAAGTGATTGTTTCAGAGCTTGAAATTGATACCACCCATAAGAAGTTGGTGGCTGCCACATTTGGGAGAGGTTTGTGGGAGGTAGATCATCTGGCCTATACACCAACGAAAGACACAACCAATACCTCCATAGCGCAATTTGATCGAGTGGAATTAAGCCTTACACCCAATCCGGTAAAACATCGAGCAACGCTAACCCTAAGTGATGCGCAACTAGATCATCAGGGCATTCGTGTGATTGATATAATGGGCCGAGAGGTTTATTCAGTTTCAAACAACCGTCAGACGACGTACGATATTGATATGTCAACCTGGCTTCCAGGAGAGTATTTCCTGATACTCCAGGGACAAGTTCAGCGCAAGGTGCTGCCTTTTCTTAAAGAGTAGTTAAACCTTGTTTGTGTTTAGAGGTTAGCGGCTGATTCATTTTTTTTCATCCGCAATTGAACGTTTTTAGTTCTTTTGGATATAACCTGTAAAAACAAAGCAACATGAGTTTAAGAACAATCATCGTTTTATGCCTTTTATTGATCATAAACGGATTACGGGCAGAAGAAAAAGCACAACGGGAGAAAGTATATTCATTTGTCAAGGTTCATCAGACCAACGACTGGTATAAAACGCAGGCGGGGCTTTGGAAGTCGTATATCCAGCAAAACAATACCGATGAAGAGGCGTGGATTAGTTACTATACCGCATGCAGAATGTTAAAACTACGACATGATCAATATACAGCAGAAGACCTCGATGAGATTGTAGACGACATGAGTAAGGCCATTCCAAACTCGTTTGCATATCACTACGTGGCACATTGGAACGGAGGCTTCCGCAACACAGAGAAACAGACCGAACACCTTTTTGAAGCGCATAAATTAGAACCATATCGGGTGGAGTTACTCGACGACCTAACGACGTATTATGAAGTAAAACGCGACAAAAGCCAGCTTAAAGAAATTGCGATGCGATGGTACAAATCAAACGACATGTCTTCGGGTTTGTACTATTGGAACTACAACATGATGCAAAGCACAGAAGAAGATGCCATTCTTATAACCTCGGGGGATAATGACACCTATCCGGCCCTGGTGTTGCAATACGCAAAAGGTATCCGAACGGATGTATGTGTAATGAACAACAGCCTGTTGGGTATAAAGGAATATCAAGACCGTTATTTCAAAGAAATCGGTCTACCCGTTATGGAAAAAACACACGATAATTTTACGAACTGGAACGATTACCAACTGGCCATTATTGAACACATCAAAAAACACACAACACGACCATTGTATTTCGCTATTTCAGCCCTGCCATCGTTGTACGAACCGTTCAAAGATGAAGTGTATAATGTGGGGATGGCTTATAAATGGAGTGAGAAAAAATTCGACAATATCGCGGTGACCAAACGCAATTATGAGAAAAAGTACTTTTTAGATTACTTGCAAATTGAGTCTTTCAATGACATGAGCCAAGGTGTGGTAGACCTTGCAAATACCAACTATTTAGTGTCGTTGCTAACCCTGTATAATCATTATAAGGAAAGCGAAGATCCCAGATCGAACGAAGTAAAAGTACTTATCAATCGCATTGCGGAAAAGAACGACGTGTTGGATAAAGTAGAACAGATACTGGGGCAGCAGGAGCCAAAATCGAACTCCCTGGTTGTGTTTGATCCGAGGGTACTGATGAAGCCCATGGTAAAGATCAACGACTCGATGTATGTTGGGGCAGGTGAGGTAACCAACGCAATGTATAATCTGTACCTAACCGATCTTGTAAAACAGAAGAGATACGACGAGTTGGCGATTGCGAAGGCCGAACGTGTAGATTGGCGCTCCTACCTTTCAAGCGATAAGTTAGGTCTTTCAGATGAGGAGTTGTTCAAACATGGGCACCCAACTTCGGAAGAGTTCCCAGTGGTGAATGTATCGTATGACGCAGCTGTATTGTATTGCAAGTGGTTGACGGATGTTTACAATAGCCTTGAGCACAAAAAGAAGAAATATAGTTCAGTCACCTTTCGTTTACCTACGGAAAAGGAGTGGGAATACTTTGCGCAGGGCGGACATGACAAATTCGTTTATCCCTGGGGAGGGCCATATGTACGGAATTCGAAAGGGTGTTACCTTGGTAACTTTAAGACCACGGAAAAAGCAGATA
Source organism: Bacteroidetes bacterium UBA6063 (assembly GCA_002428905.1). Taxonomy (GTDB): domain Bacteria; phylum Bacteroidota; class Bacteroidia; order NS11-12g; family UBA9320; genus UBA987. Next base: position 3,952 of record DIYD01000244.1, on the reverse strand, counting down.
CCAGTTGTGCCATGTGTGGTGTAAACGATTATGACGGTGGTTATTTTCCAGTAAATGTGTATTCTTATTTTCCAAATAGTTTCGGGCTTTATAACTGCAGCGGTAACGTAGCAGAAATGATATCGGAAAAAGGAGTGTCGAAAGGTGGCAGCTGGAATACACACCCAACGGAAACCGCCATTGTAAAGCGTGAACTATATACCAATCCTTCATCCGAAGTAGGTTTTAGGGTAGTAATGATCGTGAATTAAGCAGCTTAGCGCAAACAAATACGTGATTTCAGATGAAATACTGATGCAGCAATTTCAGGACGGCGATAAACAAGCTTTCACTGAAATATACCACCGCTATGCACAGCGGTTGCTGTATTTTATGTACAAGATGGTTGGGGACCGGGAAGGCATTGCTCAAGACCTGCTGCACGATGTTTTTGCAAAGCTTATTGAACATCCAACTTCCTTTAATGTTCAACGATCCTTCAAACCCTGGATTTTCACCGTTGCGGCGAATCAATGTAAAAAAAGTATGCGTGGAGCTCCAATGGTAGGGCTAGACGTCTTGCATAAGCAACAAGATGCTCAGCCTTCTTCCATAGACCATATGCACACATCCGATTTCAAACAATCGCTTCACAGGGCAATGAACCAACTGAGTCCCGATCATCGTTCCGTATTCGTACTGAGGTACATCGAACACCTATCGGTAAAAGAAATCAGTACAGTACTTTCCTGCGCAGAAGGCACGGTGAAATCCAGACTACATTATTGTACAAAAAAATTAGCCAACCAGTTAGAAGAATTCAATCCGTTAAAAGCATAGATATGAGTGAGTTAAATGACAAGGTGTTCCAACTTATCGAAGAAAAAGACTACGATAAACTGTCGCAGGAAGAGCGAGAATTGGTGTTGAGCTGTATGACTATTCAGTCGTACAAACAGCAGCGAAGTGCGTTGTTGTCTCTTCAGAGCCAGATGCAAAACGAACGAATGCAGTTACAACCTGATCCTGAGATATTACGGGGCTTGCAACAACGCCTGGATAAAGAGCAGCCTGCCATGGTTATTGTTCCCATGTGGAAGCGCGTGGTTCAACATAAAATACCTGCGTACTGGGTAGCGATCGCATCCATATGTGTTCTTGCGTTTGTGGCTTTTTGGCCCAAACCCGATGCAGTTGAAAAGATCCAGTACGTAGAAAAGGAAGTGCCGGTTTATTCCACGGTTTATGACACAGTTTACCTGGAAAATGAGAAGCCGATAAATCGTGAAGTTATTGAAAAGATCATTTATGTGAAGCAGACGAACCCGTCTCGTCAGGAACGAATTAACACGGTAGATCTTGTTGAGTCCAGGCCAATTGTTGTTCCACAAGTTCCTGATATAGAGCAAATTGAAGAGTCGTTTGGAAATCAGACTATATCTAGCGATCAGCTAAATCAGTTTCGAGTGAGCTTGTAATTCCTTAAGCTTTTAGGTAGATTCGAACAGGCGTTAAGTCGGTTTGTAATATTACCAAAGGCATGAAGGAAAGGTCAATTGAGGCGTTGTTGAAAGAGAATGAGGCCTTAAAAAAACGCATCGCTGAACTCGAACAGCAAACAAGGAATCCATTTCAAGGAGAATGGGAGGCATTGGCTGATACCATACCTGTAACAGTATACCAGGTGCGTCTCTATGCTGATCAGGGCATTTCATTTCTAAACAAAAATCTGGAAGAAATTACCGGATATCCACTGCAAGGATTTCGGGAAGGAAGCCAATTGTACACGGAAATTGTCCATCACGATGATTTGCCCGCCTTACGCGCCGAGTTTGACAAAGCGGCGTCTTCCGGTTCTTCATTTTCACTTGAGTATCGTGTTAAACACAAAGATGGACACTATATATGGGTGTTTGAACAGGCTAAGGTGGTTGTGAATAAGGAGACTCAGGAACGCTACATGCATGGGTTCATTCTGGATATTACGGATCGTAAGCATCTCGAAGAAAGCCTGTTGATCAACACCAATTTGTTTCAGAATCTGGTTACTCATGCACCGTACCCTATTCTGGTTGCAGACGTCGATTACAACGTAGAACATGCGAATACGCAGGCCATTAAACTGTTGGGCTATAAGCGTATGGAGGTAGAGGGGCAACCCGTACACAAATTCCTTCAGGTTGCAGATGACATCCAGAGTATGGCAACCATGTTTGGAGAAGGGAGTCATCGATTTGAAGTTACCGCCGTTCGGCAAGATGGAAGCATTGTTCCAATTGAACTGGGTTACTCCCTGGTGGATGAAGGTGATTTACGGCTACGTCTGTTTACGCTTGTAGACCTATCCGGAAGAAAAGAAATCGAAGAAGAAATACGACTGAGCGAAGAACGTTTGGCACTGGCAACCTCTGCAGGAAACATTGGAGTGTGGGACTGGAACATAAAAAACAACGAGCTCATTTGGGATCAATCGATGTTCGACATGTACCTGGTCAACCAAACCGATTTTAATCAGGCGTATGATACCTGGTACAAGATGATTCATCCAGAAGACAGGAAACTTGCCGAGGATGCGGTGGAGATGGCGTTAAAAGGCATTAAAGAGTTTGATGTGGAATTCAGGGTTATTACTGGCCTGGGAGACATTAAGTACATTCGAGCAACAGCCATTACCGAACGCGATGAAAACGGAGACGTAACACGCATGGTAGGTGTAAACATCGACATAACGCAACAGCACGAGGCTTTCTTACAACTTCAACTCAGTGAGCGCACGCTGAATACGTTCTTTGAGATGGCACCAATCGGTATCGCTAAGAACGATATGGATGGGAAGTTCCTCGAGATTAATCAGGAGTTTACACGGTTTACGGGTTATACAAAAGATGAGCTTAATGCCCTGACTTACTGGGATTTAACCCCAGAAGACTACGCGAAGGAAGAAGAGGAACAACTTCGATTACTCAATACCGTTGGTGAATACGGGCCCTACGAAAAGGAGTATATTCATAAATCCGGCTATCGCTATCCAGTACTCTTGAATGGACGAATTATTGAAGATGCGAATGGAAACAGATACATCTGGTCGCTGATTCAGGATATGTCCAAATTGCAGAATATCGACACCCTGCTTAGAAAGAGTGAAGAACGCTTAAAGATAGCACTTCGAGCAGGAAGACTGGGAATTTTTGATCTGGATGTTGTGACTGGAGATTTGGTTTGGGATGAGAACCAGTTCGAAATTTTCGAGATTGATCCGGAGGACTTCAGTGGGCATGTGAACGATTGGATTACGTCGCTGCACCCCGATACAGCAGAAGAGACCATGGCCAAGTACGATTCGGTTGTGACCGGTAGAGAAGATTTTGATTTCGTATTTCAAATACTGACTAAATCGGGTAAAGTCAAGCACATTCATTCCCTGGGCCATGTTCGGGAAGATGAAAATGGACAGGTTATACGAGCCATTGGTACAAATGCCGATGTTACTGCGCGCTATGAATCGGAAAAACTGAGAGAACAGTTCACACAAGAGTTAGAGCAGCAGGTACAACACAGAACAGATGAACTGCGCAGTACGCAGCACGAGTTGCAGTATCAGGTGGATACATTGAACCACGCAGCACTGGTTTGTACCTTGAATATCGACGGGGAGTTGACTTATGTAAATGATTTATTCCTTAATACTACAGGGCTGACCCAGGAGGAAGTTATTGGTCAACATTATCAAAAAGCGCTGGACACTATTGATCAGCAGGTCTTAGAACATGCAGAGGCTATTGTGTCCAGAGGCTCTGTATGGAGTGGGGAACTCAAGTTGAAGTCAGACAGGGGTAAAGACATCTATGTGAAGTCGACGGTTGTGCCATTTTTCAATGTCGACAATAAACTGGAGAAATTTGTTACCGTGTTCCTGGATATCACAGAAATCAAGGAACTACAAACCAAACTTGCTCAATCGCTTGACCATGAG
>DIYD01000270.1 GCA_002428905.1 Bacteroidetes bacterium UBA6063 | reverse complement strand
TACATTGGCTGATTCTTTTCCGAATACTGTTTTTGTTCAACAAGAGCTCGATACGGGTGTGATATATCGCGATATGCGATGGGAGTTATATGCAGAAGGTGTTGGTCTGGTAGAAAAAACATCTGAGCTAACCGAAACGCAGTTGGGGAAAACCGACGGATTTCGTTACCATTGGAAACTTATATCATTCACAAAATAACTTTCATTGAAAAATTACATTGTCTTATCGCTGATTTGCCTCTTTGGTATTCAAGCTAAAGCAAGCAATACAGAGTACTATTTTTTTGTTCAGTTCATCGATAAGGATCTCAATTACGTTGACATAAATAAGCCAGAGAAGTTTCTTTCGGAACGGTGCTTAGAACGAAGAGAACGTTTAGGTATACCCGTTGATTCTGCGGATTTGCCCGTTACGAAATCGTATATTGACAACATCGTTAAGCCATCCATAAACGTTAAATATGTTTCAAAGTGGCTCAATGGTGCGGTTATATCTACACCTTCAATGGATTCTGCATATCGACTTAAGATCAAGTTTTACGTAGACGATGTTATCTATTTGGGCAAAGATCGCGTAAAGACCCTAAAGTCTGGAACGCATGCAGAACAGAATGCGTTCGATGAGAATGAGATCTATGGCAATGGATTTGAGCAACTCAACATGTTGAATGGACCAAATCTTCATAAACTGGGTTATACTGGTGAATCCATGATGATTGCGGTATTCGATGCCGGATTTAAACGTGCAAATGAACTGAGCCTGTTCAAGCACCTTTTCGATGATAACCGAATGGTGTATCAATACGATTTGGTAGATATGGAGCCGAATGTGTTTAATGACGATGACCACGGACTTCATGTATTGGGTTGTATGGCAGCCAATAAAGAAGGGAAGATGATCGGTGGGGCTCCTGATGCGAGTTACGTATTGATACGAACGGAGTCGGATCGGTATGAATCATGGCTGGAGGAATTACATTGGGTACGTGCTGCTGAAATTGCAGACAGCATGGGCGTAGACATCATCAACTCATCCTTAGGGTATAATACCTTTGACGAAAAGCGATTAAATCATACACACGATGATTTAGATGGTAAGACTACATTTATTAGTAGGGGAGCAGCTTTTGCAGCATCCAGAGGTATATTGGTAGTGAACTCTGCCGGCAATGACGGCAATAAGTCGTGGGGCAAGCTGGATTTTCCCGCCGATGTAGAAGATATTTTAGTAATAGGTGCAGTGAACCGCAAACTGGAATCGCCTGCATTTAGTTCACCGGGTCCGACGGCTGATTTTCGGTTAAAGCCGGATATTTCGGCTTTGGGGCAAAGTACTACGGTAAGCACCACATACGGAGTAGGTACCGGAAACGGTACGTCGTATTCAAGTCCGATTATAGCTGGATTAATGGCCTGTTTGTGGCAAGCAGCCCCGAACCTAACATCCGCTCAGCTACGTGAAATTATTATCCATACAGGACATCTATACCTCGAGCCGGACAATGCGATGGGACATGGAATACCGGACTTCAACTTAGCTCTGGCAATGACCCAAAAGCATCCAGCATTTGATTATTCCGGTTCGTTCATTGTGAATGAATCCGATGTGAACTGGACTTCTGGCAATCCTGTTCATGTTTATGCCAATGGTAGTCGTCTTTCAACGGTGAAAATGTATAGACCCAAACGATTCCTGATGTTCAAATACAAAGGTCAGAAATGGTCGTCTGAAATCGACATGAACGCCTGGGGATTCGGACAGGTGAAACTTCCGGTATCGAATTATACGGATGGATTTGAGGTAGAATTCTCAACGATGCCAAATAATGGCAAACCTTCGGTTTTCTATTCTACGTCTGTGAAGTTGAAGTAATCAATGCACCTGGATGGTCTTCCAGGCTTCGCCTTCATCGGTTTGAATACGCAACCAGTACTGGCCCGAACTAATTTCAGAAACGTCTACAGTAACTGTATCAAAATTAAGTGTGTGTACGGCTACGTTCAACGCTTTCCCATGTGCATCGATCATTTCCACGGTATGAATCGGACCACCGTCAGACTCGACATATACCAGATCTGTTGCCGGATTTGGGAATACCTTGAAGGTATTGATATCTAACGTATTAATGCCCACATGGTAGTCTGCTTCAAACGTCCCGGTAAGGGTGTCATTTGATTTAACCTGGTCTTGTCCCAACCGGGTAATTACCATCATGTTGTATTGGCCAGGAACCGTAGGTGTGAAGCTATCGAACTCAACTATCTTCTTTTCTCCTGAGCTAAGAACGAGGTTCTTATTGGAATTAAACAACGTTTTATTATCACGTGTTATGATGTAGGATACACTGAACGCAAAATTCTGGTCACTGTCACCAATGTTTTCGAATTCAGCTCTTGGAGGTTGTTTATAATTCACGAACAGGAAAGAGTCTTGTTCCGGATACACAAAACGATAAGGTAAAACATCGTTTGCAAGCGTAACCCTGAAGGGATGAGTCGTCGAATTATCTGTAGTGAGGCCATCATCGACATTCGTTATGCGTGCCTCCATGGAGTATGTACCCGTGGTAGGTGCAATAAAGAACGTATCTGGTTTGATTACAATCTGGTTATTCACATTAAGGGAGTCTAACACACCGCTATAACCGAAAATCTGAGCAGAATTGTTGTCGCGCACTATCACATCGTAGTTCGTAATCGACTTTATATCATTTAACCCATTATTACTAATGGTGAACGATGGGAATAAGGTATCACGATTAAGTTGGAATACCGTATCTGCAACAGGATCAATAATATTTAATACCGCTATAGCGCGTTCGTATTTTACTTCAAAGAAGTACATCAGTGTATCATTGGCAGACTCACCATCCTGATCGTAATCGATATAGAATATTGCTCTGTACCTTCCATTGGCAGAAGGAGTAAAAGAGTTAAAAGACATTGCTTCAAAACCGTCTACGGCAATTCCGGCGGTCGTATTTAAGGAGTCGTAGTAAACTTCTGTGTTTGAATCGTCAAAAATCCTGATCATCACAGGTATATCACCTGGTAATGCGTTTGTACCCGTATTCTCTACATTAACTGTAACGCCAATAGCCTTATTGACTTCGTATATGCTGTCAATTCGGGGACTAATGGCTTGCCGAACCGCAGCATCGCGAGCCGTTTTAACAAAGAAGGTGGATGCAATAGTATCGTTTGAAGGGTTTTGATCACCATTAATCCAAACACGGGCTGAAAAATAAAGTGTTTGAGCTGTATCCGGACAGGTAAAGTCTTCAAACAAGGCCTGAATGGTACTGAATTTATCGACCGAAGCAGGCACGGTATCGGTGTAGATGGTCTGTAAGTCTTCGTTAAGGATTTTAGCGGTGACTACAACGGAATCCTGGTCGGCTACACCAAAGTTTCGATAATTGATGTAGGGTTCAAACACATCCTTTCGCAAATAAACACTGTTCTCAATTGGCCTGATTATGGACAACATACCCATATCGTTACTCAACACCACTGTGATCTTTTGGGTTAGTGTATCGTTAATGGAGAAGGAGTCAATTGCATTCCAGCAGAACACTTCTACCAGAACTTCACCAGCAAATGGGATTGTAATCGAATCGAAATCAAGGATCATACTTGATGCTGCATCCAGGTCGATGGTCTTCGTTTGAGATCGTGCAACCTGGTTTCCTTGTCGTAACCGGGCCGTGACGTTAATATTTTTCTGGCTTACCACACCAAAGTTAACCACCCGAACTACAGTGCCGAGACTGTCCTTGTTAAATTCAAATCGTGAACCGGCAATGGGAGAGAAGAAGCTTTCGATTTGTATGTCGTATTTAACGAAGATACCGAAATTGGACTCGAGGGTGTCGTTTTCTTTTGCTAAATCGGTAGGCAGTTTGGTATACACCCGAAGTGATAAATTACCGTAGTTCCCCAAAGAAAATGGTTTGTCAAATGTAACCACCGTGGAATCATCCGCATCCAGTGTAATCACTTTTGTACTTGTGTAAATAAGTACACCGTCGCTATTACGCCCCTCACAAACCACATCGAATGGAATATTTTCATCTCTAAAACCAAAGTTGGTAACAACGGCTTGAGGTTTGATCGAATCGTTAATGTCGAACTCCAGTGTATCACCCTGGGCGGGGTTCACAATACGGCTGACGGCCACGTCATGCTCAACCTGAATACGCGGTTGAATATCAAAATTAAAATTAAAGCCTGGATCGAAAGGTGTCCACGTTGTGCCGCCTGCAGGAGCAGTAAAGAAGAACGTACCAGGCCGTATTGGCGCTTCGTCTTCAAACCGGAAACCAACATTGGTGCCGCTGTGTTGTCGAATTCCAACAAAATATCCATCCGTCACTTTTACCTTGGGCAATACGGTTTGGATGTATTGACCACCGTTGGTGTACAAAGTGTCTGACATATACAGTTCCTTTCCAGGGGCACCATTCGTGTCTTCGTCCCATATACCCAGAGCAAATGCCACACCATTCGATGTAAACCCGATTTCAATTTGATTGATGTAATTACTATCGGTATAGTACTTGGCCACAAAGTCTCCAGTGCTCTGGTTAAAACCTATACCAAGCGGACTGTTGGGCACGTATGGATTGTTATGACTCAAGACATTGGTGGTAATGTTTCGCAAGAAAAGTAGGCTATCATCACCATTGAACCCATCGTTCAGGCTAATGATCCACATGGAATCTCTGCCGGTCTTTTTTGGTTTGTAATCGGCTGTATAAAGTACACGGGTGTCAAGCGGTTCCAAACTGTCGAGATACACCGTATCGATATATGAGTTCGCTCCACTAATCTTTATCTCAAATCCATGATTGTATAGTTTTTTCGCTCCTGTATTTCGCACTCTGAACTTAATGGTGTCTTCCGGAGCCATTAACATTGCCAATTCACCAAGACAATACGCTTTCATCACTTGAGCAGAGGTATCTGTACGCTGATGGAAGATACGTATTGTGGGTTTTCTGATCTGACTGGCATTCGTAGTGTCTGGTACTACGCTTCTGCCAAGAATGTACTTGGTTTCATCAAAGGAAACGAATTCGGGAACCGTTGTTCCATTCTCATAAGCCCACAGCGGAATTTGACTGCTGGGCTGCATCACACTCTGGTCGAATTGTACAAAAACACGAAGATTTTTTCCATAGGTAGTATCCACTACAAAAATGGAATCCAGAACGAACGACTTATACCCGATAGACGCATCAACAATAGATCCAATTCTGTTGTCAAATACCTTAACCACTCCAGGTTGACTAATTTCACCTGACCAGCTTTGTATGTTTCCGAGTCCGAAATCCGGGGACTTAGACATCGACAGGTAAATCTTAAAGTTTGGATTTCCGGCGTATGTGAACCCAGTGAACTTGTAAAACTCCAGCTGACGAATAGAATCACCGTGCTGTAAATAAGGCAGGGTTGCTTCCGGATAGGTGTAGGCATGGCGACTAAACGCCACATTAGAATCTGTGGCACAAACCATTGGCCCAAATAGATTACTTTGGAATGAAGCAGCACCGATTTGGGTGACCTGAGCCGAAGATAACAGGCTCAAAAGTAGTAGACTAAATGTGCTAAGGGCCAACCGCAACTGTTTCGTTCCAAGAATCATATAATCAAATGTAACCTAAAAAAGAACGTTAAATTCACCAAATTGTAATAATGATTTTAATCTTACGCTGCAAAATATGAGGTACAATACGTAACCTTGAACCAAATTATGGAGAAGAAGTCGAATCGGTTAATTCAAGAAACCAGCCCGTATCTGCTACAACATGCCTATAACCCGGTTAATTGGCATGCCTGGAGTGATCAAACCCTGCAAAAGGCAAAGGAGGAGGGAAAACCACTCTTAATTTCAATTGGATATTCTGCGTGCCACTGGTGTCATGTAATGGAAGGGGAAAGCTTTGAAGACCAGGAGGTTGCCGACCTTATGAATGCTTATTTTACCTGCATAAAAGTGGATCGAGAAGAACGACCAGACGTGGACCAGCTCTATATGAATGCCGCACAATTGATTACCGGACGAGGTGGTTGGCCCTTAAACGCCTTTGCATTTCCAGACGGTGCACCGTTCTATGCCGGGACGTATTATCCCAAGCAAAACTGGATGCAATTGTTACAGCGTATACATGCAGAATTTACAGGCAACAAACAAGGCCTGCTTGATTACAGTAAGAAACTATTGCAGGGAATTAAATCGACTGCTCAGATCAATTACGAAGCCGGTTTCAATGCGAGTAAGGAAGCAGTAACAAAACAAATTGATTTATCGGTAATACAATGGAGCGAGCGGTTTGACCACAAAAATGGTGGCATGCAGGGTGCGCCCAAATTTCCAATGCCCAATAACCTGGAGTTTTTATTGTATTATGGTCATGCACGAGAAAACGATGCGCTACTGAAGTTTGTTCACATTTCGTTGCTTAAGATGGCTAGAGGAGGAATATATGATCCAGTTGG
>DIYD01000269.1:6060-12017 GCA_002428905.1 Bacteroidetes bacterium UBA6063 | reverse complement strand
GGCTTGCCCCATACCTCGTGGACCGTAACCTAAGTCGGAAGGAATATATACTTCCCACTTCGATCCTACAGGCATCATCTGCAACGCTTCTGTCCAACCTTTTATTACACCAGTTACGGCGAATTCGACAGGCTCCCCTCTTTCAATCGACGAATCGAAGATATCTCCGTTCACAAGACGACCCGTATAGTGGCACTTTACCTTGTCTTCCAAGGTTGGTTTCTCCCCTGTTCCTTCTACCAACACTTTGTATTGTAGACCACTCTCTGTAGTAACAACACCAGGTTTTGACTTGTTCTCTTCCAGGAAAGCCATTTGCTCTTTGCTCAGTTTCTCCATTTTAGCTTCATACTGCTTGCGTGCGTATGCCTGCACAATACCATCGGCTTGTGTTTGGTCAAACTTCATTGACTCTTCACCATTGGCATAGTAATTCTTCATTGCAGCAGCGATGATATCCGCGTTTAGGTCAGCTCCACTATCCTGACTATAGCTATTACTAATTAAGAAGCCTAAAGCATAAGAAACGCTATCTATTTCGTTTTCCAGAACCGCCTCCGTTGACGTAGATGGCTTGTCGTTACAAGCAGCGAACAAAAGTGCTCCAGAAAACAGAGCTAAAAGTGCTTTTTTCATTTCTATTTTTATTAATTGTTTTATTAAATCGTATATAATTTTTCGCGTCGTTGTTTGATTTCTTCGTCTTCGATGTATGCATCGAAGTCCGTCTTTTTATCGATGATTCCGTTTGGCGTGATTTCGATTATTCTGTCGGCAATCGACTGTACGAATGTATGGTCATGTGAGGTAAACAATACCGATCCTTTGAACGTTTTAAGCCCCTCGTTAAATGCTGTAATCGACTCAAGATCGAGGTGATTGGTTGGTTCATCAAGAATCAACAGGTTTGGCTGAGCCAACATTAGCCTTGAAATCATACATCGCACTTTCTCCCCTCCACTCAACACATTACTTTTCTTGAATACTTCTTCACCACTGAACAACATCTTACCTAAGAAACCACGTATGAAGGTTTCATCCTTCTCTGTAGAGTATTGCCGCAGCCAGTCGACAAGGTTCAAGGTATCGGTAAAGTATTCATCATTCTCGTTGGGCAAATACGCTTTCTGAATGGTAATCCCCCATTCAAAAGAGCCCTTACTCGCCTTTATTTCTTCGTTTAAAATCCGATAGAAATTCGTGATAGCCAGACTGTTTCTGGAGATGATGGCAATCTTCTCGCCTTTGTACACGCTGAAGGTTACGTCTTTGAAGAAACCGTCTAACGTTAGATCTGAAACATTTAGAATCTGATCTCCTGCCTCACGCTCCTGATCAAACAGGATGGCAGGATAACGACGGCTCGAAGGTTGAATATCTTCAACATTGAGCTTCTCTAACATCTTCTTACGTGAAGTTGCCTGCTTTGATTTTTTTACGTTGGCACTGAAACGCTCAATAAAGGCCTGTAATTCCTTTTTTCTGTCTTCCGCCTTCTTATTGGCCTGTTGTTGCTGACGCAGTGCCAATTGACTCGACTCATACCAAAAGGTATAACTACCTGCATACACCTTTATCTTTTTAAAGTCGATATCAGCCGTATGCGTACATACAGCATCCAGGAAGTGACGGTCGTGCGATACAACGATCACAATGTTTTTCGATTCTGCCAGAAAGTTCTCCAACCATGAAATGGTTTCCACGTCAAGGTCGTTGGTAGGCTCATCCAGCAACAGTATATCCGGATTGCCAAATAAGGCCTGAGCCAATAACACCCGAACCTTCAGGTTATTGCTTAAATCTTCCATGTTTTGGTAATGGAATTCTTCCGGCACACCTAAAGAGTTTAGCATTTCTCCTGCTTCGCTCTCAGCCATCCAACCTCCCATTTCGCCAAATTTCTCTTCCAACTCCGATGCCTTAATCCCATCTTCATCCGAAAAGTCCTCTTTCATGTAAATCGCATCCTTTTCCTTCATGATGTCGTACATCTCCTTGTGCCCCATAATTACGGTCTCCAATACCTGATGCTCATCAAACTCGAAGTGATCCTGTTTCAATACAGCCATGCGCATGCCTTGCGTCATGCTTACACTTCCAGTGGTCGGTTCTATTTCTCCAGAAAGTATTTTTAGAAAAGTAGACTTACCTGCACCATTGGCTCCAATAATACCGTAACAGTTGCCTTCGGTGAACTTTACATTCACCTCATCGAATAAAACACGTTTACCAAAACGTAAGGATAAATTTGATGCTGTTAACATTTGTTGTTGTTAGAAATAAGCGCGCAAAGATAACCTGAATATTCGCAATAACTGCACATAAAAAAAGCCTCAACGACGAACGCTGAGGCTTTACCCCTAAACGGGTGAATATTGTTATTAAACTCCTACATCGTGGTTGGCAGATTCCAACAGATAAGGGTGATTTTTCGGATACAAATTCTTCTTCGATAGGTTGTTTAAAACCCAGAAGATGAACAAGCCAGCAAAAGCTAAAGTCATACCGATTTCCAAGGTTCCGATATGAGCCGCATTACCCATTCTTCCTGGCATAATCATTAGCCATAGGTCTAACCAGTGCCCAAGTAAGATGATTGAACCAGCTACCAATAGAACTTTCGGGTTTCGTTTTGCATTTCTCATCATTAAGATCAGGAATGGCAAGAAGAAGTTCATTACGATGTTGGTTCTGAAGAATGGCTTAAACTGTTCGTTTAAACGCACCGTGTAGTAAATACTTTCTTCACCAATGTTCGCATACCAGATTAGCAAGAACTGCGCTAGCCAGATGTATGCCCAGAAAATACTGAATGCGAACATGAACTTCCCAATGTCGTGAATTACCTCGTCTGATACGATCTCCATGTAGCCTTTCGACTTCAGGTAAAGTGTAAAGAAGCAGATTACCGTTAATCCTGTAACAAAGGCAATTGCGAAGTTGTATACAGAATAAATCGTACTAAACCAGTGTGGATCTATACTCATCATCACTAACCAGCTCATAATCGAGAAGCTGAAAGCAAAGATTACTAAGAATGCTGCTGAGAACGTGATGCTTTTCTTGAAGAATGTAAGGCCACCTTCTTCATCTTCTCTGTGTGACAAGCGAACCAAAATGGTACGGAAAGCAAACCAGATCACTAAAATGATCGGCACTCCAACCAATAACCACCCTTTATTCAAAAACCAATCTTTTCCATCCAAAATTGGATCGAAACCGGCTTTTCCTGGCATCAACTCCTGATCCAAATAATATACCCAATGATATAAGTGTTCCTTACCAAAGTAAAGTACAGCAATCAATGAAATGATACCAATTGGCAAATACGAAGTAATGGCCTCCATAACGCGTTTTAATAGCGTTGCCCAACCTGCGTTAGCTGCATAGTTAACCGCGATAAAGAATAACGCTGCCACAGCAAACAACAGGAAGTAATACGAATTCAACAGTAGGTTTGCCCAAATGCGTGTTTCCGGTGTACCATAATGTGGATCATGATGACTGGCATCCGCATGTTCTTCTCCGTGTGAGTCTCCATGTCCTGCTTCCGCATGCGATTCCTCTGCGTGAGCCTCTTCACCGTGTGATCCATCTTCGTGAGCTTCCTCACCATGTGCATCACCGTGACCATCTTGCATGCTTACCGCATGAACAGGAATAGCACCTTCATCGGCATGTTGCTCTACAGCGTGTTCTTCTGTATGCGCTTCTTCCGCATGGCTATCGCCCGACTTAATTTGATTAATTCCAACGAAGGTTAAAATCAATCCTACCACAAAGATCAGGGCTAAGATACCCTTCGACTTTCCGGTAAATTCAAATTTTTCTTCTTTTACCTCAGATATATGATGGTGTCCCATTGTATTTTTATTCTGATTATTTAATGAAATAAATTTCTACTCTTCGGTTCTTCTCCTTGCCTTCTTTTGTGTCGTTAGACGCAATTGGCATGCTTGAACCTTTACCGTCGGCAGTCAAACGATCTTCCGAAATACCCTTTGAAATCAAGTATTTAACTACGGTATTCGCACGTACCTCACTCAACTCTCCCTGTAAGCCAGGAACTTTCACTTTAGAAGCGATATGTCCAACCACTCGAGCATTTAATTCCGGGTGGTCAATCATGTACTTTGCTACTTTGTCAAGATGTGGAGCACTTGCATCGTTGAACTTCTTGTACTTAAGATCGGAGAACTGTACATGGCTCATAGCCGCGTTAATCATTTCCAAATCCGGACCAAGGTCAACCAATTCGAATCCGTCAAAGGTTTTAGGCGCCGCCTCAACCATATCCACTGATTCTGTTCCTTCTGGTGCATATTGAAATGCATCTCCAAGGCTAAGTGAGCGAATGTAGTGCACCACCTTCCAACGCTCTGCAGGTGTTAACACATTACCGTGCGCTCCCATATTCCCTTTACCATACGTGATGGTGTGAAATGCTTTTCCGTCCGACAATTCCTTGATGTAGTCGGCTTCATATCCATCCCATGGTGGAGGAGCATATTTACCGCTCTTGATTACACCTCCGTCATTCTTACCTTTTTTACCGTGGCAATGCTGACAGTTGATATCATACAAACGCTTACCTTCTGCAACGTTCGCCTCTGTAGCCGCAATTGGATTTGACCATGCATCCGAAGCTTCGTACCCCTCGGCATATGCTGTAAAATCCATTTGCCCCTGAGCTACCGCTCCAGGAACCGGAAGACGCATTGTCATACCATGTGGATTATACTTCATTTCCTCTGTTTGCGTATAGGCCTCATATGCTTCCGAAACATACATGTTAGGAGCATACTCAATACCAGGGTTATTACCACCGGCTGTACATCCAACCAGGGCGGTAACGCCTATTACGAATGCACTTAATGTTACTTTTTGATTCTGTAAAAACTGCATAGTCTATTCCTCCATTAAGTTTTTAGCCTGTGACATCCAGTCTTCCCGTTCGATTTTACCTGGGAAGTACTTGGTTAACTCTTCGATTGCTTTAATTGTATCGGGTGTAAGCTTGGCAACCTGTTCGAATGTGAAGATACCCAACGAGTTGAGTTTCTCTTCGTATACAGGTCCTACCCCACTAATCTTCTTAAGATCATCTCTTGTTTCAGCCGTTGCTTCACCAACTACCGACTTCAACAGAGATAAACGCTCCGTGCGTTGCTCTTCTGAAAGCTCTTCTTCCTTCTCGGCTTTTGCCGCAGTGGCTGCAGGAGCAGCTTTTTCTTCCACAACGGGTGCTTCTTCTAAGGCTACCTGGGCAAAACCTTCACCGTCCATATTACGCTCGCGAATTTCAATTGCACCATTTTCATTTAGTACACTATTCAATTCCTCACGAGAGATTTTAGAAAGTTCTGAAGGTTCAACTGCTAAGAACATTCGGTCGTCGGTTTGACGAGGGTCGATAATCTGAGCAACCTTACCGTGAATCATTTTGCTCTTTGCAAAGAACAAGAAGCCAATACCAAAGGCTGTGAATAGAATGGTAAGCTCGAAGGTTACCGGTACCATACTTGGTAGCATTCCGTAATCCTGTGGTTTACCACCAATAATCATTGGCCAGCTCTTAAATGTATGCAGGTGATTCGTCATCATATAGAATTGCAATAACAATCCACTGAAGAATCCCATCATACCGCACAAGAACGCACCAACGGTAAGATTTGAACGTTTCACACCCATTTCCGTGTCCAAATGGTGAACTGGGTATGGTGTGTAGCAATCAAAGATTTCTACACCCTTTTTTCTTAGTTTTTTAACCGATGCCAACAGTTTATCGCCGTCATCGTAAACTCCTAATATTAATTGTTTATCTAACATCCTATTGGAATTAATATCAAATTACTCTCTACTTTTAATAATACTCTTCACCTCTGCCATGTTTACTACCGGAAGAAACTTGCTAAACAAGAAGAAGCAAGTGAAGAATAATCCCATAGTACCCAGGA
>DIYD01000269.1:5224-5977 GCA_002428905.1 Bacteroidetes bacterium UBA6063 | reverse complement strand
CCCAGGAAGATCCCTAACTCTGTGATGGTTGCGCTATACATAGCCCATGAAGAAGTAAGGTAATCTCTGTGTAGAGAAGTTACAATAATCACAAATCGCTCGAACCACATACCAATGTTCACGATGATTGACATAACAAACAAGAACCACGGTGTAGTACGTGCCCACTTGAACCAGAATACCTGAGGCGCCAGTAGGTTACAACTCATCATTGTCCAGTATGCCCACCAGTATTTACCAAATGCCCGATTGAGGAACGCATATTGCTCATACTCCACTCCGGAATAAGCCGCAATAAAGAACTCCGTTAAGTAAGCCACACCTACCAGTGAACCGGTAAGCATAACTACCTTGGCCATGGCGTCTAAGTGACCAATGGTGATGTATTCGGTCAGATTCAAAACCTGACGCACAATAATTAACAGTGTTAATACCATACCGAAACCTGAGAAGATCGCACCGGCAACGAAGTATGGTGGGAAGATGGTGGTGTGCCAACCTGGGATAACCGAGGTCGCGAAGTCCATCGATACAATGGTATGTACCGAAAGTACAAGTGGTGTAGATACACCGGCAAGAATCAAGGCTACAATTTCATATCTGTGCCAGGTTCGAGCTGAACCATTCCATCCCATTGAGAAGAATCCGTACCAGAATTTCTTCGCCTTCGTTACCGCACGGTCACGAACCGTAGCGATATCAGGAATCAATCCTAAGTACCAGAATAACAAGGATACCGATAAGTACGTAGAA
>DIYD01000269.1:0-5128 GCA_002428905.1 Bacteroidetes bacterium UBA6063 | reverse complement strand
ACGTCCCAAAGAAGTGGTGAGTTGAAGTTAACCCACAACGAACCGAACGCGTTTGGTAATGGTAAAGGCCAGTAGCCTAACCATACACGTCCCATGTGGAACAACGGGAACTGCGCCGCACAAAGTACCGCGAAGATCGTCATCGCTTCTGCACTTCGGTTAATCGACATTCTCCATTTCTGACGGAACAACAACAAGATAGCCGAGATAAGCGTACCTGCGTGACCAATACCTACCCAGAATACGAAGTTGGTAATATCCCAACCCCACATAACTGTTTTGTTTACTCCCCATGTACCGATACCTTCAAATGTGGTCCATCCTAAAGAAAGAACCATGATCATTAAGAAGGCGAACGAGATACCGAAACCTAACCACCAAAGCTTGGTAGGCTTGTTTTCGATCGGACGGCAGATGTCGTTACTTACGTCTGCAATCGTCTTGTTTCCTTCGACTAGGGGTTGTCTAATCTGTGCTTCAAACATCTTTTTACCTTGTTATATTATGAATGTTGAACTTCTTCTTTTCTATTTCTAATCTTCGTCAAGTACTGTACAGAAGGATCTGTTCCAACTTCTTCCAACATCTTGTACGAACGCTCGTTTTTGAACAACTTGGCAATTCTGCTATTTGGATCGTTTCTGTCTCCAAATACAATTGCGCCTGAAGGACAAGCCTTTGCACAAGCAGTATTCACATCGCCATCCTTAAGTTTTCTGCCATCAATCTTAGCATTTAACTTAGCCATTTGAATGTTCTGAACACAGAAGCTACATTTCTCCATCACACCACGAGAACGAACCGTTACGTCTGGGTTTAATACCATACGTCCTAACTCATTATTGAAGTGATAGTCGAACTTGTCGTTCAAGTTGTATCTGAACCAGTTGAATCGACGTACTTTATATGGGCAGTTGTTACCACAGTATTTCGTACCGATACAACGGTTGTATGTCATCTGGTTCAACCCTTCTGAACTATGTGTAGTAGCCAGTACAGGACAAACCGTCTCACATGGAGCGTGATCACAGTGCTGACACATCACCGGTTGGTGAACAACCTGTACATTATCATAATGACCGTAGTCGTTATCTCCCTCTGCTGAATTGGCATCCAATCCAAACATTTCATTTTCTTTTGTGATTCGCTGACCTTTCTTGAAGTCTTGCTGAACATGCGAAGGACCAACACGTACAGATGCAGTTTCATCGCTGTCCGCTTCGAAGGCATAGTAGCGATCGATTCGAATCCAGTGCATTTCACGACGACGACGAACTTCTTTACGACCTACAACAGGAACGTTGTTTTCGATGGAACAACTTACCACACAAGAGCCACACCCTGTACATGCATTCATGTCGATAGCCATTGCCCAATGATGTCCTTTCGAATAATCGTATTCTTCCCACAGGTTGGCAACAGGAATATGAACGTCGTTACGAACGCCGTGATTCTCCTTGTATTCATCCAGGGTAGCCTCACGCATGTAGTTACGCCCTTCCACCATGTGGTGTGTTTGCGTTTGCGCGAATTCATAGCCGGAACCTACTTTCTCGATGGTTACGTCACCAACGAAGAAGTCGTTATCGCCCGACATTAGCGGATATGCATTCTTACCCAGGTCAACCAGGTCGTTGTCTAAAGTCGTTTTTACGTTTCTTCCATAACCGATAGCGATACCTATAGAACCTCTACCCTGACCCGGCTGGATCAATACAGGCAGTTGATCAATAGAGCCGGACTTTGTAGTCACCTTAACAAAGTCACCTTGCTCCAGGTCATTTGCTTCTGCATCGTTGCGAGAAATTGAAACGTAGTTATCGTAGGTAACTTTAGTCACCGGATCTGGCAACTCATGGCACCATGGGTTTAGCGCCCAGCTACCGTCTCGAATACCTACCTTTTGATACAGCGACAATTCGAAACCGTTACCTGCTTTATAAGCAGATGCGATAGACGAAGCAGCTGAACCCGCGTTACCAGCATATGCCGAAGCATTGGATGAAGCCGATTTGGTTACAAAACCGTCGTGTAACGCTTTGTTGGCGTTAACACCTAAGTTCGATGAGATGTAATCGGTTACCCACTTGTGGCTTGCCTGATCTTCACCCATCTCCACTTTTTCACCACTCCAGGCCGTCAACGATTCAGCAGCACTACGTGTGTTGAATACTTTAGATATAACCGGCTGAGAGATCAGGTAATGTCCGTTCATCGGTTGAAGAACATCCCATGATTCCAGTGAGTGATTGTCTGGTGCGTGAACCACTGTTTCCATAGATGTTTCATCAATCACCATGGACGTAGAAATCACCTTGGTATTTTTCAAGGCCTCTGCAAGTACAGCGCCTTTAGTATAAGAGTATACAGGGTTAGCATTTACAAAAACAACTGCACCTGCACCCTTTACTTGTTTTACAAACGTACCAAATGCTGCCTCGTCGTAATCCGAAACATTCATATGGCTATTCATGTCAATAGTGCTACCGTAACTACCCAATAGGTTGTTGATCGCATTCACCATCA
Source organism: Bacteroidetes bacterium UBA6063 (assembly GCA_002428905.1). GTDB lineage: Bacteria > Bacteroidota > Bacteroidia > NS11-12g > UBA9320 > UBA987. The sequence goes on along the minus strand of DIYD01000269.1, from coordinate 2,602 downwards.
TTTGATGGTTTTTGTTGTTTGAATCACAAACAACCAATGCTTTACCCTGAGCAGCTTTCAATTCATCGGCAATTTGTCTTAATGCGTTTCCTGGCAACTCTTGAATATCGGATGAACTACCCGACAACATGTTGTATAAACTCACTAAGTATTTACCTTGCTTTGAAGCAGGAATTGTATAACGCTGATCTGCATTTGTACCAGTTAAGCTCATTAACGTCTCGATCTGGTAGTGCTTGCTCATGTTTGGATTTTCCGGAGTAGGAACACGGTTCTTTGTATAATCTGCAGAGAAACGTACAGGAGAAATCCACGTTCCGAGGAAGTCCGCCCCGAAGCTAACAATAACTTCTGCTTCGTCGAATTTGTAACTCGGAACCACTGCTGCACCGAAATCGGCTTTGTTTGCATCTCTGATCCCCTGGTACGAAATTGGATCGTATACCACGTGATTCGCTCCATGCGCTGCAACGAATTTATCAATCGAAGCCTGCAGGATTGGGCTGGTAACTGTGCGTGAAACAACATGTACCTTACCTTTTGCCCCTTTTAATGTATCGACAACTTTCTTGTCTACCTCGCCCCAGTCTTCGGTTTCTTCTCCGTCGATTCTTGGGTTGGCTAAACGATTAACGTCGTATAGCGACAAGATACTTGCCTGACCGATCGCATCCAATCCACCTTGACTAAGCGGGCTCTCGGCATTTCCGTCTAACTTAATTGGTCGACCTTCTCTTACTTTGGCTACAATTGGGAAACCCTCATTGTATACCGCGCAATTGGTTGCATAAAAAAGTGGTTGACCTGGTGTAACGTTCTCTGGCTTATCTATGTATGGCATTGCATACTTAACCGGAGCCTTGTTACACGCTGCAAGTGCAACAGCACTTACACTAAATCCGAAGAACTTCAAGAAATCTCTTCGGTTGGCCGATAACTCTTCGCTATCGCCTAAAATTTCCTCCATTGGAAGCTTATCCGAGAACTCGTTCGAACGCTGCTCCATAACGGCAGGGTTTGCCTCCAACTCCTCAATCCCTCTCCAATATTTATTTTCAGAATTACTCATTGATGTAATAAACTTTGAGATTATAGACTATTAATAATGACACTTAGAACATTCCAAACCACCGTTTTGAGCAACGGTAACATAGTGTTCTCCTTTAGACTTCATTTCCTTGTGCACGTCTTCGTAGTATTGATTGTTTTTTACATCAATACCGCGTTGACGGTGACAGTTCACACACCATCCCATTTGAAGTGTAGAGAATTGCTCAACTTTCTCCATTTCTTCGATCGGACCGTGACATGTTTGACACTCTACATTCCCCACAGTAACGTGCTGCGAGTGGTTGAAATAGGCTAAGTCTGGTAGGTTGTGAATACGCACCCATTTGATTGGATGAGTTTCTGCATCCGGATCGTAGGTAGATGTTTCAGGGTCAAACCCTACGGCATCATACAACTTGGCAAGCTCTGGCGAAACATTTCCACCATAATCTTCGCGTAGCTGCGCACCCTTATGACAATTCATACAGGTGTTCGCCGAAGGAATACTTGCATGTTTACTTTTACCTGCCGTGGTGTGACAGTACTGACAATCAATACCCATTGTACCGGCGTGCTTGGTGTGTGGGAAATTAATGGGTTGATCAGGGGCATAACCTTGCTGAACACCAACTTCTTCAATACCATACTTAAAGCCGTAACCACCCAGAACCAACACCAATGCCCCAATCACAATCAGGGTAACAATGGTCGGATTCCATTTTTCCACTTTAGGTTTAATGTTACGCTCGTAAAAGCTTGGTTCAACTTCTACTCCCGCACGCTCTTTCACCAATAAAGAGATATGGCGAAGAACCCAAATCATTAAAGCCGCAATGAACAACAAGACCAAGGCTAAAATCACGATGGCCACAAATGTTGAGTTGCTATAGAAACTTCCTGACATCTATCTGTTTTTTATTAAAATATTAAACGCTTAACCAGATTTTGCAAACTGTTAATTATCAGACACTTACAAAAAAAGTTGACCGAAATATTACCCCTTTGCAAACGCGGCAAATATACTCCGCTTTGGAAGGGTTTAAGATTGAAAATACCCACAAATTACAATTTAGAAGCCGTCTAAATAGAACTCAACTCCTTATTTTTCAGGCGCTTCTTTTTGGTCGTATGCACGAATTATTTCTTTGACCAATTTGTGCCGAACAACATCGGTAACATCCAATTTCACCACGGCAATACCCTTGATCGATTTTAACAACCGAATACCCGTACGTAAACCGGAATATTGATGCTTGGGCAAATCAATCTGACTCAAATCGCCCGTAATAATCATTTTCGCATTTGGCCCCATACGTGTTAAGAACATTTTTAACTGGGTTTCCGTCGCATTCTGCGCCTCATCTAAAATCACAAAACAGTTGTCTAATGTTCTACCCCGCATAAATGCCAATGGAATAACCTCTACTGTACCATTTTCAATGTACTTCCCATACTTATCCGGGGGAATCATATCCAACAATGAATCGTACAACGGCTTTAAATACGGGTCGATTTTTTCTTTCAAATCACCTGGAAGGAAACCAAGACTCTC
>DIYD01000279.1 GCA_002428905.1 Bacteroidetes bacterium UBA6063 | reverse complement strand
GAATGAAAACATTAAGGAGCGTCCGTTGTATATAATAAGCGATTCGAATATTACCAATGCATCAGATTGAGCCACATTATCTTTGGAGGCACCTGTACAAGGCAAGCTCAGATGTGAATAGCCCGTTCTACCGGGCACAACACAGCCAATTCGAATACACCAATAAGATTTACAACTACCTGATTCATCCCCAATGGGATTACTACGGCAGCGATACGCTATTGCTTAAAGTGCTCTTTGTAGATTATGAGCAGCATTATGCCATTATCGAAATGATAGGCGAGTGGAATGACGCCATTAACAATGACATTGCAATTCTAAAGCGTGAAGTAATTGATGAATTACTCGATTGTGGTATTGAAAAGTTTATTCTTTTAGGAGAAAATGTACTGAACTTTCATGGTGGTGATGATTCGTATTATCAGGAATGGTGGGAAGACACTCCCGGCGGATGGGTTGTGTTTCTGCATTTTCGTGATCATGTTATGAATGAGATGGATTTGGTGGGAATTAATAATTACGTCCGTATCGAAGAGGAAGACGAAACGACCTGGAATTGGAAAACCAAAAAACCTGAACAGTTATTCGAGGCGGTTGACCGCATGGTGATGAAATCCCTGACTAGTACTTAATAAATCGCACACTTAACTCGTCATCGAGTCGCAGGAAGTACATACCCGGTACAAGACCGGTAATTGATAGTGTAAGTCGATCTCCCATTTCAGTAGATTCGTGAACCTTTGAGCCTTGCACGTTATAGATCGTGGCGGTATATGTTCGAAAATTGAATTGTTCTGGTGGTATTATGTCGATATAGTCTTGCGCTGGATTTGGATACAAAACGATTCTTTCTTCTTCCTCTGTAGGTTGAAAGGGCTGGTCTAACCAAAACAATTCTGTACCCAGGTGCACTGTGCCTCCCGACAAGAAGAGTTTGTCTTTAAACGGAATCATGCCCTCGAATAGAATAAAGGGGTGGTCGTGGTCTACCGGGCCAATTTTAGGGGCGGATAATGTTCGGAATAACTTGTGATTTCTATCCCAGTAATACTCCGAGAAATACAAATTCCCCTTGTAAATCGCACCCTTGGATTGGAAAAGATAGGACTGGCCTTTGTCTAGTTCATATTCCAATTGAAACGTACCTTCCTCCGTTCCATCGGTCTGCCAGAGTCCATGTCGGAAACCGCTTGGTACATGATGTGTCCAGAAATATGCCTTGTCTTTATCTGCATCAATGATTGTTATTTCGTTTGCCGGTAAATCAACCTTTGATAGTAGTCTTGTGTTGATTTCAGACCCATCGGTAGACCAGAGTTGTCTATTCCCTTCACTATCCGTAGCTTTAAACAACAACACACCATTGGTGTTGGCTAATACTGTGGGATTAGAAGACCCAGGCCCAGGCATTATATCGGCTATCATACGGGTGCCTTCTGTAGTACCATCAGAAACCCATAATTCACGGCCAGTAGCCGGGGTGGTATAGCTAAAATAAAGTTTGTCTAATTTGGAAAAATCACGAATTGAGAATGCAGGTTGTGTGTTGTTTTGGTTCAGATCAAAAACCATTTCAGTTGTCTGGTATGTGCCCCTGGTCTTCCATAATTGGTTCACTTCACCGGCTACAAAGTAAAGAGCATCTCCCATTACAGCATATCGATTGGTAATTGTTTTGTCTTCCAATTGTGGATGCAGAGTTGGTACACGGGTAGTAATGCCTTTGTCGAAGTCGACCTGCCAATAGTAAGTCCTGCCATTCTGATATCCGGTCATGAACACCTTGCCATTAAAGGCATTAAGTACGGAGAAATTTATAGACGAAACATTCTCGATTTTTCGAGTACCCAATTTAGTCGCATCTGTGAACCAAATTTGCCAGACCTTGTTGCTGTCCCTGGCCAGGAAACAGTAGCCACCATTGGTTGGAACGATCTGCTTATCCCGATAAGAAATCAGATCAACCTGAACGAGTCCTTTGGTGCCTTCTGGCGTTCCATCACTCACCCATAATTCCTGCCCGTTCTCTGTTTTTGTGCCAAAAAACACATATCGATCGTCCTTATAAAGGAATCTTGGACTGGCAGAAGCCGTTGTCAGATTTAACTCACGGACAACTTCAGGTTTGTCACCACTGCCCACTTTGTATAGTTCAGTGCCTTTAGGTCCTCGACCTGAAAGGTAAAGATCACCTTTGTAAGCCAGGTAATCCCAAATCCCCATTTTCTGATATTTCAGTGAGGTGCCAGCTTTGGTTCCATCGGTTGGCCAAAAACTGTAGTTGCCTTCATAGTACGTGGCGATATACATCTGTCCCTGGTGTTGTAATATTCGGTTGGGGTAAAACCCGGTTTCAACACCGGAGAATAATTCAAACAGTTTAACGGTACCCTGAGGTGTGCCATCTGTACTCCAAAATTCCGTGGCTGATTGTCTCTCACTTTCGGCCAGGAAGTATACGATGCCATTTAAATAGGTTACGGCACTGGGTGCAGAGGATTCCGGTCCGGTTACAATATCTTTTAGTAATATGGTGCCTGGTTCAGTGCCATCACTTTTCCATAGTTCGAGGCCGGTTTCTCCGCTATTTGCCAGGAAATATAATTCATTGCCACAAGCGGTGAGTTGTTCAGGTACGTGGCTTCCAAGACGATTTGAGGTATCTATGTCTTTTACCATTCTGGTGCCTGTTTCAGTGCCATCACTTATCCAAAGTTCACGATTAAGAACGTTTGAGGTGGCAACAAAAAACAACTGATTATTCACCACAGTGAGTTCTTCCGGGTTTGAGTTGTGAGGGCCCTTGTTGATGTCTTTTACAATCACAGTATTCGCGGCCTGGCCATCCGACCTCCAAAGCTCAACACCAGCGGTTTCTCCTTGTGCTGCAAAATATACACTGTTATTGAAATTGGTTAGTGGGGATATCTTGTCAAGCTGCCCCAATTGGGTTAAGGGAAGTGTGCCGGATTCCGTGCCATCTGACCGCCATAGCATAAATGCGGTTCTGTCATTTGGAAGATAAAGCTGTTCCGATAAAATAAACAGCACATCGTTAACAACCATCATCTGGTTTACCCGAACACCACTGTCGTCTTCATTTAGCCTGTGAATTCGTTCCGTTCCTTCGGCAGATCCATTCGTGCGCCACAACTCAACCCTGCCTGTTTCAGGTGAAGCAACGGTGAAATAAATGTAGCCATTAAAAACCACGAAATTGTCCGGCCGTGAACTCTTGTCACCAGGTGCTATGTCAATAACCAATTCGGTGCCATTTTCGGTTCCATCACTTTTCCAAAGCTCAATGCCATATTCTACGCTGTAGGCAGAAAAGTACATCAGGTCATTGTATTCGATTAGGTTACCTGGCGAAGCGCTGAGACCATCGGAATCATTGATGTCTTTAAACAGCTTGATATCCTGGGCGAATCCAAAAAGGGTGCAGGAGAATAAAAAAAGAAGCGCAACGGTTTGCTTGAAATTCATTGAGTGGTTTACGTTTATCATGAGTAATTGCGACGGTGCGCAAGATACACAAAATGAAGTGAAAGCCAATTATGGTAAGCGGTCAGGAAGGTGTCAAACAAGGAGCTATTCGCTTGTGTCTAACTTAAGGTGTACAGTTTCAATCCGGTGATCCATCGAGCTTAATATGGTAAATATGAACCGACCCAGGTCGATTTTTTCACCTTCTTCGGGAATGCTCTCGTGCTCGTGAATGATAAAACCTCCAAGTGTCTCGTAATCGCCTTCCGGGATATGTAGACTGTATTTTTCATTGAGGAAATCGACTTCGAGTTTGGCCGAAAGCTCATACTCCAGATCATTGATTTTGCGGTCAATAATGTCATCGGTGTCGTCGTGTTCGTCCTCAATTTCACCAAATATTTCTTCAATAATATCCTCGGTTGTTACAATTCCTGCGGTACCTCCAAATTCGTCTACAACAACTGCAATACTCTTGCGGTTTAAGGTGAAGTCGTTCAACATGTCGTTTGCAAGCTTCGACTCGTTTGTGATTAAAATCGGAATCAGGATTGAACTAATCGTTGATGGCTCTTTGAACAAATCAATATGGTGGACATAGCCAATAATATTGTCAATGGTTTCGCGATAAACCAGGATCTTACTATGACCGCTGTCCATAAACGTCTTAAGTAAATCATCCACCGAAGAATTCAGGTCAACCGCCACCAATTCCGTCCGGGGTATCATACAATCGCGAATCTGTACTGAGCCAAAATCCAGCGCGTTTTTTAGAATGTCGGTATCCACATCCCGGTCGTCTTCATTTTTATGTTTTTGACTTTCCGTAATGTAATGGTCCAAATCGACCCTGCTGAAGGTTGGACTTTCTTCTGTGAATTCTTTCTTTAGCAAGATGCGTAAAATGCTCTTCGACAACCACAGGGTAAATCGAACGATTGGAGAAAGCAATCGAGCGAAGAACTGAAACGGGTAAATGAGTACACTTAAAATCCCGGAAGGGTTTATCCGGAACAATGCCTTTGGAACGAATTCAGCAAAAACCAAAACCACTAAAGTGGAGGTAAAGGTGATTAAAAGGAGTTTAAGTATCCCATCAAAGCTGAGATTGGCATACACCTTCTGGTCGAGCAATTTCTCCATAGCCAGACCGTAAATTACAATAGCAACATTGTTGCCTACAAGTATGGTGCTGATGAATTTTGAAGGTGTTTTAATGTACCGTGCGCAAACCTGAGCCCAACGCACACCCTGATTGCTCTTTAATTCAATTCGCAGTTTGTTTGCAGATAGGAAAGCGATTTCTAGTCCGGAGAAAAACGCCGACAACAAGAGGGTTAGAAATATGACCAAATAGGATGTTTCCATAAAGGGGTTAACCAACACAAAGGTATGAAAATCTACTGCTTTAAACGATAGAATACGCTTTTCTATGAGTAGTGCAAAAGCTATCTTTGCGGCCTGTTTTTTTACTCATGGAAAGAAAAGTACGCGTTCGATTTGCACCAAGCCCTACCGGGCCACTTCATATTGGAGGGGTTCGTACGGCGTTGTATAATTACCTGTATGCTAAAAAGCATGGTGGGGACTTCATTTTGAGAATTGAAGATACCGACCAAAAGCGTTTTGTGCCAGGTGCCGAAGACTATATCAACGAAGCCTTGTTTTGGTTGGGTATTAGTCCGGATGAAGGCGTGCGCGAAGGTGGTTCACATGAGCCTTACCGTCAGAGTGAGCGTATGGGTATGTACAAGCAATACGCCGATCAGTTGATTA
>DIYD01000001.1 GCA_002428905.1 Bacteroidetes bacterium UBA6063 | reverse complement strand
TCAGCAAACGTTGTTCGCTGATATGCCTACCACCAGTTCGACAACCAGTGCCGAAAAAGCGGCTAAGGTAATTACCGGTACCAAAACCATTGAAGACGTAGAGCATTCCTATGAATTGGTAGATACGGCTGAAAAACGAGCCGCTTTGGTGGCTCAACTGGCCAACCAAAAAGTGGTATGCTTCGATACGGAAACAACGGATTTGGACCCGCTGAATGCACGCATTTTGGGCTGTGCCTTTTCGTTTGAAGAAGGTAAAGGTTATTATGTGAACTTCCCCAACAATCACGAGGAATGCGTTGCCATTTTGAGTGAGTTTAAGAACTTCTTCTTAAGCAAAGACATTGAAAAAGTGCTTCAAAATGCCAAATACGATTTACGCATTTTATGGAAGTACGGTGTTCAGGTAGATGGCCCGATTTTCGACACCATGCTGGCGCACTATCTCCTGGAGCCCGACCAACGGCACAACATGGATGCACTTTCGGAGAAATACCTGGGGTATCAACCTATTTCGATCACTTCATTGATTGGCAAGAAGGGTAAAAATCAATTGACCTTTGATGTGGTACCGCTTGATAAGGCAACCGAATACGCTGTAGAAGATGCAGACATTACGCTTCAGCTTCGCAACCAGTTTGAACCCTTGCTTAAAACCGAAGATTTACGCTCTGTGTTTGACCGTGTTGAGACTCCACTTATCTCGGTATTGGGTAGAATGGAGCACGAAGGAGTGAATGTAGACACCGAATTTCTGAATGCATATTCAAGTGAGTTGGAGACCGAATCGCTGGAAATAGAAAAGCAGATATACGAACATGCCGGATTAAGGTTCAACATTGCCTCACCAAGGCAATTGGGTGAGGTATTGTTTACACATCTAAAGCTTGATCCCAAAGCCAAAAAGACCAAAACCGGCCAATACAAAACGGACGAAGCAACGCTTACCAAGTTGGCGGATATGCACGCACTACCAAAATTAATTTTGGAGTATCGCCACAATCAGAAGTTAAAAAGCACGTACGTAGATGCCATACCAAAACTTGTAAATCCAGGTACGAATCGGGTGCATACCAGTTTCGCGCAAGCGGTTGCTGCTACCGGACGATTGAGTAGTAACAATCCAAACCTTCAAAACATTCCCATTCGGACGGATAAGGGTAGAAGGATTCGTAAGGCCTTTATTCCTCGGGACAAAGACCATGTACTGGTTGCTGCAGATTACAGCCAAATAGAACTGCGGATTGTGGCATCCATGAGCGGCGATGAAGCTATGACCAATGCTTTTGTCGATGGTATGGATATTCATACAGCTACTGCTGCACGGGTTTTTGGTGTAGACCCTGATGACGTTACAAAAGATCAGCGATACAAAGCCAAGTCGGTAAATTTTGGTTTGATTTATGGTCAGGGAGCAACCGGGCTATCGCAAAACCTGAAGATTAAACGTAGCGAAGCACAGCAGTTGATCGACGCATATTTTGAACAGTTTAGCGGTATTAAGAAATACATGGACGACACCATTGCCTTCTGCAGAGACCACGGTTATGTAAAGACCATATTGGGCAGAAAACGAAGAATCCGTGATATTAATTCACAGAATAGAACGGTGGTTGGATTCGCTGAACGAAACGCGATTAATGCTCCGATTCAAGGATCTGCAGCTGATATGATTAAGCTTGCAATGATAAACATTGATGCGGCATTGCGATTACAAGGTTTTCAATCAAAAATGATCCTGCAGGTACATGACGAATTGTTGTTTGATGTACATCGGGATGAGCTTGACCGCCTAAAGATGTTAATCAAACCTCTTATGGAACATGCTATGCCCTTGAACGTACCAACACTGGTTGAGGTTGGCGAAGGTCAGAACTGGCTGGAAGCGCATTAGCAAAGCGGGGCTTTGCAATGTGTAAATTTGGAAATGTGTAAATGCCTCAGTTAAACAATTCTTCAATGTAGCAATGGAACAATTGGGGGCCTAGACTACTCGCAATTGCGTTGAGGCTTGCCGCCCGAGTATTTGTCTAAGTCTTTATGTCTGAAATCTACATTCAACTTAAATGGTATCTTTACGCCTATGGAATCAACCTTTGACATCGGAGGTATTGGTGTGGCTATATTTATTTGGGCACTGGGTTCCCTTCTTGTTGGTTTTGCAGGAATGAATCGTAAAGGCGGATTTTTACGCGCATTTCTGATTTCATTGATACTATCTCCATTGGCCGGTATTTTCCTCACTGTTGGCGGAGGGCAGAAAAACCCGATTGGCTGCAGACATTGCGGTAATGCGGAAAACGAAGCAGAATACTGCGGTGTTTGTGGTAAAAATGAAGAAGGATTTACCAGTGCAATGAAACAATCGAGCCATGTGAAAATTGCTGAATAGAACGTCGTCACTCCGATTTTTCTGCCATAGGCCAAATGTATCCAGAAGCTACAGTTCTCTGTATGCCTATGATCCAAAACGGCTAGACATCTGCCTACCTGAGATTTGTTTCCATTTCAACTTCGACTTCAACTTCAACCTCAACTTAAAACGAATTCCCTATCTTGTAACACTCTTGCTTTAAAGGCATCCAAGTGTATAAACAACATTATGCATAACCCACTTACTAAAGAATATTCGGAAGAGGAAAACCTGGGATTGGTATCAGCTATACTTGATGGCGATGCCAAAGCACTGGATAAGCTGATTGAGGTTCATCAGGCGTTTGTGTACAATGTGGCCTGGAAGATGACACATGATACAGACGACGCATTAGATCTGACTCAGGAGGTTTGGATTAAGGTGATCACCAAATTATCGACCTTCAAACAGAAAAGTGCATTCCGTACCTGGTTATACCGCATTGTTTTCAATGAGTTTCTGCAAACCAAACGAAAGAAAAAGGAAGAAATGTTCCCTGATTTTGAGACCCACGACCAGTCACTCAATGCTGTTCCGGATTTAAGTCTGTCTCCCGAAGAAGAACTTGAAATCAAAGATTTTAGTCGTGAGGTGAAATTCAGATGTACTTCGGCCATGTTAATCTGCCTGGATCGGGAACAACGATTGGTCTATTTACTCGGGCACGTATTTCAGGTAGATCATAATGTAGGTGCGGAAATCCTGAATATCTCCAAACAGAATTTCAGGGTGAAACTATCGCGAGCGAGAAAAGAGCTGCACAACTACATGGAATATCGTTGCGGTTTGATCAATAAATCCAACCCATGTCGGTGCTCCAAGAAAGCCAAAGCGGCGTTAAAAATTGGTGCCATTACACCAGATAATCTGATCTTCAAAGAGTCGTATACCAAAGAAATTCGTGACTTTGTTTCAGAAAATCAACCCACAATGAAATCGTTGATCGATGAAAAATATGTCGAAATATATCGCTCACATCCAAGTCGGTCAAAATTCAATTCAGAGACCATTGTTAACACCATAATCCGTGATAAGACGGTTCAAAGCCTGTTTCGAATATAAATGTAAAACCCTATATATCATCGGGTTATGACTTTTGTAACACTTCCGTTTCTGCTGCATCTAAATGAAAAGCAACAGAAATAGAAAATGAAAAAAAGTATCTCAGCAGCATTTCCATTCGAATCTAAATACTTAACCGTGCATGGGAGTAAAATGCACTACATCGAAGAAGGTGAAGGCGATCCTATTGTATTTTTACATGGCAACCCAACTTCCAATTACCTCTGGAGAAACATCATTCCGTATCTAAGCAAGCAGGGTAGATGTATTGCTCCGGATTTAATTGGGATGGGGAAATCGGACAAGCCCGATTTGGCATATGGTTTCCACGACACCTATCGATACCTGGAAGCCTTTATGGACAAAATGGGGTTAACAAATGTCACCCTGGTTTTGCACGACTGGGGCTCGGGTATGGGTTTCCATTATGCCAACCTGCACCGAGACAATATAAAAGCAATTGCCTTTATGGAAGCCATGTATGATGCGCCCACATTATACGATATGCCTACTCCGATAAAAATGGCCATGCGTTTAATTCGTTCTTCCCTGTTCGGACCTCTTATGGTAAAGCGAGCCAATATGTTCATTAAAAAGATGTTACCCGACATGATTGTGCGGGATTTGACTGATGAAGAAATGGCCTTTTACGCCGCACCATACCCTACTGCCGAAAGCAGAAAACCATTATTGGCCTGGCCAAGACATGTACCTTTTGGAGGTAAACCCAATGACGTGGCAAAAGCTGTAGCTTCCTGGGCGAACTGGCTGGGTGAAACCGATATTCCGAAGTTGTTTTTATACGTATCTCCCGGTGTAGCGATCAAGGAGAAGGATGTTAAAATCATTCAAGAGCGTATGCGCAACCTGACATCCGTAGATCTGGGTTATGGCTTGCACTTTATTCAGGAAGACTACCCACACGAGATTGGAGAAGAAATTAGTTCCTGGCTTGCTGGGTTAGATGCATAGACTTATGGACATTGGGGTTGCCGACTATAAATAATATTACACGGCCAGCGATGGCAGTGACAGCCCGCAGGTTGAAAGCACATGGTTGGACTTGAGGGGCAAAGGCGATTGGCAAGGAGCCCATTGGCCGTATAGCCAACCCTGCTTGCAACCGAGGACTTCAACGCACAGCGCGGTTGGACGCCCATAGAGACCTAAAGCCTATTAGATGTATTGACCAGGTTCGGTTACCGCTACTCGATCTGCAGTTATTCCTGGTAGCATCAATACTTCACCCCCAGTCGTTTCATAATGAAGTGGAGCAACCACGCCGGGCCAATGAGCAGAAATTGCAGGTCTTCCAGAAAGGATGGTTTCTTACCTTCGATCTTATGTCCGACAAACTGAAAAATCCAGGCCACGACAAACACACCCAGATTGAAATAGAAAACGAGTAGGTTTCGGTGATCGAAATATTCATACACCATATAATTACCCCAAAGGCAGAAAAGCCCCCAGCCTATAAACGCAAAAAACATGGTTGGTGATAGACGCAGGTAGTACACATACACCACCAACATTATTACCGTAGCCCAGCTCACGAGCATAGCCTTTTCCATGCCTTGTGGCAATGGAATGGCAAAAAAGAAGCCGACTATGGAAAAGAAAATGGCTGGAACACAAATCCAGTGAATGAGCTTGTTGGTTTTATTCTGGTGGCTCTCGCCGTACTTATCTAAGAGTTGTTGTAACGTTCGCATCGGGTAATTTTAGGTGAGTAATATACGAAATAGGAATTTGTCATGATTTGTAGATGCGCATTACAAACCTGCATAAAGACCGTAGATTATGGAACAAAAGCACCCGCTACCCCCTTTTACCCGAGAAACCGCACAACAGAAAATTCAACGAGCCGAAGACGCGTGGAACTCAAAAGATCCGGTTCAGGTGAGCATGGCTTATTCGCCTGATAGTGAGTGGCGTAACCGCAATCAGTTTATCCACGGACGTGAAGAAATTGTTGCATTTCTCAAGAACAAATGGGCCACGGAATTGGATTACAAATTGAAAAAGGAATACTGGGCGCATACCGACCATCGGATTGCCGTGCGGTTTGAATATGAATACCGCAACAAGAAGGGGCAATGGTTTAGAGCTTACGGCAATGAGAACTGGGAATTTGACGAAAATGGTTTAATGAAGAAACGATTCGCTAGCATTAACGACCTGCTTATAAACAAAGACGATCGCCGATTGTAACAAGTCTAAATCATGACTATGATTGACCTGAGTCATATGTGACGCAAGGCACAGGGTGTAATTTTATCCAGTACAAATTAGATGAATTAAACCCTATCCTATATGAAGCACTTAATTGCCCTTGTTTTGATCTTTACCGTTGGGTTTTATGCTAAATCCTATGCACAAGATACCACTGCTCAAGCCACGGACACCAGTAAATTGTACCTGGTAAAAAAAACAGACGGAGGTGAGTTTTACGGACACATTCTGGCAGATGACGGTCGTGAAATTCTACTACTCACCAAGAAGATTGGTAAGATATACATATCGAAATCAGACATTGCGGAAATTGTATTGCTAACCACCGAAGAAGTTCAAAAACTTCGGGATGCTCCTTATCAGGACTATCGGAATTCCGGACCTTATACAACGCGTTATTATTTCACCACCAATGCATTGCCGATCAAGAAAAATGAACACTATGCAATGCTTCACCTCTATGGTCCTGAGGTTCATTTTGCTGTAGCCGATGGTTTCTCGGTTGGTGTTATGACTACCTGGATTGGTAGCCCGATTGCTGCTGCTGCCAAGTATACGTTGTTCTCTAAAAACAAGAACAGTATGTCTGTTGGAACCATTATTGGTTCTTCTGGGTTTCTATTCAATGGCAAAGGTTTTGGAGGATTGCACTTTGCCACGTATACACGCGGTGTACCTGGTAAAAACATGAGTATATCGGCGGGCTATGGTCATGTGTCTAACCACTTTCTTAATCCGCCGGAAAACCTGGAGTATGATGTGATTATACCGGATAACGCCAACCCAACAGATTACTATGATCTCAGGCTACAGATATTGCAGCAATTCGATCCCAGGTATGACGCACCGATTCTTGAACGACCTTCTACCGGTCAGGGGCCGGTTATTGGCTTTGGAGGTATAGTACCCGTTGGCAAAAAAGCGAGTTTCATTCTAGATTGTATGACCATTATTACTCCATCTTACGACTGGGTGAAACAACGTTCTTTAACGGTAAATGATGTTACATACACCCGATGGGACAGGGTGAACAGTGAAATCGTACATAGCGAAGTAACCGCAGATTTCAATGTGGACCAATATGCCTGGGAGTCCTCAGGTTACCGTTGGGCAACTATTTTAATGCCTGCTATGCGTTTCAGCAATTCGCATACGAAGTCATTTCAGATTGCATTGGCTGGGATTATTCAAAAATCTGGAACCTATCCAGTTCCAATGGTAAGTTGGTTACGCCAATTTTAAAACTCCAGTAACTCGTTCAACGCTGCAGTGACCTTCTCTGCGTTGGGTAACATTACTTTTTCCAGCCCCATATTAAGCGGAACTGCAGGCGTGTCGACACTGCCCATGGTTTTCACCGGTGCATCCAGGTATTCGAAACAATTGGTTGCTACCCTACCCGAAATAGCCTGTGCAAAGGAGTTGGTTAACGTCTCTTCGGTAAGTACAAGCACTTTACCGTGTTTCTGTGCCTGTGCGTAAATGGCGTCGTCATCACAAGGACTTAACGTTCTTAAATCCAGGATTTCGACCTGACCATCGAAGTTCTTCGCTGCCGCTTTTGCCCAATAAACACCCATGCCATAAGTGATCACTGCAACAGATTCACCATTTTCCACAGCTTCTTCTGAGGCTTCCAGTACTACGTTGGCTTTACCCAAAGGAATGATATAGTCTTCAGACGGTTCTGGTGTTTTGGCATCCTCAGTACCGGGCACTTTACTCCAATATATTCCTTTGTGCTCGAACATGACAACCGGGTTCGGATCATAGAATGCGGCCTTCATCAAACCCTTCATATCTGCCGCATTACTTGGGTATACGATTTTTATGCCTTTAATCGGGAGTATACTGCTTTCAACTGTGCCGGAATGGTAGGGACCGCCACCACCATAGGCACCGGTTGGTATTCGGATTACGCTCTGAACATGGTACTTCCCACGACTTAGGTAACCGGATTTACTTAGCTCCGTTACGAGCTGATTCACGCCTGGCCAGATGTAATCGGCAAACTGAATTTCAACCACCGGTTTACAACCCACAGCGCTGAATCCTGCAGTAGAACCAACTATATAGGCTTCCTGAATTGGTGTGTTGAACACGCGGTCTTTCCCATATTTCTGTGCAAGCGTAGCTGCTTCACGGAAAACACCACCTAATCGAATGCCAACGTCCTGGCCATACAACAGTGCTTCGGGATGTTTTTTAAGAATTTCATCCATGGCATGTAAAGCTGCGTCTACCATGATTATGGTTTCTGCACCCTCGGGAGAACGTTCTCCTTGTTCTTCGGTAACAGGCGTGGGTGCGAGCACGTTTTCCGTCAGGGTATACCCTTCAGGTTCAGGTGCATTCACTGCTTTATCAAACTCTTCAGCGATGAAAGCATCTGCTGTTTCTTTTATATCATCGAGCTCTGCCTCATCTGCGCCAAGCTCGAGTAATAGTTCTCGTATTTTAGGAAACGGATCATCCAGAATGTCTTCTTCCAGATCATCGCGATACCACTCACTGCGAACACCGCTGGTGTGATGTCCTAACAAGGGTACTTTAGTATGCACAAGCATTGGTGCGCGGTTTTCACGCACCCAACCAATGGCTTTGGCCATACCGTCGTAACACGCAACAAAATCGGAACCATTGATGCGTTTCGTTTCCAATCCTTTAAAGCCTTTGGCGAACTCATAAGCGTCCATGGCGCGCATTTCATCTCCACTGGCAGAAATACCCCAATCGTTGTCCTGTACCAGGTACAAGATAGGTAATTGATGAAGTACAGCCATTTGTAATGCCTCGCTTACTTCACCTTCGGTCATCGAGCCATCGCCAATTGAACAGACAACAATGGCATCTTTTTCTTCGAGTAGGCCTTGCTCTTCTTTGTATTTCAGTCCGTGTGCAATACCTGTTGTAGGAATTGCCTGCATACCGGTTGCGCTACTTTGGTGTGCCATTTTGGGCAAGTCTTCCCGATCGAGTGAAGGATGGGAATAATACGACCGACCGCCTGAAAACGGATCACCGTCTTTGGCAAGTAGCTGGAGCATGAGTTCATAAGGCGTCATTCCCATTCCGAGGAGCAACGATTCATCGCGATAGTACGGTGCTACCCAGTCGTTCTTCGTGAGCAGGTAGGCGGTAGCCAATTGAATAGCTTCGTGTCCTTTTGACGTGGAATGCACGTATTTCGTAATCGGGCGATTTTCGTCGTAAATAGCTGCCATAGCCCGACTTTCACACATGCTTTTGTACGCTTTTTTGATGATTTCAACACCAACCTTACTGCGCTTTATCGATACGTATTTTGCCTGTTTCATTGGGTGGTGCAAGTTTAATCATTATTTGCTTGAACTGCCTACTTCAAAATTCGGCAAACAAAAAGCGGCTTCCTTTCGAAAACCGCCTTTAGTAAAGTAAAAATGTATGTGTATTTATCGTCTTCTTCGTGGTTGTGGGTTGAATTGATTCCCTAAGAATCGATCCAGTTCACGTACACTGCTGTCGAAGTCGAACTGTCTGGATACATTCCAGAAGTTCTGCTGATCAACCACAAATGGGTAGGCAAACTTGGCCAATTGCAAACGCGAGCGATCAAAAGACATCAGGCGCATGAGTTGTCCTACTTCCTGACTCGTCGGTTGTGAAGTACGGATAAACTGCTTTGCAATGATCATTTTGTTTCGATCAAAAGCGGTGTTACGCATTTGTCTTTTTACATGGTGGAAGGCATTGTAGTTATAGCCGTTCCCTCGATTGCCGTAACCGTAATTTGGTCCTCTTTGCCCTCGGTTCGGATGGTTTCTGTACCGGCCTTGTTGTGGCAATCGTTGGACTTGTGTCACCCGTAAGCGCATGTTGTTCGTTAAGCGAGCAAATACTGCAGAACGGAAAGGGATGTTAATCGATCCATCGTACAACACTTCTCTGCCTCGCTGGTGCCTGCCCTGCCTTCCGCGTTGTCCGAATACTTCCACGACCCGGATGTGATGTGTGCCAGCCCTTAGGCCGTGTACGTCTAAACCTCCTCGTACATC
>DIYD01000002.1 GCA_002428905.1 Bacteroidetes bacterium UBA6063 | reverse complement strand
AGGGTTAGACATTGTTGAAAGCTTTGATAATGGCAGCCTTGAAAAAAGTATGGCTATGAGCCTATATGTTCGCCAACTATACGGCCGTGACTCCTCCTACCAGTATATAGACAACCGGTATGCACCTTTAAGCGCAACTGCGTTGTATATTAAATCATGGCTCAGTTCTATCGTAGATGATATTGATGATTATACACACTGGACGAAGCTCTTAAAACGAAGCAAAGGCAATGCCTCCGAGTATTTTCTCTATCTCGAAAGTGTTGAACACATTCAATACATGAATCGTAATGCCCATAACCGAGATCGTGAAAAACAGGTTCGGTTAGCCCAGGAGCTAAAAAAGTTCATACCCAAATCAGATTCTTCCGAAATACTAAAATGGGAACTCACCTTATTGCAGGTCGTTGAAAACAACAATAAAAGCTTATTCACCGGAATCTATATTGACTCGGTGATCCAGGTTCTTGATCGACTGTATGGTACGTACAGTAATTACATGGACAGTGAACAGTTGATTGCGCTGCTCGACAGGGGAAGAACACCAGAAGCCAAAGCGCTACTTGCTCGTGTAAAGGCAGATCAACTTCAGCAAAACCCACCCTCGTTTAACCACCAGATGAATGAGCTTTGGGAACGATTGACCAGTGATCGCATTACAACCAGTGATTTTGAACAAGAGGCGAACAACCTTTTTGACCAGAACTGGTCAAAAGATGACAAGTATAAATGGAAGGCTGCGTTTTATATCATGCACAAGGCAGACAAACCGATCCAGTCACCTGGCCTTATTCGATTTTTCAACCTTAACCCGGTACACAAGTCCTTCTCTTCTACTTTTTTGACCAGGATCAACGACCCTCGTCCGACGTTGGAGAATAAGGTGCTGGTAGGCAGAACACTAACCGAAATATATGAAGCAAAATCACTCAACCTGGAGGAGATGAATTCGTTGACGGATGAAGAATCTTATCTTCTATTGGGTTACACCTTTTACATGACGTTAGGAGTGCAACGAATAAAAGACTATCCCCTTTTGCGTTACAAGCATTTAGAAGTTAAATCCTGGAGCGACACTTCCTGGTCGGCTAATGCATTTCTACTAAACAACCCACTATACTATAAGGATCCCATGAGTGCGCTTTACTACCCTGACTATTATTCAAAAGACCAGGTGTACGATGCCTTAAATGCCATTGATGACGCAATTAACAAATACCCAAATTGCTATTATTTACACAAAAACAAGTACCATCTGCTTTATCTGGCTTCAGATAGTTTCTACAACGACTCCCTCGTTTACACCGAATTCCTCCACAGCATAATTGACCTCTGTCTTCTCAATCAAAGTGAAGGCTCTTACCGTGGGGACTATACCAAAATCAGCACGCTATTTCTTATGGATAAATTTGATTGGTCGATGAAAGCTCCGGAGATATATCAACACATGAAGACTAAAATTGGTGGCGAATCTGTTACAATGCTTCTGGACAAATTGAAAAATTTAATAGATGAAAATCCGAGACAGACCAACCTGCAGAATTTGTATGATTTTATGCGCCGATAACGAATAGACGGGTGTAACTTTAACCTTAAAAACACGTTCCATACATATGCGATTACTCCTCAGCATACTAATCTTATCGGCCTCATTAACAAGTGGATACACCCAAATTCCACAATCCAAATTAGTTGCTCTTTCTGACTCCATCAGGAATGCACATGGTATTCCGGGCCTGGCAACTGCAGTTGTGACAATAGACACCACGATTCTTGCCTGGAACGGACACAAAAGAACAGACCACTCCTTCCCAATTGAATCGAACAGCAAATTCCATCTGGGATCCAATACGAAGGCGTTTACCGCATTCATTGCATTAGATCTGATTGACCAGGGCTTACTTCAACTGAACACGAAATTCTTTACCCTGTTCCCTGAGTTAAAAATTAACAGTCAAAAGGAATATCACAGCATCACCTTGCAACAGCTCCTTCAACACGAGGCGCTAATACAACCCTTTACATCAGGTGTCGAGTTTGAATCGTTGCCACCGATGAACGGTTCACCAAGCCAGAACAGGTATCACTTTGCCTCTGTTGCACTGTCTATGAAACCTGCCGATCCAAATACGTACTCCAACGCCGGATATGGTATCGCCTCACTGATGTTGGAGAAGGTTACAGGCAAATCGTATGAAAATCTGGTTGAAGAACTGTGTGCCAGGCTCAACCTTGACTACTTCATTGGACTTCCCAATAGACAAGATTCTTCGGGCGTTTGGGGACATTGGATGGAAAATGAAACGCTTGTTGCACTGCCACCAGACCACACGTACAACCTGCCTGATTATCTGGCTGCAGCTGGCGATATTTCTATGTCTATTGAAGACTACGCCAAATGGATTCAAATTCAGGTAAAAGGTGCTTGTGGGCAGGATGAAATTCTGGATTCCAACGCGTATCGACTCATGCATTTCAGTGGATCGTCTCATGGTCTCGGATGGGGCAACCAACGCGAACCTGTTGTGTTGAGCTACCACGATGGAACCACAGGTACATTTTATGCCCACGCCATCGTTATCCCAGGTCTAAAATCAGGCATTGCCATACTGACTAATTCCGCTGAAAAAACTCATGTTAGCGCCATCTATGCGCTGCGTGAAGCCATCATAGCTGAGATTCTTAAAAACCGTAAAAACTAATGTACCTTCGGTAGGTGCGAAACGTAACCTGGATCATACCATTCGTTCTCCTGAGCTGCGCTGTTAAGCAACCTATAAACGAAGACCAACCACATTCTTCAGATGCGTCGCCTTCACTATGGGTTAGTCTTCAGGCCAAAAACCTGAGCGAAGATATGAGTGTGCTTTCCACTAGAAACGATGAAACCGTACTCCTGATCTATGCGGTTACTTCGCAAGACACCACGCTCATTCTCAACCAGCAACATACGTACACCCAACGCAATGAATTGGCACATCATGTTATCAGGGACACATCAAAGTACAGATCGCCGTGGCTCGTTGTACTGATTGAATTGGATTCGGACAGAGACTCAAGTGAAATTGAACCAATTGTCACTAAAAACCTAAAATCCCTTTCTTCCCTCTTGATGAATGAGGAATACAATGCATTAAGCAAATTGCTCGGTATTGATGATTTATTGGGTACTCAACGAGTGGATTCCACGCGAAATTCGTTGATTATTAAAGGCATACACCGGGCAGACCTGTATGAATATGAACTAAAACGGTTTATGCGTTAATCAGAGTCGCTCATACACACCGGCTATTCCCTGTCCACCACCTATACATGCGGTAACAATGCCATAGCGTTGCTTACGGCGTTTCATCTCGTTGAGCAGCTGAATCGAAAGCTTTGCACCAGTACAGCCCAGGGGGTGACCGAGAGCGATAGCACCTCCGTTCACATTCACAATGTCCTTGTTTAATTCAAGTTCTCGAATCACGGCTAAACTCTGTGATGCAAATGCCTCATTTAACTCAATTTGTTCGATATCTTTCAGACTTAAACCAGCGCGTTTGAGTGCTCTTGGCACCGCTTCTACCGGGCCAATCCCCATGTAACGCGGATCTACTCCCGCACTGGCGACGGAAACCAAACGACCCATAGGTTCAAGACCCTGTGCCTTCATCATTTCTTCACTCATCACGATTACGAATGCAGCACCATCACTGGTTTGGGAAGAATTTCCTGCTGTCACGCTTCCTCCTTGCTTGAATGCCGACTTTAATTTTGCCAGTGCTTCCAAACTGGTATCTCTGCGAGGTCCTTCATCTACTTCTACCGTAAAATTGCGTGTCTTACGTTTTCTTTTCTCGGCATCGTAGTACACCTCTTCTACTTCAAACGGCACAATTTCTTCGTTAAATACACCGGAATCCAGCGCAGCAATTGCTTTTTGATGCGACCATAGTGCAAACGCATCCTGATCTTCTCTGCTCACATCAAACTTCACTGCTACCTCTTCGGCGGTTAAACCCATACCCAAAAAGTAATCCGGATGTTCTTTCGCTATTTCATAGTTGGGCACAGTTTTAAATCCAACCGTTGGCACCAAACTCATGCTTTCCGTACCACCTGCGATAATGCAATCGGCTAAACCGGCCTGCACCTTTGCTACTGCCATGCTGATGGTTTCCAAGCCGCTACCGCAGTATCTGTTCACCGTAGCTCCACCTACCTGCAATGGCAACTTGGATTTCACACCAACCCATCGAGCCATTTGCAAACCCTGCTCGGCTTCTGGCACAGCGTTTCCTACCAATAAGTCTTCTACGGTAGAAGGATCAAACCCAGGCGTGTTATCAATCAAATGATCGATTACTGCTGCACCAAAATCAACTGGAGATGTAAATCTAAACCCTCCTTTTTTAGCTTTTCCTACCGCTGTTCGGTATCCGTTTATTATGTATGCGTTCATATTAGATATCTAGATTTTTAGATATTTAGATGTTAGACCTCCACATTGTTATGCATTAATGATCGTCTGAATCCAAATAACATCTTTTGTATTTCAATAGTTTCCTTCTCGTAGTTTTCCATGGCCCTAAGGCTCAAAAAGTTGAGGTCATAGCTATGTATAAACAACCCTTGTAACTCTTTGGCGCTACCTAGTGCTATGTCTAAAAAGTGTTGAAGCTGTTTATCTGATGTTCTCCCAGTCCCTTCAATTAGGTTGAGCGAAATGGACAAAGCGGCACGTCTCATTTGAGTCGTGATTCCAAATCTCTCTTCTTTAGGATATTTCGCCGTCATCTGATAAACTTCCCTGACCAATTTTCGTGTCCTGGTCCAGACATGTAATTCCTTAAAATTGTGTTTCATGGTTATGGTTTTGATTAAATATGTACTGTCTAGACATCTTCACATCTAAACATCTTACGTCTTACTACATCAATTTCTGAGCGGTCTCCCGGTCTTCAGTAAATGCTGGATTCGCTCGAGTGTTTTACGCTCTCCCAGGAGAGACAAAAAGGCTTCACGTTCCAGATCAAGCAGGTACTGTTCCGATACGCGGGTTGGTTGAGACAAATCGCCTCCGGCCATCACAAAAGCAAGCTTACGCGCTACTTTTTGATCGTGCCCGGTGGCAAAGTTACTCACCCCAAACGCCTCTATCCCTGCGTACATCGTGCCCAAAGCGGTCTTCCCAAGCACCAGTATATCTTCGCGTTGCACCGGCATACTGTATCCTTCTTCTGCCAATTCCAACACCTTACGCTTTGCTTCGGCAATCAATCGACCACCATTTATAACCACTTCGTCCTTGTCGTGATGCAATACACCAATATCAAATGCTTCGTAACCTGAAGTCGCTACTTTAGCTGTGGCTATTGTTGTAAACCGCTCCTGTAAACTTGGCAGTTGAGGGTCGCCGGTATAGAATCCGTCACTGGTGCGCAGTACAAACTCCTTGGTACCTCCACCACCTGGAATTAGGCCTGCACCAAACTCCACCAAACCAATATAGGTTTCCGCGGCTGCCATGGTGGAGTCGGCATGCAAGCTCATCTCACAACCTCCGCCCAACGTTAAGCCGTGCGGTGCCATAACCACTGGAATCGTTGAATAACGTAGGCGCATTACCGTATTCTGGAAATGCCGAATCGCAAAATTCAACTCATCGTATTCCTGTTCTATGGCTAACATCAGCATCATGGCCAGGTTTGCACCAGCCGAGAAGTTCGGTGCATCGTTACCGATTACCAGTCCATTCCAGCCTTCCTTTTCGGCTATGTCAATCGACTTGTTGATCCCTTGTAGAATTTCTGAACCAATCGCGTTCATCTTGGTATGGAATTCCAAACACAACACGCCGTCACCAATGTCATGGAGACTTGCTCCTTTATTTCCCCAAACCAAATCCTGAGATCTGTAATTATCGAGCACAATAGTCTCCCTTGAACCAGGGATAATCTGGTACGATTTGCTCGCAACGTCATAATAGTAACGGGCTCCGCCTTCGGTTTTATAAAACGATGTCACACCCGAATCTACCATATCCAATACCCACTGTGCCGGCTTCACATTCTGTGCATCCATCGTTGCAACAACGCGCTCAATTCCCAGGGCTTCCCACGTTTCGAAGGGGCCAAGTTCCCAGCCAAACCCTGCTCGCATCGCATCATCTATCTGGTATAGGTGATCTGCGATTTCGGGTATACGGTTACTTGCATAAGCCAATACATGAGCATTCAACGCATTTAAAAACGTAGCTGCTTTATCGCTTTCGCGAGATAACGCTTTGATCCGCTTTTTCAGGTCACTTATTTGCCGCACAGCCCCAATGGACGCGAATCTGGGTTTATCTTTTACATGATACTCGAACGTCTTTAAGTTTAATGCCTCAATGACGCGCTTACCCTGTTCATCTTTCGACTTTTTATAGAAACCCTGTCGGGTTTTGTCTCCCAACCACTTCTGCTCTACCATTTTTTCCAGAAAGTCTG
>DIYD01000175.1 GCA_002428905.1 Bacteroidetes bacterium UBA6063 | reverse complement strand
TTTAAAGATACTTCTGGTCCTTCAATGAACATCTTAATCAAACTTACCTGTTTGGTAGGACTAGTAATTGCTCCAATTTTAGCTCAGATGGCAGGTGGACACGGTAACAACGGTTCAGATGGTACATGTCCTGCAAAGTACGAAAAAGCACACTGTAAGAAAGATGCGGATTGTGCGGAGTACAAGGCACACTGTAAGGGCAAAAAGTCTTGTGGTGAAAAGAAAGACTGCTTCATGAAAGATGGAAAGTGCATGGAGTACAAACCGGAGTGCAGAGGAAAAAAAGAGTGTGAAGGTAAAGCGGAGTGCATGCAGGAAGTAAAATGTTGCAAGAAGAAATGTGAAGGTAAAGACAAAGCGGAATGCAAGAAGGCGTGTGAAAAGAAAGAGGAAAGTGCCGATGTTGAAGAAGAAGTAGAAGACGAATCTACGTTAGACGCTGAAACTGAGGAGTAAACAATTAAAACTGTATACAGAAAAGCCCTTGCACATGCAGGGGCTTTTTTTTGTTGAAAATCTTCGGCCTGTTTGGACTATTTTTGCACGATTTTAATGCGTTCCATCATACACATAGCACGTGTTTTAAGCCTCTTGATTCTTGTAGTTGGTTTACAGAGCTTTAAACCGGTCGACAACACGATTAATTACCAGTTGTCGGTGAGTATGCATGGCGACGACATGGGCCAGATTACGAATGCACTTTATCAGCAGATCGGATTGGAGCAGCAAAGTCTGAGTTTGGATGTATTTTCCAGAGCGATCAAAGGCTACGTTTTTCTCAAGTATACCAATCGTCTTGAGAATGAGCGGTTCCTAACGATCCTGGACTTTTCAAAGTCGTCTGCTCAAAAACGCCTATGGGTTATTGACCTAAAAGGCAAGCAAGTAATTTACAATGAACTGGTTGCCCATGGAAAGAACTCGGGCGATAAGTTTGCCAGTTACTTCTCGAATTCACCGAATTCAAAAAAATCGTCGCTAGGATTTTACGTTACCGGAGAAACCTATAATGGAAGACACCGATACTCGCTCAAGCTTCGTGGGTTAGAGCCAGGGTTCAACAGCAATGCTTTTGCCCGTGGAATTGTTGTACACGGTGCGCACTATGTGAATGAGGAGATTGCAAATGCGCAGAACAGCGTTGGTCGCAGTTTTGGTTGTCCAGCCGTTTCTAACGAAGTAAATCGCAACATCGTAGACCTGATCAAGGAAGGAAGTTGTTTGTTCATTTACCACCCTCAGGCTTACTATAACGGAAAATCAAAAATTCTTAACAATAATCAGTTTATCCCAATCGAATTATTAAAAGCATTGATTCAATAAGAAACACCACGTACTTTTGAATCGTTGTGAAACCAATAATTTACTTTATCCTGAGCAGTGTTCTGCTTTTTACTGCGTGTAAAAAACCGAATCAAGAACAGTTGGACGAGTTGGTGCCTGAGGGCAAATTCGAGTCCAAGCAGCTCAAAAATATGTTGGAAGAATACGCTTCAGATACGAATTATATGAAGCGCTATCGTTTCGGAGATACCTTAAGTGTGTTTTATGCCGATCGCAGTTACAAACCGGTCTGGGCGTTCTACATGATTTCTGACTCGACGGCCAAACCTGTACTCGACCGTTTTTATGAAAGTAGGAGAGAGGGGTTCAAACCATCGTATTATAAACACGACTCCATAATTTCGATGCTCGATCGTTTGCATAACGATCGAAAAAAGGAATTGTACAACGAGCTTGCCCATTTGGAGCTGCTGATATCGGATAACATGTTATCGCTTCACCGAGACCGTGTGGTGGGTAGAACCAATCCCAAAGAGGTTTTTGAAGGAGCATACCAATTACCGTTGAAACAACATGATGACTTTGATTTAATGACTGTACTGGACTATGATAGGTTTGGTTCGGTTCTACAAAAAAATCCGTACGAAAACGATACGGCTTACAATTATCTGGCCGACTTGTTGCAATCGTATTTGGTTCGATTAGACAATGGGGAGGAGTGGCATAGCATAGACACAGTGGGTATCCGAAAGCTAGAACCCGGAGATACAACGAATCTAATGCCAGAAATTGCCCAAAAGCTAGCCCAGTTGAAGGTCATATCGGAGAAGGAGATGATAGAGGCAGATTCATTTGTCTATCATAAATCGTTTGCCAAATACATTCGTCGGTTCCAACAACGGTATGGTTTATATGACGACGCTATTTTGGGGCGTAAGACATTCGGGTTGCTCAATCAGTCGATTGACGACCGAATTAACGAAATTGCGGCCAACATGGAGCGATTAAGGTGGTTCGAATTTCCAAAGGAGGAAGAGGACACAACTTTTGTTTCGGTAAACCTTCCGGCATATGAATTAAGTCTCCATTATAAGGACAGTATAAAGAGAATGGCTGTTTGTATAGGTAAGGCAAGACCACACAACTATGCGGAGAAAAAAGCCAAGGCCGATAAGGAAGGGAAATACTGGTTAAAACCTCCGGATCATGAGACACCTCAGATCTATAGTAAAATCGCCTATATGGTGGTAAATCCTACCTGGAACGTTCCTCGAAGCATTATACGACGTGAAATGTGGTGGAAAATGCGCCGCGACAGCATGTACCTCGCAAATGCAGGTTACGGTGTTTATTATAAGAAAAAGGAGATCCGTTCTGATTCGATTAATTGGAGGCGATTTAAACCAAACAAACTGCCCTTTGAGATCATTCAGAAGTCTGGTGATGACAATGCCCTGGGAAGGGTGAAATTTATTTTCCCGAATAAATTCAGCATTTACCTACACGATACGCCTCAGCGATCAAAATTCAAGTGGACCGAACGTGCCGTAAGCCATGGTTGCGTTCGTATAGAAGACCCGGTGCAAATGGGAGAATACCTTACACAGGCAATTGATACCCTGGATTCAGACGATTTCCGCATTCACATGGGCTTGGAACCGCTGGATGAGGAACGGTTGGAAGAATATGATCCCGAAGACACTACAGCTCGTATTCAACCCTTGCTCGAAACACGACTAATTCGCTTAAATAAACAGGTGCCGGTATACTTCTTATACCGTACCATTTGGTTCGATGACGATTGGAATGTTTTGTACCGCAACGATGTTTACCAAAAAAACAGATTAATCATAGAGGCGATGCAATTCTGATTGCAGATATTTGGAGCAGATGAACAGAAAGAATCATGAGATTTTAAAATATCTGCTAATCCTTCTGATTAGTTGTATTCAACTAACCGCTTCCGCCCAAAAAGTCTCAACACCCTTAGTTCAACCTTTTACTACGGTGTTCTACGCCTATCCTTTACAAGTGTTTGCCGATGGTTGGAAATATGGTGTAGATTTTAACATGAAGAATCGTTATGTGCTCGGATTTCAGGTGAGCAAGGCATTTAGCCTTAATCCTAAGTTCCACAGTCAACCAGGGAATTCGGACGGTAGTGGAATAGACGTACTTATTACACCCAACTACATATCGGAGAACAATCTTAAATTTCTGTTCAAGAATTACATTGGTGGCTATGCCAATACGTTTCACGGTACCTACTTAGGTGCTTTTTACGAACATGGTTTTGGTTCAGAATCGTACTACACCCAGTTGGCTCGAAACTTCCCGCAGACGTATGTATGGAACGCCTACAGACACCAACGTGTAGGTATGATGTTGGGCAAACATTGGACCGTTTTTAACGCAGGTGTAGTAGATGTAAACATCGGTGTAGGATACAACCGTATGTTGAAAAATACGGAGGTAATTATGCCACGCGTTGCACCGTTTGCAGTACCTCAAAACTCGGCATACTTTGTTTCCAATATTGGATTCGGTCTGGGCAAGCGAGAGAATCTCGTGCAATTGCCCCGTAAACCGCGCTTAAGTGATTCATTAGAATTACACTACGCGGTAACGGTTGACCTGAATGCAGCTTTCCACAGTGGTATGGAAATGAACCTCTACGGGTTGAACAGAAAGAAGAGTTTAATGCGGTTTTTTGTTCGTGTACGAAACAGTTCTTCGAGCATCATAAATGTAACCAGCGCAGACAGCTTTAGTTCGGTGTCCTTCGGGGCTCAATATCGCTATTACCCTTATGCCAGTACATTTAGAAGTGGTATTTATTTAGGTACGGGCTATCAATATGAACATGCGAAGAATACCTTTGCCAACCGTGAAAATCAGGCGTGGGCCGGAGGAACGTACTTATACGATATTCACGCGATGGACTTTACAATGGGTGTGACAACCATTATTGGTTACCGATATATTATTGATACCTATGTGAGTAATGTCCTCACCTTATCCAAGCCCGTAAATTCGGCACCTTATGGTCGTTTGAGTGAGGCCAGTGGATTACGAACGGTAGTGGGTATTAAATTTGGAATGGCGCGATTTAGAAGAAAATGAAATTAGAAGGAGCGGTTTGTGTAGTAACCGGAGTCAGCAAGGGAATTGGATATCAACTTGTTAAGCAGCTTTTGGAACAAGGGGCACGTGTTGTAGGCTTGGGTAGAACCAGTCCAGATATTGTTGCCGATAACTTTAGATTTATTCCTACCGATATTCGTGACTACGCCCAGGTTGAGGCAGCTTTTAAACGCATTTACAGCGACAACGATAACCGGGTTGATGTGCTGATAAACAATGCAGGTCTCGGGTATTTTGGTTACCTGGAAGACCATACGCTGGAACAGTGGCATTCCATGTTTGAGACCAATGTTAACGGCATATTTTATACCTCCAGGCTTGCTGTTCCCGTGATGAAGAAACAGGAGAGTGGGCACATTGTTAATATCGCTTCCACCGCAGCTATTGAAGGTTATCCCCAGGTTTCAGGGTACTGCGGAACCAAGTTTGCTGTGAAGGGGATGTCGCAATCGATGTATAAAGAGATGAGAGACTTTGGAATTAAGGTAACCTGTGTTTACCCGGGTTCGGTTAAAACCGACTTCTTTCGCAACTCCGCTATTGAACCGCATGATTACATGTTAATGCCAGTGGATGTAGCTCAAATGATTGTTAACGCCCTGCTAACACCCGATAACTTTCACCAGGTTAATCTTGAAGTACGACCGTTGCAACCCAGAGGTCCAAGAAAAAAAGACTAGTACAGTTCAATAACTTCTGAAACCCTACCCAGAGCAATGGCTGTTCTTCCCACTTTATAACCTTTACCCGTGGGTTCACAAACCATATAGGCCTCATCGTTGTAGGTGAACGAGTACGAATTCGAACGATTCGGTAGCTTTACACCCAAACAGACGTGCTTGTCGCGTTTGAAGTGTAGAATAACACTCTCGAAATTAAGGAGTTCCTTGTACAGGTATGCAAGCAGAAGCGTTTTATCCTCACAATCGGAGTAGGCGTTGGCCATGGTCTCTTCGGGATAATTGTATTTTTCTCTACCATACTGCTCGTCGTCGGTTTTGTAACCCGAAGTAGATTGAACGAAGTTCAATAAGAAGTTGGCCTTCTGTTCGTTCGAATGCATCTCTCCAATGTAGGAGCGCAGCGGTTCGATTACACTTTGTTGGAACTCTTCAGATGCTTCAGCTCTAACATATTCGTTGCCCAGATTAAACTGAGGTAGATCGTTCAGGTATGCTGTATAGGACAGGTTGTTCACCGCTTCAATTTCAAAGAGTTTTCCCTGAAAAATCCATCGGA
The DNA here is from genome assembly GCA_002428905.1 of Bacteroidetes bacterium UBA6063. GTDB lineage: Bacteria > Bacteroidota > Bacteroidia > NS11-12g > UBA9320 > UBA987. The sequence goes on along the minus strand of DIYD01000175.1, from coordinate 4,568 downwards.
AAGAACGCCTTTTTTTATGTGCGTTTATACTTGGTGGCTTTCCAGTAAATCGGATGGTCTTGTCTTTCTGACTGTATTGCTTGTAGAGTAATCTACGCCCTTTGACGTTCAAATCTCTGAAGTCAAGATTGGTATAACGTTTTCCGTTTACGATAATGTAAACGGACGAAGTAGGTTTATGTTCCAATCGTCCAAAACATGAAATAGAAGAGGCCGTGTAGGTCAAACGAACATCGTAACCCAGCTCGTGTAATAAGTGATATTTTAACAAGCTCTGCGTTTTACGGTTATTGGAAATACCACGAACCACTTTTTGCACGAGCATCACAGTACCTAAGTCATCTAGTTTATAGTAATCACTGACTACCTGTATTTCAGTCAATAATCGACTGTGGTCTGCGCGCTGCAAGCGACGCACACTATAGTCTACTGTAGATTTGTTGATAGTATATGGCGCTTTGATGTGTTCAATGCTTGCAGTTGTAATTGGAACCAAATGACCATAGAAATTCACATTTACACCAAAAGCAGTGAACGAAGAGAAAAGGAAAAAACCGATAATAGTTAAAACTCTGATTTTCATACGCCCGCTTTTATGTTAAACTTTCTCCACGCACGTTTTAGTACGTGGCGTTTATCCAAACTGTGGCAAACACCATACCCGAAAAGAAGTGTTTTTGTTTAATGCGTTGATAACCAGATGATTTAAAACGGTTTTGAATGTTGGTAATTTCTTTAAGACGTAGGGAAGTTGTTACAGAAAAAAAGACAATCGTCGATTTCAACAGTAGTTTTTTCCATACGCGATCCTGTTCATGAATAGGGTAGAAGTCACATACAACAATACACGCGGCCGATGTCAGATGTTTCTTTATTCGTAGAAGCAGTGTTTCTATTTCCGGTGGTTGAAATAGATCGAGCACAAAGTTAAATACCATAAGATCGTAGGTCTCGGAAAGCTCAAGCGTCCGTATATCAGCGTGAATAAAGTTTACGTCACAGGCATACGTTCTTTTTTTTGCCAGCTCAATCATGCGTGAACTGGATTCAACGAACGTTACTCGGGTTCCGGGTGCGAAATAGGTTAATTCCTTGCCGCTACCACCGCCTACAATCAATACGCACTTCGCCTGTTTGTACTCCTCTTCATAACAACTTACGGCATCATTTAAGGCATTACCATAGGCGATTCGTTTTGCCAAATCGTAGATTGGAGCTATTAAATTATACCTATTCAAAATCACGGATAATCAACGGATTTAAAACCGCATTTTCAAGTATTTTTGCCTGAATATTTCTTATGTCAAACATCTCATTTGATAATACAGAGGTTGCATTCAAACATAAATCGAATGCAGAGCTAAAGCGGGCCAAGTGGTTGTTTTCAATGTTTAATCATCGCTGGGCAGTGAAGTATGGTCCTCCATTGACTTCATTGGCGTTGAAGCTCCGACTTCCAATCAAAGGCATGGTGCGTAGTACCATATTTGATCAGTTTTGTGGTGGTGAAAACATCCAGGAATGCGGCGATGCGGCAGATATGCTTCACAAACGTGGGGTGGGCTCCATTTTAGACTATTCGGTGGAAGGTGTTGAAGAAGAATCAACGTTTGATCAAAATGTTGAGGAAATCAAGCAGACGATTTATGCCGCCAAAACGGAAGACAAATATCCATTTGCTGTATTTAAATGTACTGGTATTGGTCGCTTTGATATTTTTCATAAGGCTTCTGAGGGCCGATTAAATGAAGCGGAGCGCGAAGAATTTGATCGCATTGTAAAGCGTGTAGAAGATATTTGTCAAACTGCTGTTGATCAGGGAGTTCGGTTGTTAATTGATGCCGAAGAAACCTGGATTCAGGATAGCATTGACGATTTGGTACTTATGATGATGCAGAAGCACAATACGTCAGCAGTTTGGGTTTACAACACGTTACAGATGTATCGAACAGATCGTTTGGCTTACCTTGATAACACCATTGATTTAGCACGGAAGGCAGGTTTTAAAATGGGTTATAAGCTTGTTCGTGGGGCCTATATGGAGAAGGAGCGAGAACGTGCATTAGACAACGACTACGATAGTCCAATCCAACCCGACAAACCAGCAACAGACGAAAACTTCGATGCCGGCTTACGTATGTGTTTTGAACATCGTGATATCATTGCTACGTGTTTAGGTACGCACAATGAGAACAGTTCCAGATTGTTAACGGAACTCATGAGCGAAGAAAACGTCCCAAGTAACGACCCGCATTTTTGGTTTGCACAGCTCTTTGGAATGAGCGATAATATTTCCTTTAACCTCGCTCAGGCTGGGTATAACGTGGCTAAATACCTGCCTTATGGTCCAATTCAGGCGGTATTGCCTTATCTGGGTCGAAGAGCGGAAGAAAATAGTTCGGTATCCGGACAGGTGGGGCGAGAAATGTCTTTGATTATCGAAGAGTTGAAGCGCAGGAAGGTATGGAATAGCAACTAGCCATGGACAATATCTCTCGTTGGTTTTTGCGCCAATCCGCTACGACTATCTTTTTTCTTAATCTGTTGGGAATTCCTTTCTATCTATGGCTTTACTCGATTATTACGCAACTTCAACGCACAACGGGTAATCGCACTAATTGGTTGTCAAAAGTCCTACTGGGCACAATTACGTTATATCCGATCATCTATTTCTTTGTGTACATTTCGTATCTGGTAACTGGAAGAATTTCTGAAACCTTAGATTCACACCTTGTATTTCACCTGATTGCAATAGGATGTGGATTCCTACTAATGCTCATCGCGGCCAAGTGTTATCTTAAGTACGAAAGATCGCATGGCTTGAAATCCTCGAACGCTTCAATGGTACTTTTCCAGTTTGTATTTTATCCGGTTGGTATCTGGAAACTACAGCCTAAGTTGAAGCAATATGTTCTTCAATAACTAAAAGCTATAAGTTAGCCAAATTCTGCTAATACTGACTCTAGGGATGTTTATGTTGGTCCTTAACTGATCCGTAGCTGTTTGATTTATTTCTTCTTCCAAAGCGGGAGAACGATACAGGTAATTGGTTTGATTGAATACGCTTCCAGCGAAGTTTATCAACAGCACGTTGTCCATTTGCACACCAAATCTGTTGTTAAGTTGATAGCGAATGCCTCCAAGATAACCAACGCCAAAACCGAAGTTGTGGTTTACCGATTTAGTATACTCTGGAAAAAAAGTAGAGCCGGAGAGTGTTCTTGTATGATTAGCCCCAATAAAAAACCGGTAAATTGGGCCATGATAGAAATGAAGATCGTCAATGATTCTTTTATGGTTTTCAGTGCCCAATTCCACACTCAAGAAAACACGACTGTTTAAATTACTTCTATAGGGATCTGGGGTGCCAGGTTGGTACGTCAAAGCATTGGAGCTTTCCTGATGCTCTCCATCGACTTGAAATACCCGACGCCTCCATTTATCTTGCTTCAAGGGCTTCTTTAGTATGACTTCTAAACTGTTTCCTAACCACAGATTGCGGAAATTGGCACCGATAGTTTTGGAAGGTTCAGAGTTGGTTTGTGTAAAAGCATACAAGGAGGTGCATAGCAAGCTAATTGCCAGCGTAAGTTTCAGTAATGTGTTTCGCATGATAGATGTTGTTTCTATACCAGAACACAAATATTATACCGTGGAGCTTAGCTTACGTAATGAAAACAGTAAACGAGTACATAGGAGCAATGAACGGTCAAGAATCACAAAAGGCTCACCAAAAAATCAGCCACAACGAAGGTGCTACCACCCACAAATATGACGTCTTCTTCCGAGGCTTTCTCTTGAGCCGCCTGATATGCTGCTGATACCGTATCGTACATGTAACCTTCTAAACCAACCTCCTCTGCAGCTGCGTTCAATTCACGTACGGGTAGTGCACGTACAACACCGGGTTGACAGAAATAATACTGGGCTTGTTTCGGCAATAGGCTCAAGACCTGTTTGACGTTTTTACCTTTCACCTGGCCAAATACAAGGTGAAGGGTGTCGAACTGTTCTTTTTTCAATTGCGTAATCAGTTCGCTCATGCCTTCCACATTATGACCGGTATCGCAAATTACTTTAGGCGCGTGGCTTACCACCTGCCAGCGTCCTTTAAGTCCGGTTAACGAGGCGACGTTAGCATATCCGTACCGCACCTTATCCTGCTCAAGAGACCAGCCTAGTTTCAGCATGATGTTCAACAAAGCCATGGTTGACCTGACGTTCTTTTGCTGGTAGGATCCGAGTAGATCCGTTTGAAATATATCTTCTTCCAACACCAGGTTTTTAGCGTAATACAGATCTGCACTTTTTGCATTGGCCCGACTTTCAAAGACATAACTGATATCACCTTGATGCTCACCAATTACAACGGGCGTGAGGTCTTTAATAATTCCTGCTTTTTCTGCGGCGATCTGACTCAGTGTGTCGCCCAACATATCCGTATGATCCAGGCCAATATTGGTGATAAGACAGGCCTCAGGTAGGATGACATTGGTGCTGTCCAAACGGCCTCCCAAACCGGTTTCTACAATGGCGATATCCACTTCTTGCTGCGCAAAATAGTCAAA
>DIYD01000124.1 GCA_002428905.1 Bacteroidetes bacterium UBA6063 | reverse complement strand
AGGCCTTTTTCTTGCTTTGCCGGGTTACATAATAGAACTCCTGCCGGGTTGTCATCAAAAAACTGTCAGACAAAAGTTCGAAATCCTGGATGAGGTTGAAATGGTTGAAAAAGCTCAGCACCCCCTCATTGACTGTAAGGTCAACTGATTTTAGAGTATATGTTTTCTTCGAAACGTAGATTACTCCAGAAAACAGTCCACCCCTATCGAATTTAGGTGTAACTCGAATCTTGGCAATGAAGTCATCGCCTTCATAAAACGTCTCCAGCAGCTTGTACTTGTATGAAAGAAATGCTGTACTGGCAATAGGTGACGTGAGCGGCACATCACTCAATGCCGGTATATTGAGACGGTTTTTCAAGAAATTGAAGTTGCCGTCGGTAATCTTGGTGAAGAACAATTCCGGACTGGTGACCTGATATGTTTCCGTGGGATGTTGCTCGTTAAAACTTATGCTTACCGTTGTAGTGTTCGACTTTTTACTGGAAAGGTCGTTATACGCCTTTTTAACCTCTTTGAACTTACCATTTTTATAAAAAACGTCTGAATACGATTCAACGAAATTTACCCGCTTTTTGGTTAAGGGCTGACTATTCCCTGAATCGGGTTTCGTAAGATCTTCCTTTTCTAAGGAGGCTTTGAGGTATAAATTACAAACGTAGGTTTCCAGTTCATAATTTATTTCCTTTTTGCGTGCAATTGCTTTTCGAATAACATCGTAAGCCGGGTCTTCATCGTTTGCATCAATAACCGTAGTACCGAGTTGCTCGTTTTCATCCAGCATTTCAAAGTTCAATTGCATGTCAGATGCCACATTGACCTGTTTTTCAAGGGCTTGCATTCCGATGTATTCGCATACCAGGGTATATGAGCCCTTAGGTAATTCGATGAAATAATCGCCTTTGGCATTGGACGTAACACCATAGGTTGATCCTTTTACATGGATGCTGGCATAAGGCAATGGCTCATCGCCGTAAAGCACCTTCCCCCGAACCTGATATGCCATGGAAGACAGCGACATTACCAACATGGACACAAACAGTAAACCTAATCTCATATTCTTCGTTTGGGAGTTAGTACGTCAATGTTATAAAAATGTTACACCTTGATTTTCAACAACCCGATAAGCGTACACCCTTTTGGGTTTAAACTTAAATCAGGGTTGTTTTATTTCGTGCTTCAACTAATATTTGCCTCTAAAATACACCACTATGGAATTGGGTAAAAAGCTTTTCAAATTTGAACTTCCGGCAACCGATGGTAAGACCTATACCAACTTCAGTTTTGCCGATCGATCTGCCTTGTTGATCATCATCACATGCAATCACTGTCCGTATGCCAATGCGTATTGGAAACGGATTGTAAAACTGGCGAATCGATATGAAGAGGATAATCTCGCTATCGTTGCTATCAACCCAAATGATTCGGATCGATACCCTCAAGATTCCTTCGAGAACATGAAGAAATTCATGAATGAACTAACAGACAAATTCGTTTACTTGCGTGACGAAACCCAAATCGTAGCGAAGAAACTAGCAGCTATAAAGACACCACAGGCATTCTTATTCAATTCTAAGAGAGAGCTTGTATACAAAGGCGCTATTGACGATTCATGGGAAAACGAACATGCAGTAACCCGTGTATACCTCGAAGACGCCATAGAAGCTTCGTTGGACGGACTTGAAGTAGACTTCCCTGAAATCAAGCCTATCGGGTGTTCCATTAAGTGGAAACCGGGTAATGAACCGGGTTAATTAAACATTTCAGGACTTCTATAATGAAGGGTGAAGTTTAGACCGTATATCAATAAATTTGCAGCCTGTCGTGGCATGAGGTGCACACATGTAACTTAAGCTATCTGACTGGAATAGAACAATTTACACGAAGAAGTGATACAAGAAATAAAAAATGCCATCAAGGAAGCATTTGCTTCTGAGTTTGACCATCAACTAACCGATGATGAAATCAAAATTGAAAATACGAATCCTCAATTTGAAGGAAGTTTCACTTTTGTAGTTTTTCCATATCTACGTGTAACCCGAAAGAAACCAGAGGAAACCGCTGAGATTGTTGGAACTTTCGTAAAGGAACGCGTACCTGAAATTGCAAGTTTTAATGTAGTAAAAGGTTTTCTGAACTTTGCATTGACCGATGCTTCATGGATTGCTGTGATGGCAGATTTATTGGATCAATCAGAGTTAGGCTCAAAAACGACTTCACCCCAGAAAGTACTGGTAGAATACTCCTCGCCGAATACGAACAAACCGTTACACCTTGGGCACGTTCGTAATAACCTACTGGGTTATTCGATCGCCCAAATTCTGGCCTATGCAGGTCATGAAGTGAACAAAGTAAACCTCATTAACGACAGGGGTATTCATATTTGCAAAAGCATGTTGGCGTATCAAAAGCTTGCCAACAACGAAACACCGGAAAGTGCAGGCATCAAAGGAGATCATCTAATTGGTAAGTACTACGTAGAGTTTGACAAAGCGCATAAGTCCGAACTGAGCGATTTAATGGCGAACGGTAAGACCGAAGAGGAAGCCAAGGCGAGCTCACGTTGGATGAAAGAAGCACGCGAAATGCTGAATAAGTGGGAAAACGGTGATGAAGAAATCATGAAACTGTGGAACCAGCTCAATAACTGGGTGTACGAGGGATTTGATGTTACCTACAATCGAATGGGTGTAGATTTTAACACGTTTTACAAAGAGTCTGACACCTACTTATTGGGCAAGGAAATGGTGCAGAAAGGCTTAAAAGACGGCTTGTTTTTCCAGAAAGACGACGGTAGTGTGTGGATCGATTTAACCGATGAGGGACTGGATGAAAAGCTGTTATTGCGTGGCGATGGTACCAGTGTATATATGACCCAGGATATGGGAACATGTGAATTAAAATACCAGGATTACGGCATGGACAAGTCCATGTACGTAGTGGGTAACGAGCAGGATTACCACTTTAAGGTTCTTAAGCTCATCATGCAAAAAATGGGTAAGACGTATGCTGATGGTATTTTTCATATGAGTTATGGCATGGTTGAATTGCCAGAAGGTAAAATGAAAACCAGAGAGGGCAAAGTGGTTGACGCGGACGACTTAATGGACGAAATGCATGCCACGGCCAAACAGCGGACCTTAGAGCAAGGTAAAACCGAAGGACTATCGGATACCGAGCTTGAGGCGTTGTATGAAACCCTGGGCCTTGGTGCTTTAAAGTACTTCTTACTTAAGGTTGACCCAACGAAACGAATCGTATTTAATCCGGAGGAATCTATTGATTTTCAGGGAAATACAGGAACGTTCATTCAATATACCTATGCAAGATGCCAATCCATTCTTCGAAATTGGAGCGAAGAAACCAGTTTGGACGTTGCGATTGCGTTGGAAGACAGCGAACGGGATTTAATTGCACATTTCTTTCAGTTCGATTCAAAGTTAGAAGAAGCTTGTAGGCTGTATAGTCCAGCTACTGTAGCGCAGTACCTTTATGAAACTGCGAAATTGTACAACAGTTTCTACAACCAGTGCTCTATTTTGAAAGCGGAGACGCAGGAAATCAAACATCTACGCATTGCACTTACACAAATGACGGCTCGAATGCTAAAGCTTTGTGGTGAGCTCTTAGGCATGAAAATGCCGAATAAGATGTAACCTACAGTTTGAAGTTAAACGGCAGTAGTTGTTTTACATCCTTTGCGATGTAGATCTGATGGTCTGTACTTCGTATCAATACCTGAATTGGTTTTTCCTGACGCAGTTCTACGTCAGACATTACCTGTAGACAAGCACCGCAGGAAGGTGTAAACTCCTGATCATAACCTTCGCTGGGTTCCACCACAATTGCTATAGCCGTTACCTGTTTATCCGGATGCTGCGCCTTTGCTGCGTATAACGCCACACGTTCAGCACACATTCCACTCGGATAGGCTGCATTCTCCTGGTTGTTGCCACGCACGACTATGCCATCTTCCATTTGCACAGCCGCTCCTACTTTAAAATTGGAATAAGGTGCATAAGCCTGCTTGCACGCGCGCTCCGCGTGATCGACAAGAAACGCACGTTGAGGGTTTAATTGTCCAGGCAATTTCACCTCAAGTTCAATCTTTTTTTCAATTTTCATCTACGCCTAATCGTTTTTAAACATTAAATCACTGCTAACCGCCTCCACGCTGCCACTTTTCTGCATTCTGGTTGAAATTAACATTAATCTGTCGTATTGTGTTTGTTCGGATAGATTATAAAGCCTTCAGAAATGGACAACAGTGGTCTGTATTTGGTATCGCAACACTAAAGAACATCTTCCAGGCCAAAATGTATATCAATGATAATCAGTAGATTAACTTCAAATGTAACTTGATAATCTCTCATTTTAGGACTCCTCCTTACTGAAACTGCTACTCCTGCATGTCTATTTGTGCTTTCGATTCATGGTATGTAGCGAACATGCCATATCCTCCGGTAATGTTTGACGGCACTTGCGAAGAGATACTAAACGGACCACCATATACAGGGCGATTTAGACTTAACGTGGTAAGAAAACTATAGTAGTCCTCTGTAATGTTCTTCAATACCAGGTCTAAAGACAGCACCTTACTTTTATCTACCTGGGCATCCAAAACGAATGTGCTCACATCAATATCAAGAACGAAATTCTTACCGTTAAAAATGCGGTCATTAAACAACTCGAAGTTCTGTCTGTTGTTCACGATATTGTTGTCGGAGAAGAATAACCGATTCACACTCTTCATTTTAATGGGCTCATATACCATAGTTGAATCGATCACCTTACCAGTTACAGGATGAAACGAATACGTCCAACGTTTGCCTCTTAAATCGAGTAAATAGTAGTTTTTGACTCGGCTATCATCAAGGAAGGTGATGCGCAACCCTAACGAACTCGCTCTTCTGTTTGTGGTATCAAATTGTATAATCGGCACAGGTTTCGGCACCACAACCTCACTGAACGCATGGATTGTGTCGTATCGAATATCTACACCCAATGAATCGTTAGCCTGGGGTTCATAACTGAAATCGGCTTCGCCAAAGATGGATGTACTACGGGTTTCAATAACGAAACCATTTTTAAGTAAGTCAATGTTTGCCTTGTACAACGGTGTACTAAAGGTATCTTGCGTTATAAGGTCACTTTGCTTTACTACAACATGTATTCCTTTTCCCGTACCAGCCTCAATAAATGCAACAAGCTCACGTTCATTGATATGCTCATCCAATACAAGATCGTCCTGACAGGCAGAAAACAGTGCCAAACCAGCCAAAACAACGATGATATGTATACGTTTAAAATTCAATAGAGTAGTTAACAGATGGAAGGATTGGAAGTATAGACACCGGCTGAAAACTCAAACCTCCGGTCTCGTTTAATGATGAGTTTACATAAAACACGTTCTGACGATCATATACATTGTATATCGTAAAACTCCAGGTTTGGAGGGCACTGCCTAATTTCTTACGGTGGTGTACACCTAGATCCAGACGATGATACGCCGGAAGCCTTAGATTATTCTTGTTGCCATATTGTTCAATAAGGTACGACTGCCCTTCAACCTCGAGCAAATAATGAATCTCGGGTGCCGTTAAATAATTACCCGATGCATAGGACCACGTACCGCCAATGGATAAATTCGTATTGAGTTGATAATGCACCACACATTTGATGTCGTGCCGACGATCGTATTGAAACGGGAACCACTCACCGTCGTTTATTGTTGGTATAGACCGTTCGCTCTTCGATAACGAATATCCAATGAGTCCGTTTACCCGACCTTTTTCCTTCTTCAGCATGTATTCCAGTCCTCTTGACCGTCCTGTACCTCTCAACAGTGCTTCATCCCACTCGGCAATGAAATCAGACACCCCGTTTCGGTATTCAATAATGTTGTCAAAACTCTTGTAGAACACATCCAGCTTGGTTACCCATTTTTTATTCAACTTTCGCGTATACCCAAAAGAGTAATGCGTGCAATGCATTGGATCGATGTCTTCATCTGCTGGAATCCATATATCGATTGGAATTCCAAGCAGGTTATTGGGCACCTGAAGCATAAACTGACTGGTTTGTGCGTATCCAACATCCAGTTTGTTTTTCGAGCGGAAATCGTAAGACACGTTTAAGCGCGGTTGGATGGAACTGTGCGTAATCTCATTATCAAAATTTACATAATGCACGCCCACAACGGCTCTAAACCCTTTGTATGCATATACATCCTGGATGAAATAGCGTTGTTCAAGTATACGAGAATCTCTAAAAGCGGTAGTCGTGTCGTAATAAATCAGATCATTTTCCTTTAGAAAATACTGAGAATTAGAAGGTGCAAAGCTGTGCCATACACTCTCCATTCCAATGACCAGATGATTATTGTATTTGGGTAATGTTTTAAGGTAAACACCTGTTTTCCAGTCAGATATCTTGCTTTGATATGCCAATCGGGTTTCTCGGAAATAATTGGGTTGCTCTGGGTTCCCTAAGGTAAGATCATACAAATTTTCATGATTGAAACCATAGCGTGTGTATCCAATTTTCGCATGAAGGCTAAGTGTATTGCTAATCCAGGTTTTCACACCACCTGTCGCCAATACGTTGGATTGCACAAAGAAGTCGTTTTGGTTTTCAGACGAGTTAAGCTGTAGGGCATCTTTGGTACTGCTTCGGATATAGCCCTTATCCCCTCCCAGATAACCCGTGAGATACATTTGCGTGCGATCAGAAACCTTATGATTGATGGTTGTGGTGAGGTCGTAGAAGTAATATTTGAATCTCGATAACTCGTTTTGACGTTGTATCTGCTCATAAAACAGTGGAAAGAAATCAGTAAACGACCGACGCCCGGATATGACCAGTGATGTTTTGTCTTTTTTTATTGGCCCATGAAAAATGGCCTGAAGCAAGACGGGGTTAAAGTTTACCTTAGAATTCCACTGCTTAAAGTCACCTACCTTGCTTTTTACATCCAGAACAGACGACAACCTTCCTCCATATTCGGCAGGAAAAGAATTCTTGTAAAACGATACCCGCTGAATGGAGTTTTCATCAAAGACAGAGAATAGGCCAAACAGGTGCATGGGGTTATAGAGCTCCATACCATCAAATAGCACCAGGTTTTGATCTTTTCCTCCCCCCTGTACTACCATGCCACCATTGACTTCAACAGTGCTTTGAATGGAAGGTAGAAAACGTAAACTGTTCAGTATACCCGGAGAGCCGGCAATCGAAGGAATCTTCGTTAATTCCGTCATGTTGATATTTACCCCTCCTGTTTTGCTCACCATGAGCAGGGAATCGTAGATATCAATTACCGTTGCTGAGAGTTTATTGTCTGGTGATAGTATGATGTTGTACGGCGCATCGTCAAGAGAATCTACCTCAATGTATACACTATGAAAACCAGGAGCATGAACGCTAATATGGATGGGTAGTTTGCGTACATTCATCTGAAAGTAGCCATCTTCATCGGTCTCCACCCAATTGTTCTCATGTACAATCAGACCAGATACCACAGGCTGATTACTCGAAGAATCACGTATAAAGCCAGCAAACACAATTTCACCTGACTCTGTCTTTGGTCGGAATACCAGTGCGCTCTTGCCAACACAAACGAACTCTGCGTGTGAACTTCGAATCAAGCTTTTTAATATCGTCTGAATCTTTTCATTTTCGACATCCACCGAAATCAAGTCTGATTGGAACAAATTAGACGGGTAATTGACCGTGAAGTTTTCTTGTTGTGCGAGTTGTTGAACAGCTTGTTCCACGCTCAGTTTTTCGGCCTTAAAGTTGACTCTTTGATGCAAGAAATCACACTGCGCATACCCTTCGATGTGGAATATGAGGCAAAAAAGGAGAAAAAAAATAGCTAAGCGCCTGATTAACACACGGTAAATCTACTATTTTAACTCGTAGAAATCGCCGTTTTGTACTACGGTGGTTTGAGTTACCGCAGCAATTGTTTCTAAGATTTGCGCATCCGAACTTTGAGACAGTTCCAATGTATAGCGCTGGTTTTCAATATCTTTAGTCGTTTTGATCGACAGATTTCGATTGGTCTTAAGTCCGTCTAGAATGACCTTCAGCGGTGTGTCATAATAATCTGTAACTGAAGATTTTAACGTGTTAAGATCACTTTGCTTGAATTGAGAACGAGAAACCACCCCACCCATATTATATGAAAAATCAAGCTGATCACCAGCTTTTAGGGTTACGGTCTGATTGCCAACATGCACTTCAACAATTCCACTGTTGACCCCAACGGAGGTAGAGTGGTCGTCTGTTCTAACAAGAAAAGTAGTTCCTTTGACAGTGGCGGTG
>DIYD01000052.1:8264-15119 GCA_002428905.1 Bacteroidetes bacterium UBA6063 | reverse complement strand
ACGCTAAAATGAGGCCATCACTCCCCGGGTTTAATACCAAGTTTCGAGTATAGGTATACTCGGCAACGCAAGCATCTTGCGGAGGAGTCATACATTTATAAGGAGACTTACTAAGGTACCTTGGCCCTGTGCGGTTTAGGGTGTATGAAGTAACGAAATTGTTTGTATTTGCATTCCAAACACTCATAACGGCCTGAGCATCCGATTGAATCGCCTGGGAACTTCCGTTTAGGCAGTCCATGAAGAGCGTTAAGGTAACCTTGTATCGGTTTGGACCTACATATTCATAATTGATCTCTCCGCCTGCAAGGTGCGTGGCATACAACGCTACCCTAGACAGGAGTAACAGCACAATTATAAATCCAGTTCTTTTCAACTTACCTTTCTACTTAGACATATTCGATTGTCTATTCCTTCCAAATCTCGGAAAAGAAAAAGGTAAAAAGAATTTAGTTCTGTCACTTTTCAGTACAACTCTTGTCTGCTGTACCTAATATTCCATTATCTACCGGTCAATTGTTGATACTGTTGCAAGTATTTCATGGCTTCTTCGTTCTGACCTGCCTGCTGTAGAATCTGGTACATGCCATAATAGGACGCAGCAAAGTTTTGGTTGACTTGAATAGAAGCGTTGTAATAACGGCCTGCATTATTCAAATCGCCCATGGTTCGATAGGTTTCTCCCAACTTGAAATATATTTGGTGATTCGCCCCCATAAATTCCAGTGCCTTTTGGTACATCTTCAATGCTTTTTGCGTATTACCACGTGTGTATGCAATATCTCCCAGTCCATCGTAACCTGAACTGAAGTTTGGTTTGAATTTAACTGCAGATTTGAAGCTCTTTTCGGCTTCAGCCAGAGAAGCTTCCGCCGCAACTTTGTCGGTGTTGTATACCGCAGAACGCAAATACGCAACGCCCTTAAAGTTGTAACTGAAATAACTCTCCGGGCAGATTTCTATACTCTTGTTGCAAAGTTCAATGCAGTCGTCCCATTTCTGTTGCAGTAACTTAATATACGCCAGGGTTCGATAGGCTTCTTCCTCCATAGAATCGTAAGCAATGTAATCTGTCAGCAGTTTCTCTGCTTCTGCGTACTGGCCTTTTTTCATAAGGGCATTTGCTTCAAAGATGTTCTTGTTTTCACGCTTAACTACGGCTGCTACCACTACACCATCAATCTCGATGGTATGCACCGTTCCCTTTGGTGGGAAATAGCCATTCGTGTGCTGTGTGGGTGACAGTGTTCGGTTTGTCCAGATGGCATAATCCCAGTCGTCTTTGTTCCATTGTTGTTCGCGAGACCATTGAACCCTAATTTTACGTAATTCGTTAATCTCTTCATTAATCGGTTTTTGTTCCTCGCGTATACGTGCTACTTCTTCGTTTAGCTCTTGCTCGGTGATTATGCTTTCTTGCTTGAAGTAATTCAGTTGGTCAATTTCATCGCCTAGCTCCTCTGCGCGCAGAATCAAAGACCGCAATTCTTCACCATTTTCCTGATACTGGTCGGCATAGTATTGCAGACTTTTAATCTCATTGTTTGAGACAAGTTTCATTGGTTTTTGATCAAAGTCTTCGTTCTCTAAAATCCAACGTAAAGCTTCACGAGGTGTTTGACACCAATAATCCAATTCGTAGTTGCCATATGCACCAGCAACTCCACCAGCAATCTCGTTGTAGTACAGGTATTGATAAGGATGATTCTTAATCATCCAGGTGCCTGGTAGTAACAGTGTAATGGCGAGAACACCAGAAACCGCATAACGAATCATGTTGTTTTTCAACGAGAGTAAAGCGTCCCAACCAATACCTGCAAGAATCAATGTACTTGGCAATACAAATAACACGTGTCTCCAGGAATTATAAAGGGCTGAGTCTCTGTAAATGATATAGGCAATTGGAAAGACCAGTGCAAAACCCGTCATGAGTACAACAGGCAGCTTATAAGCTTTGCGCTTGAAGTAGAAAATTCCGGCAAATATGCCCAATCCTCCCAACACAACTAAAGGCAAGGTGAGCCACATCATTTTTAGGGCATAATACCAGGGGTAGTCCTTCATGTAATAACGCTCACCTTCAAATACTTCATAAATATGTACGAGGCTAAACTTCTCAAAATTTCTAAGGGCAGCCAACGGGTGGTTAAATGGGTCTTCGATTGCCGCTGGCCAGAATATAACGCCAATAAAATAGGCAAGGGCTAACGGGATTAATGTGAAGGAAGCATACTTGATAAACCGTTTGCCGAACGAAAGGTCTTTGTCTTTCAAGGTGAGTAAGAACTTTACACCAGCAAAAAGCAATAGTAGGCCAAAAGCGATTAACCCACCGGCTCGAATACTGAACAAAATACCTATGGTTATTCCCGCCATTAATATGGTTTTTATACGTGGTTTCGGCAGGTCTTGAATCAGGCGTACGATATAGAACAAGCTGGCGATGTAGAACGCCATAAAAGGCATGTCTTTTTGATTATTTGCTGCGTGCCCCCAAAAAGCTGGAGTAAACAAGAGAATGAGCAGGACAATGACGGCTGTTCGCCATGAGCCTGCTTTGCGGGCTAACAACCCTGTGAACAACAGGCCTATAAACGCAAACATGCTCAATACAATATGCCTCGTTTCATAGGTGTCGAAAGGCGATATATATTCCTCTACAAAGGCACAGGTAAGGTTAACAAATGGGCCATAATTCACCAGGTGGTCGTGCAATTTACGATTCTGGTCCAGTGCTCTGCTATCTTCACCTCCTGTTTGGAAATAGGCGATTACTTCTTTAAAGTACTTTCGGTCTTCAGGCTCGTCCCAGGTTGCACCGAAGTCAAAACTTAAAAGAGGTAGCAAGACAAAACTTATCAAACACAGCGCAGTAAACAAAAACCGATACAAGCCTGAATTTGCATTGCTTAAGCCAGCTTTATTAAATGAAGACAGACCAGATTTTATAAACCAGTCAACGCGTGAACCGATGCTGCCCAGGATACTTTTGAAATAACTGTAGTTAAGATCGTTGGCTTTAACTTGATTTAGGGTAATTCCTTTTGGGGTAAGTCCGTTGAGAATACCCCAGTTGGCCATCTTGTACGTAGCGTTGCTAAAGGGAGCAAGACCAGAGAGCAGGTCTCTTGCTACTACATCTGAATGATGGAAGGCTACCATTCCGCTATCCTGACCATTAACTTCAACAAGTCCGGTGAACTTTGTAAAGAACTGGCCAATACGTTGTGCTAACGATCTCTTGATTTTTCCGGATGCAAAGTCTGGTATTAATGCATATCCCTGAACGTTCTTTTGTCCTTTCAGGCTGTTTTCCAGGCTGCCTAACATACCTATGTTTTGTTCAGGTACTACTGCTACCCAACGGAAAGTGTTTTCTTGCATTTTGCCCGCAAGATCCTGGTACGCTACACCAGCTTCTCCACTAAGAATTACTTCCTGGTTGACAAATTTGTTCTGAAACTGACTTAAGGCCGCTTCAACGCTATTGCGTGTACTTTCATCATTAACGCCTGTAATAATGAAGCAATTAGGCGCTTTATTGGCTGTTTGGGTGTTCTTGTTTGACGACTTTGCCATTGGTTATCTCGCAATCAATTTTATGAGCAACCAAAGCTATAAAAAACAATCGATTAAGCCAGAAAAAATGGAGGTCTATGCCTTTAGCTCAGGAATTCGTTCAACACCGACAAAAATCCATCTGGGTTTTCTGCATGAACCCAATGTCCTGCATTGGGAACACTGGCAAAATCGGCGTTGGGGAACATCTCGTAGATATCGTCTTCATCCTGTTCGGTCACATAATCTGACTTGGCTCCTTTAATAAAAAGTGTTGGATTCGAAAATGGCCAATCTAAGGAAACCCGATCAATTACGGAAGCATAGTTATCATAGATGCCCTGTAAATTGAATTTCCAGTGGTAACCGCCTTCTTTCGAGCGTTGGAGGTTTTTTAATAAAAACAATCGGATGCCGGCATCGGAAATCATCTCAGATAACTGTTTTTCTGCCTCGCTGCGCGATGAGATGTTCTGTACCGGAAGTTTGAACATGGCATCAAAGTACAGATTATGCCCTGGTTTGTATTTTTTTGGCGCTATGTCCACCACGCACAGTCGGTCAATAATGCCGGGAAAAAGATCGGCCAGTTTCATAACGGCTTTTCCACCCATGGAATGCCCTACAAAACTGGCCGAAGTAATGTGATGTGTATTGGTAAAATGATATAAATCGTTGGAAATGAGTTCGTAGTCCATCTCGGCAGCATGTGGCGAACCACCATGATTCCGAATATCTACGGTGTAAACGGTGTGATGTTCCGACAACTTCCTGGCAATATTGTGCCAGTTGTCTAACATGCCGAACAGGCCGTGAACTATAACAACGACGCTGTCGTTATCGCCATATTTTTTATAGTTCAGATCCAACGAGCTTATATACCTAGTTTAAGAATGTCTCAACATCGTGGTAGTCTAAACCAAAGGCGTCAGAAACACCTTTGTAACATACCTTTCCGTTAATAACGTTCAAACCTAATTTAAGTTCTTCGTTGTCTTTACATGCTTGCTGCCATCCCTTACTTGCTAGTTGAATCGCATATGGAAGTGTTGCGTTTGTCAACGCGAGGGTAGAGGTGTATGGCACCGCACCTGGCATATTTGCTACACAGTAATGCATCACTTCGTCTATAACGAACGTCGGATTTTCGTGTGTGGTAGGCTTACAGGTTTCAATACATCCGCCCTGATCAACAGCTACGTCAACCAGCACAGTACCTGGACGCATATCTTTGAGCATGTCGCGTGTAATGAGGTGTGGAGCCTTTGCACCGGGGATCAATACCGCACCAATAATTAGATCGTGTGACTTGATCATCTCACGGATGTTATGCTCATTCGACATCATGGTGTGAACGTTTGCTGGCATTACATCATCCAGGTAACGTAATCGAGGTAGGCTGATATCCATAATAGTTACTTCAGCTCCAAGACCGGCAGCCATTTTTGCAGCGTTTGTTCCAACTACACCGCCACCAAGTACAAGTACTTTGGCAGGTTTAACACCCGGAACGCCTCCCAACAAGATTCCTCGTCCACCCATTGGCTTTTCAAGGTATTTCGCACCTTCCTGTGTTGCCATTCTACCTGCAACCTCACTCATAGGTACCAACAACGGAAGACTTCTGTCTTCAGATTCTACAGTTTCGTATGCAAGGCAAACGCTTCCGCTTTCCATCATGGCATGGGTCAAAGGCTCATAACTAGCGAAGTGGAAATACGTAAAAACAAGTTGGTCTTTTTTGATCAATTTGTACTCAGGGTCAATCGGTTCTTTCACCTTCATGATCATCTCTGCAATTGCATAGGTTTCTTCAATGGTTGGAAGAATTTGCGCACCAGCTTCAACGTATTCTTCATCACTGAAACCGCTACCGTTACCAGCAGTAGACTGAATGTAAACCGTATGGTTTCTTTTCACCATTTCACGAACACCTGCAGGCGTTAACGCTACACGGTTTTCGTTGTTCTTAATTTCTTTGGGTACTCCAATAATCATTGCCTAATTTTATTTTAAAAGGACGGCAAAGATAGTTTTTCGGTTACATTAAAAACAACATCAAATTTCTCATACAAACAGGG
This sequence comes from Bacteroidetes bacterium UBA6063, assembly GCA_002428905.1. GTDB lineage: Bacteria > Bacteroidota > Bacteroidia > NS11-12g > UBA9320 > UBA987. The sequence goes on along the minus strand of DIYD01000052.1, from coordinate 9,480 downwards.
TGGTTAGAGCCCCAGGTAAAATGTTTTCCCCAAATAGCTGCAAAGGCTTACAAATTGGTGCGCAATGGTTAATTTTGCGCTCCATTTTTTAAGTGTAGAAGCATGCAAGAAACGACAGTACAAACGGCAGAAGAACTAGGACTTAGACCGGAAGAATTTGAACACATTAAACAGATACTTGGGCGCACGCCTAACTTTACGGAGTTGAGTGTTTATTCGGTAATGTGGAGTGAGCACTGTTCTTACAAAAACTCGATTGTGTGGTTGAAGAAACTTCCTAAGGAAGGTCCAATGATGTTAGCCGAGGCCGGTGAGGAAAATGCAGGTTTGGTAGACATAGGAGGAGGTCTTGCATGTTGCTTTAAAATTGAAAGTCACAATCACCCTTCAGCCATTGAGCCGTATCAGGGTGCTGCAACCGGAGTCGGAGGGATCAATCGCGATATCTTCTCTATGGGGGCTCGACCAATTGCTCAATTAAATTCACTTCGTTTTGGAAACATCAACACCGACCGAACGAAATGGTTGACCAAAGGTGTTGTAAAAGGTATTGGTGATTATGGCAATTCGTTTGGCATTCCAACGGTAGGAGGTGAGGTATATTTCGACGATTGTTACGAAACCAATATCCTGGTAAATGCAATGAGTGTTGGAATTGTAGAAGTTGGGAAAACGGTTAGTGCCGTAGCAGAAGGTATAGGCAACCCGGTGTACATTTTCGGTTCTGCTACGGGTAAAGACGGTATAGCAGGCGCGGCTTTTGCCAGTAAAGATATTGGTGAGGATGCAATGGATGATTTGCCAGCGGTTCAGGTTGGCGACCCCTTCTGGGAGAAGTTGATTCTTGAAGCTACTATGGAGATCATTGCCACTGGAGCTGTGGTCGGTCTTCAGGACATGGGTGCTGCCGGTATTACATGTTCTACCTGTGAAATGAGTGCCAAAAGCGAGACTGGTATGACCATTGATCTTGACAAAGTACCTCTACGCCAGTCGGATATGAAAGATTGGGAAATCTTATTGAGCGAGAGCCAGGAGCGTATGCTTGCGATCATAGAGAAAGGACGCGAGAAGGAAATTGAAGCGATTTTGGAGAAATGGGACCTCACGTTCTCTCAAATTGGAGAAGTAAACGCATCTGGTCGAATTAAATACATCAAAGACGGTGAAGTTACCTGTGATGTGCCTGCTGAAAGCCTTGTTTTGGGTGGTGGCG
>DIYD01000052.1:1074-8207 GCA_002428905.1 Bacteroidetes bacterium UBA6063 | reverse complement strand
GTGGCGCACCCGTATATCACCGCGAATGGGAAGAGCCAGCCTATACGGCTGAGATTAAGGCGTTCTCAATGGATGATGTTGCTCAGCCACAGAGTTTACCAAAGGTTGCCAGGGAGATTGCTATGCTTCCAAACATTGCTTCGAAGCGATGGGTGTACAGGCAGTACGACAGCATGGTGGGTACTGTAAATCAAAGTACAAACCGGCCTAGTGATGCAGCTGTGGTTCAAATAAAAGGAACAGACCGATCGCTGGCGTTAACCGTAGATTGTAACAGCCGTTATGTTTATGCAGACCCGGAGCAGGGTACCGCTATTGCAGTAAGTGAGGCAGCGAGAAACATTGTGTGTACCGGCGGTAAGCCAAGTGCAATTACAAATTGCCTAAACTTCGGTAATCCATATGATAAAGGAGTATACTGGCAGTTTAAAAATGCCATCATGGGTATGAAGAAAGCCTGTGAGAAATTTGGAACTCCGGTAACTGGTGGAAACGTTAGCTTTTACAATCAGAGTTCAGATGGAACGGCAGTATACCCAACTCCTACCATCGGTATGGTTGGATTGATAGAGGATCCTGCACACATCACCACACTTGATTTTAAAAACGAGGGTGATGCGATTTACATGGTTGGACGCTATGTTGACGACATCTCATCCTCTCAATACCTGGCAAAAATCCATGGGGTAGCTCAATCACCATGTCCGCATTTCGATCTGGACGAGGAATATGCATTGCAGCAAGCAATTTCAGACAGCATAGAGTCGGGTATTGTAAATAGTTGCCACGATATTTCTGAAGGCGGATTGTTTGTATCTCTTCTGGAAAGTGCTATGGCAAGCGGATTAGGTGTAGATGTAAAAACTTCACCAAGTGCACGTAAAGATGCGTATCTATTTGGAGAGAGTCAAAGTCGTGCGGTGATTTCTATTTCTGAAGAGCATGCTGCTCAACTGGAAGAAGTTATGGCGAAACACAACGTACAAATCACAAAAATTGGCGAAGTATCTGGTAACCGAATCTCCATCGACGATGAAGATTATGGAAGTATTGCCGATTACAAGGTAGGTTACGATACAGCGATTGAAAAGCGCTTAGGCGTTAGCGCATAAAATTAAAGGCCCATCCGAAAATGAATGAGCCTTTTGGAATTAGTGCTAGTTAAGATTTAGCCGTACGGGTTTTGTGAACGACATACGTGCGGGTTTGTCGCGCTGTAAAGCCGGTTTCCAATTTGGCATTTTCTTGAATACTGCCAATACCGATTCTTCCACACCATACCCAATTTTTCGTTTGGATGTTACCCGAATGTCAGACAGGCTGCCATCCTTTTCAATGGTAAAGCTAATTGCAACTGTGCCGCTTGGTGCTTCTTCCAGCTGAATGTCATTCAGGGTTAAGTGGTCTTCAATAAATTGATCTAAGGCCTTTCTACCGCCTGGGAACTCAGCACGTTCCTGTACCTGTGCCCAAGAGAAAACTTCGTTGGTCTCTTCCAGTTCATCATCATCGTCGCCAAGATCTGGGGCATCGGGGTTTGGGTCGTCATCCGGCTCAATGTCCAGATCGATTTCAATGTCATCGATCTTCTTGTCGTCTGGTACCAGTTTTAGCACGAAGTCTTTAAGAGGCTCTTGCTTTGGTGGTTTGGGTTTCTCATGCGCCGTTTGGTCAATGAGGATGTCTTCATAATCGTCCCAAATCACTTCCAGGTCATTCAGGGAAACCTTGTCGTACTTTCGGTATTCCATAATGGCGTAAACGGTTCCAAAGGAAACCGTCATGCCAATGAAGAAGAATAACATTCTGTACGTTTTGTTGTCTTTGTGTTTTACTTTTTTTAATTCCATGTCGTAACTATTTAATAGGGTTAAGATCTATACGACATGTATACCCGCAACGATATAAAAGGGAAATGGCCAATTGACCAACGGTGGTTTGGTGTTCACCAACGGAAAAAATGGGTATAAAAAAACCGAGACGTTTAAGGTCTCGGTTTTCTAAATATCTGTGTTCAACCTTAGTTGAAGTTTAATCGAATGGGTTTTGTGAATGCCATACGTGCAGGCTTGTCACGCTGCAAAGCAGGCTTCCAACGAGGCATCTTCTTAATGCACTTAATCGCTGCTTGTTCTACACCGTAACCAATTTTACGTTTTGAAAGGATGCGGATATTTGAAAGGCTACCATCTTTTTCCACGGTAAACCCAACAAGTACAGTTCCACTCTCTGCTTCTTCAAAAGCGATATCCGGAATAACCAGATTCTCATCGATGAATTTATCCATGGCTTTGTCGCCACCCGGGAATTGTGCTTTTTCCTGAACCTGGTACCACTTGAAAACCTCATCGGTTTCTTCAGGACCTTCGTCTTCTTCAACTTCTACTTCAGAGAAACCTTCATCGTCATCTGTTTCAATATCAATGTCCACCTCGTCTTCAACTTCAACGTCGTCTTCAACCACCTCAATGATTGGGTCTTGTTCTGGTTCGGGTTTTGGTGGTGGTTCTTCCTCTTGTTGGGTTTGTTCTACCTCAACTTCGTTTTCGTCATACACCATGTCGATGTTTTCCACCTCAACCTTGTCATACTTTCGGTATTCAATTAAACCGTATACCGTGCCCAGCGACAGGCACATACCGATAAGCAAGAACAGCGTTCTGTAGGTTTTGTTGTCTTTGTTTTTCGCTTTTTTAATTTCCATGTTTCACAGAAGTTATAAAATTCAAATTTAGGGATTCTCGTGTATTATATACTATTAACGATTAAAAGGTAAAAGATATTTAACCTTTGGTCGAAAAACGATGTTGTAGCCGTTTATACACAAGTCCAAACAGCAGCGCACCAACTGCGGCACCAGTAAAATTCGCCAACATGTCGTAATACTCAAAGTGTCGGTTACTTATGGGCGAGGCCTGAAGCAACTCCATAAGAACACCATAAAGCCCACAAAGCAATGCAGAACCAATTAACCAACGGCCAATGTAGTTTGACCAACGTTTCTGTTTTGCATATTCGAACAAGGCAACGACGCACAATGTGCCATAAGCCAAAAAGTGGCCAATCTTATCGCTTGCCTTAACTTCAAGTTTGGGGAGTTCCCCAATCGACATCACACTAAGAATTAGTATGACGATAGATAAAATAAGTGTGAATCTGTAGGATTTGAGCATTACTGCCCAACAGATGCCTTGTATGCATCAGCATCCATCAGTGCATCAACGTCAGCGGTGTTGCTCACCTTTACTTTGATCATCCAGCCATCACCATAAGGGTCGCCGTTAACGCTTTCAGGGGCGTCTTCCAATCCGCCATTCACCTCAATGATTTCGCCAGCAACAGGTAAGTACAAATCAGATACTGTTTTTACTGCCTCTACTGTTCCAAAGGTTTCACCTGCGTCAAGTGTTTCGCCTTCTGTTTCGATTTCTACGAAAACAACATCACCTAATTCGCTTTGAGCAAAGTCAGTAATTCCAATAGTGGCAACATCACCGTCTAAACGTACCCATTCGTGGTCGTCTGTATATCTTAATTCTGCTGGGAAATTCATAAAAGTTTTTTTTGCGAAGTAATAAATTTATGTGGTAATCCGTGACGAATTCAATAAAAAAATTAAGCCGTTGCTGTTTTCTTTTCTTCTGACTTTGGTTTTGCTTTTTTATCACAGATCAGGGCAAGCAAGGAAGCTATTTTTTCTTTCGCGTCTTTCCGCTCAACAATGAAGTCGACAAAACCGTGTTCTTGCAAGAATTCACTGCGCTGGAAGCCTTTGGGTAGGTCTTTTCCGATTGTTTCCTTAATTACACGTGGGCCGGCAAATCCGATCAACGCGTTAGGCTCTGCAATGTTGAAGTCTCCTAACATGGCAAATGATGCTGTTACACCACCTGTGGTAGGGTCTGTGAGGTAGGAGATGAAAGGAATGCCTTCCTGATCAAGCAATGCCAGTTTAGCGCTGGTTTTGGCCATTTGCATTAGACTAAACGCCGCTTCCATCATACGTGCACCTCCACTTTTCGATACTACAATCAGTGGTATTCTGTGCTCTCGGGCGTAATCAATAGAACGAGCGATTTTCTCTCCAACCACAGTTCCCATAGATCCACCAATAAAGCTGAAATCCATGCTGGTGATTACGACTTTCATACCATTCATTTTGCCCACTGCAGTGCGTGCTGCGTCGTTCAGTTGCGTTTTTTCCTGCGCCGCTGCAATACGGGTTGGGTAGTCTTTATTGTCAACGAATTTCAATGGGTCACCAGAGACCATGTTTGCATTCAATTCGGTGAATTTTCCGTTATCGAAGAAGATTTCGAAATATTCAGCTGAACCAATTCTCGTATGATGTCCGCATTCGCTACACACCCACATTGCTACTGCAAAGTCTTTGCTCGCATGTGGTGTTTGACACTCAGGGCACTTCACCCACAACCCATCTGGCGTAGATTTCTTGTCCTGAGTTTTTGTTAAAATACCGTCTTTTACTCGCTTAAACCAACTCATATCAAATCAAATTTACGGAAATAACCTTAAAGAATACAATTGAATCTGCGGACAGATTTAGGCAATTGTAACTTCCTCAGTTAGGTATACATCTTGAATATTATTCAATAGTTGTACACCTTCATTTAGTGGTTTTTGGAACGCTTTTCTTCCGGAAATTAGTCCGCAACCGCCTGCTCTTTTATTGATAACTGCTGTTTTTACAGCGTCGAACATGTCGTTGTTTCCAGAAGCACCGCCTGAGTTGATTAAACCGGCTTTACCCATGTAGCAGTTCGCCACCTGGTAACGGCATAAATCGATTGGGTGGTCAGAGGTTAATTCTGAGTATACTTTGTCGTGTGTTTTACCAAATCCAATTGCGGTATAACCGCCATTATTCTCTGGTAATTTTTGTTTGATAATGTCTGCCTGAATGGTAACTCCAATATGGTTCGCCTGTGCAGTAATGTCTGTAGCTACGTGGTAATCTGTTCCGTCTTTCTTGAAACCACTGTTACGCAAGTAGCACCATAAGATGGTAGCCATGCCCAACTCGTGAGCGCGCTCGAACGCAGCAGCTACTTCCATAATTTGACGCTCTGCACCATCAGACCCAAAGTAAATTGTTGCACCCACCGCTGTAGCGCCCAGGTTCCAGGCTTCTTCAACTGAACCAAACATGATTTGGTTGAAGTTGTTAGGATACGTCATTAATTCGTTGTGGTTCAACTTTACGATAAACGGAATTTTGTGTGCATATTTTCTTGATACGCTTGCCAAAACCCCGAACGTAGAAGCTACACCATTACAACCACCTTCAATAGCAAGTTTTACGATGTTTTCCGGATCGAAATAATCAGGATTTGGAGCAAAGCTCGCTCCCGCAGAGTGCTCAATACCCTGGTCAACAGGAAGGATAGACATGTAGCCAGTTCCACCTAAGCGACCTGTATTCATCAACTGATTTAAACTACGCAATACCTGAGGACTGCGATTAGAAATACCCCAGGTCTTGTCTAAATGATCAGGACCAGGTAAGTGAAGACGATCTTTTGAAATCGTTTCGGATGTATGATTTAACAGGTAATCTGCTTCGTTTCCTAAAATGTTTTCGATTGAAGAAATACTCATCTCTTTTGAATTTTATTGCTTTTAAAAAGGACGGCAAAATTAGCCTTTTTTTTAAAAGTTGTGTACTGCATCTAACCGTATGATTCATAGGCAATAGACGACGGATTAGGTACCGGTTGAGATTTTATATTACCGGTTGCCAACTATAGACTAAAACGAATTAACTTTGTTAGGAACCCAACATAAAAAGGAGGAATCGATCATGGCAGTTAAAGTTGTAAAGGTGTTAAGTGGGAAACAGTTAGATACTATTTTTAGTATTCGCCAAACGGTGTTTGTCGATGAGCAAAGGGTGGATCCTACGCTCGAATACGATAAGTTCGAAGAGACATCGGTACACTTTCTTGCCTTGTTGGAAGATGAGCCGGTTGGTACAGCTCGTTGGCGGAGAACACCCAATGGGATTAAGCTGGAGCGATTTGCTGTGCTGCAGTCTTACCGTAACCGTGGAATTGGTGGTGAGATTGTGCAGGCGGTTCTGGACGATTTGCCAAGCCAGGAAAATGTTTACCTCCACTCTCAGTTGAGTGCATGCAGCCTGTACGAACGTTTTGGATTTAAGCCCGAAGGCGATCAGTTTGAAGAGGCGGGTATTGTTCATTACAAAATGGTGCTCAAATAATAGAAAAGCACCTGGCGAATAATAGAAAATGGGCACACAGTGCACTATAAAGTGTCAACTTGAGTTGAAAAAGGTATGCGCCTGAAACATCTTCTGATTTTTTTACCACTTTTACTCCTAGCCTGCAATGCATCCAACAATCCGGATGATTTACCTGAATCACCAGCTAAAGCCAAAGTTAAGAAGGCCAAAGTCAGTAAAAAGCGCATGCAAAAAGCACTGGATTACGCAAGGGCGAAGCAGTACAACACCCATATTGCGTTTTTTTCTGATATGTCCATGCGTTCAGGTAAAAGGCGTTTTTTTGTCGTTAATCTCGATTCACAATCCGTTGTGAAATCCGGTTTGGTTACGCATGGCCACTGCAAGAAATACGTTGGGAAGCCCCAGTTTAGCAATGTGGAAGGCAGTAATTGTACTTCATTGGGAAGGTACAAAGTTGGATATAAGTATGACGGCCAATTTGGAACGGCTTATAAACTGTATGGACTTGACACGTCCAATTCAAATGCCTTTGCACGTTTTGTGGTATTGCATTCTCACGGCTGCGTGCCCGATATGGAGCAGAGTTTCGGAATTTGTTTAAGTGAAGGCTGTCCTACCGTATCACCACAATTCTTGTCAGCCCTTGAACCAATTATCGACGGTTCTGCAAAACCCATATTGCTGTGGGTGTACCGATGAAACCCAAACACTGGAAGAAGAATGGTTTGAAAATCAAGTTTATTGACACATTCAAATCCTTTTTCGATGTTTTGTGTTTAAAACAGTACTGAAGGAGAACAACTGAATTATTTTTGCCCAATGGTTATACGGACCCAAATAAATGAAATATTGAACCAGAGAATTATGTTTCTCGATGGTGCAATGGGAACCATGATTCAACGTCATG
>DIYD01000052.1:0-1012 GCA_002428905.1 Bacteroidetes bacterium UBA6063 | reverse complement strand
GGGAACCATGATTCAACGTCATGGGTTGACCGAAGAACAATACCGCGGAGAGCGATTTGCCAATTATGAGCATCCGATTAAGGGGAACAACGACTTGCTGTGTATTACACAACCCAACATCATTAAAGACATACATCGTGCTTTTTTGGAATCTGGAGCTGATATCATAGAAACCAACACATTTAATGCGAATGCGATTTCAATGGCCGACTACCATATGGAAGACCTGTCGTATGAAATCAATAAGGCTGGAGCTCAGATCGCCAAAGAGATTGCGAATGAGTTTTCGCGTGCAACACCGGATAAACCAAGATTTGTTGCCGGGTCTATCGGGCCAACAACGAAATTAGCTTCGATGTCGCCAGACGTTGGGAATCCGGGTTACAGAGCAGTCACATTCAATGAATTGGTAGAAGCATTTAAAGACCAGGCCAATGGATTGCTGGATGGTGGAGCCGATCTGTTGTTGATTGAAACGATTACCGATACGTTAAACTGTAAGGCAGCGATCTATGCTATAAAAGAAATAGAAGAAGAACGAAACATGGATATCCCGATTATGATTTCGGGTACCATCACCGATAATAGTGGTCGAACGCTGAGCGGACAAACGGTCGAAGCATTCTGGAACTCCGTAGCGCATGCCAATCCAATTTCTGTTGGTTTGAATTGTGCACTTGGGGCCGAACTTATGCGGCCGTTTATTGGTAATTTGAGCAAGGTTGCATCCGCTGCAATCAGTGCGCACCCAAATGCGGGCTTGCCCAATGAAATGGGTGAATACGACGAAAGCCCGGATTACATGGCAAACGTGGTTGGAGAGTTTGCAGAAAGTGGTTTGGTAAACATTGTAGGTGGATGTTGTGGAACCACTCCAGAGCATATTGCCGCTATAGTGAACAAGGCAAAACACTGCCAACCAAGGGAACGATACGAAGAAGTAGTAATCTAATTACGAATGAACATAGGAATTATATGCTACCCAACCTATGGAGGGAGCGGAGTGGTCGCC
>DIYD01000004.1 GCA_002428905.1 Bacteroidetes bacterium UBA6063 | reverse complement strand
ATTTTTTCCAGAAAGTCTGGAATCACATATAGGTCTTTGGCCTCGTCTTCCGGGCAATTATCCCGCACACCGGTAGCTACCTTTACCAAAGTATCGATCCCAACCAGATCGCAGGTTCTGAAAGTTGCTGATTTTGGTCTACCCGAGATCGGACCGGTAACGGCATCTACTTCTTCAATCGTCATGTCCATTTGCGCCATAAGATGAAAAATGGTCATGATGCTAAACACACCAATGCGGTTGGCGATGAATGCCGGCGTATCCTTACACAACACCGTTTGCTTACCGAGATAAAGGTCCCCGTAGTGCATTAGAAAATCCACAACTTCGGGATGTGTCTCTTTCGTAGGGATGATCTCGAGTAAAGGCAGATATCTTGGCGGATTGAAGTAGTGCGAACCACAGAAATGCGCTTTGAAATCGTCGGAACGGCCTTGCAACATCATATGGATTGGAATACCAGAGGTATTAGACGTGACCAATGTGCCCGGCTTTCGATGTTTTTCAACGTTGTCGAATACCTGAATCTTAATATCTAATCGTTCAATTACCGCTTCTAACACCCAGTCGACCTTACCCACCCAGTCCATGTTGTCTTCGAAATTCCCAGTTGAAATACGTTTGGCAACATCTTTAGTGTATACCGGAGACGGGTTGGCCTTTAACGCTGCCTTCAATGCCCCGTTAACGATACGGTTGCGTGCTGCTGAACTGGACTTCTCTTCTTCTTTGAGATCGAAAGGTACAATGTCTAACAGATAGACTTTTAAACCGATGTTGGCATAATGGCAAGCCAGCTGACTTCCCATAACCCCGGATCCGAGTATTGCAACGGATCGTATTTTCCTTTTCTTCGCTTCCTGTACTTCCATCAAATTATTCAAAACGGGTAAGAATTTGTTTCAATCATTTTTGCTGCAATTTCTTTTCGTGCAGCTATCGTGTTCATCGGTTCGTACTTTGTAAATCGCTTCATACCAATCAACATCATACGCAGTTCGTCACCTTCTGCAAATCCGGCAATGGCATGTTTACCTGCCATGTGCACACGCTCTAAGGCATCCGACAAATAGACCTTGGTCATCAGCAATTGAAGCCTTGAAGCTTCCTCGCCTCTTAACCCGACCACTTTCTCCGTGCGCAACAATGCACTCTCTGCTGTAAACACGTCGATGGCCATATCGGCCAAATACATTAACACTTCCTGCTGATTTTCCAACTCCATCATGTACTTCTGCGCCGCAGCGCCCGAAGCCATCAAAATGGCCTTCTTCGCATTTCGTATCGCCTTCTTCTCTGCATAAAGCAACTCGGATTCGTCATCGTCACCGAAATCGGGAATAGACATCAATTCATTTTGAATATTCATTGCCGGCGTCATCAAATCCAATTCGCCCTTCATTGCCTTCTTCATCATCTGACCAACAGCCAGCATTCGATTGATCTCATTGGTACCTTCAAAAATTCGATTGATCCGTGCATCACGATACATTCGTGCAACTGGATACTCCTCGGAATAACCGGTGCCACCAAAAATCTGTACCGCTTCGTCAACCACATAGTCGATGGACTCGGATCCCAGAACTTTTAGAATGGCGCACTCAATGTTATATTCTTCGGCGGCCTTAAGCTTGGCTTCCGCTTTGCTCAATCCTTCCGCTTTCAACTCGGTTATTTTATCGGCAAGCAAATCTGCGATACGATAAGTTGCAGAATCAGCCGCATACGTTTTTATTGCCATTTCGGCCAATTTATGCTGGATGGCCCCGAAGTTGGAAATAGGTTGCTTAAACTGTTTGCGCTCGTTCGCATATTTCACAGCGATGTCAATGGCTTGTTTACTGCCACCCATAACCATCGCCCCGAGCTTGAATCGGCCTATGTTCAATACATTGAAGGCAATTCTATGCCCTTTTCCAATTTCTCCCAGTAAGTTTTCCTTTGGAATTCTTACATCTTCGAAGAACACCTGTCGTGTGCTTGAACCCTTTATACCGAGCTTCACCTCTTCATCTCCTAGTGTTAACCCTGGTGTATCTCGCTCAACAACGAAACCTGTAAATTTATCGCCGTCAACCTGGGCAAACACAATATATAAATCCGCAAAACCCGCGTTTGTGATCCACATTTTCTGCCCGTTTAACACCCATTCCTCTCCATCAAGCACCGCTTTTGTTTTAGCAGCCAGTGCATCCGATCCAGAGTCTGGCTCCGTAAGACAGTAACTTGCTTTTAATTTTCCAGTAGACAGGTCTGGCAAATACTTTTGCTTCTGTTCTTCTGTTCCGTAATACAAAATGGGCAACGTGCCAATCCCCGTATGGGCAGCCACAGCTACTCCGAACGACAAAGACTTACCTAACTCTTCACTCAGAACTGTCTCTGTTACAAAATCGACGCCCATGCCGCCGTATTCCTCTGGCAAACCAGCTCCTAACATACCGAGCGCTCCCGCCTCTTCCAGAAATTTCGGAACCAGGTCCGGGTTTTCCAGTTGCTTATCAATCTTTCCGATGTTTGGCCAAATCTTAGATTCGATAAACTCAAATGCCATACTTCGGAACATACGTTGCTCTTCGCTTAACTCTTCGGGAACAAAAACGTCGTTTGCTTCCTGTTCTTTGATTAAAAATTCGCCACCTTTCATAATTTTTCGTTGTTTGAGACAGATTGAACTTGAAAAACACGCTCGATTCTTGGTCATGGTAAAATCAAAAATCAATGTCGTACCCTCAAAAAAAAAGCATTCTTTTCGTTAATCAAAGATTTTTAGGTAAAATTGTCGTACACAATTATGTCTTGTGCGACATAATTGCAGAAATCAGACAATTAAAGGGACTAAGTCGATGAGTGATAACAATAATTTAATACTTCCTGAGCAGGTTTGCTTTCCATTGTATGCTAGTTCAAGAATGATTACACGGCTATATCAACCGTTGCTGGAAGTGATGGATATTACCTATCCACAATACCTTGTTATGCTTGTTTTATGGCAGGAAGAAAAACTTACGGTTTCTGAATTGGGTAAGCGTCTCTACCTAAACACCAACACCCTTACTCCGCTAATCAAAAAAATGAAGGAGAAGAAACTACTGATCAAGAAGAGATCAAGCACAGACGAACGCACCGTATTTATTACACTTACCGAAAAGGGAAAAGCGCTTCAGGAAGATGCAAAATCAGTTCCGAAGGAATTGATAAAATCGCTCAATATGAGCACCGAAGATCTCGAACAGATTCGAGAGATCATGTGGCGCTTCTTAAACGGGTTTAAGGAAACCCCGACTTAAGCCTTGTCTTTAATGATGTGTTTCTCCGCGTGATAACTTGAACGCACCAGCGGACCACTTTCTACAAATTCATACCCCATAGCATCTGCCCAATCCTTGTATCGTGCAAACTCCTCGGGAGTAACGAAGCGATCTACTTTAAGGTGTCTGGATGTTGGTTGAAGGTACTGCCCCATGGTTATGATGTCTACACCTACTTTTCGCAGGTCGGCCAATGTCTCTTTGATTTCATCATCGGTCTCACCCATGCCCAACATCAAACCACTTTTGGTTTTCATTCCCTTCTCGCGCAAATAGCGTAATACTTCAAGACTACGGTCATATTTTGCCTGAATTCGGACTTCTTTGGTTAGCCGTCGAACTGTTTCAATGTTGTGCGAAACAATCTCGGGGTGCACAGCGATTACATTATCCAATTGCTCGGTTCTTCCCTGGAAATCCGGTATCAATGTTTCCAAGGTGGTATCAGGGTTCCACTTTCTTATTTCCAACACAGTCTTAGCCCAATGCTCTGATCCACCATCTGCAAGATCATCGCGATCTACACTTGTAACCACGGCATGTTTAATGCCCATGATACTGATCGACTGCGCCACTTTGAACGGCTCTGTTGGGTCGAGCACTTCACCTCTACCCGTGGCGACATTACAAAACTGACACGATCGCGTACAGGTATTACCACCAATCATGAACGTAGCAGTACCAACCCCCCAACATTCCCCAATGTTCGGACATTTTCCACTCTCACAGATGGTATGAAGGCCGTGTTTCTTCACCAAATCCTTCATCTCGGCATACTTACCTCCTCCGGCAATATCTACTTTTAACCAGTCGGGTTTTACCCTTTTTTTCTGGATGATTTTTACCGGCTCCTTGTTTTCAATGTTATTTGCCATGTCGGTGCAAAGTTAGATGTTTCGTTTATGTTACATCACCATAGTCACAACAATTTTAGCCCGAAGTCGTTTTGACTTTAGTCCAACTTTTTACGGTCTATTAATCAGTACTTTTGTGTATACGTCTATGAAATTACGACTCCTAATCACAGCCCTGTTATTATCGGTGTTTGTCACCTCTTATGGCCAGAAGGAAGAAGTTGCCATTGGTCAATGGCGTATTCACCTTCCGTACAATGCCGTAAACAGTATTGCTGAAACCCCAACCTATTTGTATGTGGGCGCAGAGCGTGGATTTTACAGCTTCCACAAACAGTCGGGTGAAATGGAGCTGCATTCGAAAGTGAATGGGTTTTCAGACGTAGAGGTAAAATTGCTAAAATATCATCCGGGTCTCGATGTGTTGTTGATTGCCTATGAGAACACAAACATTGATATTCTTCAGGGCAATTCGATTTACAACATTTCAGACATCGAACGGAAGTCAATTCTAGGCGCTAAAACGATCAACGACATTCATTTCGAAGGCAACCTTGCCTATCTGTCTTGCTCGTTTGGTATTGTGATTATCGATTTACAACGAAAGGCCATTAAGGACTCCTACCTGAACATTGGCCCCAATGGCGTTGCCACATCCATCAACTCAGTAGCGTTCTTTAAAGACACCATATATGCAGCTACAGCTGTTGGTGTTTTGCGTGCTCCAAGCACCGGTCTTAATCTAAGTGACTTTAACAGTTGGGAAGGCCCAATACCTATGGTGAATAACGGAAATGCTCGATTACTTCGGGTTTTTCGCAATCAGTTATTTGTGGAAGTCTTTAAACAACTGCGGGTTTATGAGTCGGATACGTTCTTGTTCAAGGGTGACACAATTCCACAGTTTCAGCGCGACACTCGGAGCATGGAGATATGCCATGGCCATCTCATTTTTGTTCAGATTCCGGATCGCCCTGAAGTACCACCCGGCATCACCATTATTGACCCCGATGGTAACGAGCGTTTTATTCGTGAAAACGTCAACAACTTCGCGATTTTAGACCATGAGTTGAGTATATGGACAGGTGGTGATTTCACTGGTTTGGTAAAAATAGATGCACAGGGCAATCATTCTTTTGCTCGTCCTAATGGCCCTCAACGCTCTACCTCATTTGCAATGACACCGGTTGGTGAACAAATGTGGGTAGCCGGAGGCGGGACTTCTCCGCAATGGCACCCTGTTTTCAGCAAAGCTGGATTTTACGTGTTTGAAAATGGCATTTGGAAAGATCGTTTAAAGGAAGATCGATTGAATTTAGCCTTCGACATTCTAACCATTGCTGCAAATGAAAATACAGGTGATGTTTATGTGGGCACTCATGGCTTTGGCTTAATACATCTTAAGAACAACCAACTGGTAGACATTTATACCGATACCAATTCGATATTGTACCGAACACCCGGAGGCTTTGTGCAAACGGATGGTTTGGCGTACGACAGCAAGGGCAATTTATGGATCACCAACTACGATGCAGATAATGCGTTGAAAGTGCGCACACCCGATGGGGATTGGAATGAATTCCGTATTGGCACTAAAAAAGCCACCGAGATTGTGGTTGATCGATTCGATCAAAAATGGATGATTGCACGCGACTTATCGCAGGGTATCATTGTTTTTAAAGAATCGGATGGTGTACTTGGCACTGTTGACACACAAATGGTACTGGACGCTTCTTCGGACGGTGGAAGTTTGCCGTCAAATGAGGTAAACGCACTGGTGGTAGACCAGGATGGAGAGATTTGGGTTGGCACCGCTGAAGGGCTGGCCGTTTTCTATAACCCAGGAGGCGTATTCGAAAACCCGGATTTCGCACAGGCCAAACGCTTCATCATCGATGATGGTCGAGACGTAGGCTATTTACTGGGCAGTGAAGTAATTAATGATATTCAGGTAGACGGTGCAAACCGAAAATGGGTGGCCACCAACACTGGGGTTTGGCTAATCGCTCCGGACGGATCGGAAGTAATACGGCACTATACGGCGGAGAATAGCCCGTTGTTGAGCAACACCGTGCACTGCGTTGGTATCCTGCCCAAAACCGGGGAAGTATTCTTCGGTACAAGCAAGGGAATGATCTCACTTCGAGGTGATGCTACAGACGCAGGAGACACACATGGTGACGTGGTTATCTTCCCTAATCCGGTACGACCGAATTATAAAGGTCCGATTACAATTACCGGTTTACCACAAAATGCTACGGTTAAAATCACCGATATCTCGGGTCGCGTTGTTTATGAAATGATTGCCAATGGTGGAACAGCTGTTTGGGATGGGAACAACTTTAGTGGTGTTCGAGCACAAACCGGCATATATTTGTTCATGACAGCCAACGAAGACGATGAAGACCCCATGGTAACAAAGCTCCTGCTGGTAAATTAAAAATGCTCGAAAAAACCCGCGCCATCGTTCTGCGTAATACCAACTACCGGGACAACAGTGTAATTAGTCACGTATATACTGAACAGTTCGGCACCCAAAGCATTATGCTTCGTGGAGTTCGAAACCACAAGGGAGCCATTCGCCCCTCGCATATCATGCCTCTCAATCTGGTGGACCTTATCATCTACAAAAAAGACAATGCACAAATCCACCAGGTCAAAGAACTACGTTGCAACCCAATCTTGCAGCATATGCATTTTGACGTACTAAAGAACAGCGTTGCTCTCTTTATGTCGGAAATTCTAAATGCAACCTTAACCGAAGAAGAACCCAATCCAGACCTGTATCAATTTCTTGATCATTTCATACGAATCCTCGACCTGGAAGAAGAGTCCATTGGCAACTATCCCCTGTATTTCCTTATTCATCTTACCCGCTACTTAGGTTTCTATCCCAAAGGACAATACCACGAAAACGACGTATTCAACCTTCGGGAAGGTTTGTTTGTGAACGAAGGTTATTTCAACATGGAATGCATTGACAATGAACACAGTAAATGGTGGTGGACCTTGTTAAACACCAACCTGGATGAGTGGTCGAATCAGGTCATCACACGTCAGACACGTTCCAACCTTCTTAACCAACTATTAAATTATTATGAAATTCATGGTTTGCATGGGCGTAAGATCAAATCGCATCACGTACTTCGTGAAATATTACGATAATGGAACGCAAACAAATCACAGTTATCGGTCGGGTTCAGGGCGTTTATTTTAGAGCGTACACCGAACAGAAGGCAACAGAATTAGGACTAAAAGGCTTTGTCCGAAACCTCTCGAATGGCAATGTATTCATTGATGTAGAAGGTAAACCTGAGGCGTTAAACGCGTTACTCGAATGGTGCAACACAGGTTCACCTTTATCTATTGTTCGAACGCTCGAAATAGAAGACATAGATCAATTGGCAGGTTATACCGAGTTCATAATAAAGCGCTAGTTTAGACTAACTTTGTTGCTTTATGGGTCTATTCTATCGTCGTATATACTGCCTCATACTTGGTTTGTTTGCAACATGTTTAGTACAGGCACAGGTCTCTTTTCATACCTTAAATGAAGATTATTACCACGTGCTAGATCGCTATACTATAGCGCAAAACGACAGTCAGTTTTGCACGAGTATAAAGCCTTTTAACCGTAGCAGTACAGCAAAATATTTGGGTACGAACTTCAATCGTTCTAAATCAGATCTGTTTAACCATAGACTTGTCCGTGCGGATAATTGGGATGTATTACCCCAAATTGACCCCGGAATGGATATACGAAAGGAACGGCAAGCGTGGAATATATTCTATCACAGACCAGCGTCTTTGTTTTCGGTTGACCGCCAAGACATTCAACTTGTGGTTAATCCGGCGCTTGGCTTTGAAGGCGGACAAGAAAACGGTGCTTCCTTCTATCGCAACACACGAGGCGTTGAAATGCGAGGTTCTATCGATGGTAAGGTCGGTTTTTATTCTTTTGTGTCTGAAAACCAGTTCCGATACCCCTCGTTCTACACCGACGAAATCAATGCCAAAGGTGTTATCCCCGGTGCAGGTTTCATCAAACCTTTTGGTCTAAACGGGTACGACTTCTTTGTGG
>DIYD01000111.1 GCA_002428905.1 Bacteroidetes bacterium UBA6063 | reverse complement strand
TAGTTGCTTCGCGAAGCGTAAAATCAACCATTCCTCCAATGGCGTCTGCATCCATATCCGGGGTTAACGTTTTGGTAAGGGTAATCTTTTGAATCAGATAGGATTGCACAAGGTCTAATCCTACTGAACGTCCTGCATCAGGCTCCATACTGGGCATACGCTGGCCGTTCATGGTTAAGGAGTTGAATTGCTCTGGAACGCCTCTTACCTGAACGAATTCCCCTTCGCCCTGATCTCGTGTTATTGAAATACCAGGTAATCGTTGAACCGTCTCCGCAGCGCTTACATCAGGGTATCTCCCAAACTGCTCTACATCAACAACATTGGTGATATTGGAAGCTTGTTTCTGGATATTCAGAGCTTTTGCCTGACCTCTGGTCATTCGTCCATGAATAACGGTGGTATTGAGGTCAAACGATACCGGTATCAAAATGATTTCAAGATGAACAGCTTGATCCTTGACAATTACTGAAACCTCTTCGTCCTCATATCCAATGTACTGAATCTGAAGTGTGTAACTCCCGGATGGTGCTTCAAACGCGAACACACCATTTTCATTGGTTATCGCTCCGTAATTTGTGTTTTCAGCATGTACATGCGCCGATGCCAGTGGGTTTCCTTCTGCGTCAGTTACACTTCCAGAAATGGTTTGCCTGGCATTTTGCCCAAACGAAACCAAAGATGCCATAAGGCAAATTAAGGTGATAAAATGTTTCATTTTTGTTGTTTTGATTAGGCAAAATTGGCGATACCGGGTTACGGTTTTTTAACACATCTCTTAAGATTTCATTGCCGTTGAGGCCTGTTTGTTACGCTCAGTTTGCCAATTTGTTTAGCAATGATTTCATAAACATTAAGACGACAGATAAGGTCTTCATTGATAGTGATATAATGAGAACAGTGTGTTAATGGCTGGTTTTCAATACTGCTGTTTTCGCCGAATAAAGGTTGAGGGTTACCGTTTACTGGTCTTGGTATTGCACTTGATGGTTCGTAGCGCTATCTTTGGTTAGACTGCTCAAGGCTTGTACGTAACATCATTCATGACTCCACTCCGTTTAGGTTTATTACTCCTTTTATTGCTATCTGCATTCAGTAATACTGCCTTTGGTTATACACTTACGGATGACAGCACAGTTCAGTTAATCAAGGGCAGCAACATTTTCTATTACTTAGATGAGCATCGGTCTATAAAAACCGATCAACTGAACGATTTGATTTTGACATCTGATAGCTCCAGAGGCTTCCCAAATCTAGGGTTCACCAATAGCTCTGTTTGGGTAAAGATACCTGTCACCAATCAGACAAACACAGATGATTTGATCATCAATTACACCGTTTCGTACGCCACTACCATATATTACTATGGCAATTCGTTGAACCAGCCACCACTGATAGCCGGTGTAAACTATTCCGATAAAAAAACAGTAAAAGACCTGGGTTATTATTTCGATCTCAACATTCAACCAGGGGACTCCAGGGACGTTTGGTTCAGGATTGAAGCAGACCAACAAGTAATTTTAGCCTTTGAGCTTGGTAGCCGGGAGGCCATGTTGGGTGATACACTCGCGTATCGAAACGTGCTTTACGGTATTTTTCTGGGCATTATGATGGTAATGATCCTGTACAACCTGGTCATCTACCTATTCACCCGCATCAAACTCTACATCCTCTATGTAGTATACATCACGTTTCAGTTCCTTGGGCAAAGTGCTTTGATCGGTATCTACCAGACGTACTTCCCCATTTTTGGTGTGTCGAACAATTACTTCGTCATGTACTTTTCCGTTGTTTTACTTGCACTTGCCGGAAACGTATTTGTTTTCCGATTTATTGACATACCCAACAACTTACCACGATTCAAATGGGCATTTTACGGTGTAAACTGCAGTTACGTTTTAACTGGACTGTTCATTATTCTTGGGTACTATCGCATAAGTACCTTCTTACTTCAGATTAATGCACTCTATTGTGCGTTTATGATCCTGGCCTGTGCGTTGTACATTGGATTTATTAAGAACAATTACTCGGCTAAAATATTATTTGTTGCCTGGATGTTCCTGTTGCTGGGGAACATGATATACGTGTTAAAGGATTTTGGCATTTTGCCGTACAATTGGTTTACCAATAATATACTGGCAACGGGTACGGCGGTTGAAACGGTATTGATTTCGCTGGCATTAGCCGATTTAATCAATCGTATGCGCAAGGCAAATGCGGTTTCAAAAACACGTGTGATTGCTGAGGAGCAGCGCAATTCTCAGTTACAACTTCAACTCACGCGAAGTGAACTCGCTACACTTCAAGGTCAAATGAATCCGCATTTCGTGTTTAATGCACTTAGTTCAATTCAGAACGACATACTGAAGGAAGAACTGGATGACGCATACAACAACCTTGGTAAATTCGCCAACCTAATGCGTAATGGCTTGATTCATTCCAGATCGCATCGCATAACACTCAAGCAAGAAATAGACTTTCTTACAAATTACTTTGAATTGGAAAAAAAACGGTTTTCCGATCAATTCAACTTTAGTCTTACCGTATCTACTGAGTTGCTTGTAAACCACGTACTTATACCTCCACTACTCATACAACCTCTGTGTGAAAATGCCATTAAACATGCTTTTGCTGGCAGAACAGACGGATCCATTACGGTGCATTTTGGCATTGCCAGAACCGACCAATTGCATTGTACCATTGAAGACGATGGTGTTGGAATCAATTCCCGACCAAACAGCAATTTAGATCATAAATCAGCTAAGAAAAACTACGGTTTAACCATTGTAAAAGACCGTATACGGTTACTCAACGAACAGGGTAAAAAATCAAGTTATGAAGTGGTGGATTTATCTACTAAAGACAGCGCAAAAACCGGAACAAAAATATCCTTACTGCTCCCGTTAGAATATCAGAAATGAACCGATTGAAGTACATATCGTTCTTTGGCATTCAAGTTCTCGTCTTGATGACCTTTGTGCTTTCTTTTGGAGTGGTTTCAAAAGCAGACACACTCTGCATTGAGGACAATCGGGTTGTACAAACCTCAGGTCGACATATTGAATATCAAATTGGCGAGAACACGTTGGGACACAAGTTGCCGGATAGCAATGCGTGGTTAAAGCCCGAAGACACCCAGGTGCCTAATTTGGGTATGATGCGTTCGCCTGTGTGGGTCAAAATCCATGTTAAAAACGAGACCTCTGACAGCAATATCATTGTTTATTACCCGATTGCGTATGTCAATCGGGTTAACTTCTTTGACAGAGATGCCCTTCTTACAGATCAGCCTTTAATGACCTCCGGTATCAATGAGACACATCTCAAAAAGATCAAGGATCTCGGCTACCATTTCGAGATAAAGATACCACCTGGAGCGTCGAAGGAACTCTATGTTGAAATACAGGGGGATCAACAAATACAGCTAACGTTTGAAGTCGGTCAAGAGTATCTGTTTCGATCGCATCGCTGGGTGTATAACAACATTAGCTTTGGCATCTTCATAGGCGTTATGCTGGTTATGTTGTTTTACAACCTGATCATTTACTTCTTTACCCGGCTCAATCTGTATTTACACTACGTTGTTTACGTGTCCTTCTCCCTGCTTGCTCAAAGTGCGTTGATTGGTATGTACCAAAACTATTTCCCAATATTTGGCCATGATTTCAACAAATTGAGTCTACCCGTATTTATTACCGGAGTTGCCCTGGCCGGTTTGAATTTTGTCTACCATTTTATCGGTGTTGCCAAGCATCTGCCTCGATGGCGCTTTGCATTCTGGATTGGCTTCACAAGTTACTTCATCACATTGGTCATACTTTTCGCGGGATTTATCCAAACCAGCATACTCCTGTTACAGGTTAATGCCGTGTATTCGGCAACCATTATTCTGTCTTGTTCCGGGTATATTGGTTTTGCTAAAAAGAACAAACCTTCGCAATACCTCTTTTATGCCTGGTTGGTATTTATGTTGGGGAATATTGTATATGTACTAAAGGACTTTGGTGTATTTCCGTATACCTGGCTTACGAACAACATCATTGCGATTGGCACCCTGGTAGAAACCGTAGTAATCTCTCTGGCTCTTGCCGATCTCATAAACCGAATGCGACGTGACCATACACGGGCAAAGTACATCTTACAGCAAAAGGAAAACCGAACGGCTCAATTGCAATTGGCCTTATCGCAGAGCGAGTTAGCTGCTCTTCAGGGACAGATGAACCCCAATTTTGTATTTAATGCATTAAGTCTGATTCAAAACGATATTCTTCGTAAAGATGTTGACTCGGCCTATGAAAATATTGGAAGTTTTGCGCAGCTGATGCGCAGTGGTCTGGATCATTCCCGATCACGTCAGGTAGGCATTCGATCGGAGATTAATTTCCTTACCACCTACCTGGAACTGGAGAAAAAGCGTTATCCAAATCGTTTCGAGTATCGCATTGAATACTCCAACGAGTTGTATGAGACGAACGCACTTATTCCACCGCTGATGATATTACCACTTTGCGAAAACGCCATTAAATACGCCTTTTCCGATGGTAAAAAAGGTCTACTTCTCGTCTCCTTTAAACAGCACACCGAAGACACCCTGCGATGCACTATTGATGATGATGGAATTGGCATTTCACAGAAAATCATTGATCATCCCATCAAGGCACCCGATGGGAATTACGGATTAATGATTGTACGAGAACGCGTCCGACTCTTTCAGCAACAAGGCATTGATAGTTCGTGCACCATCACCAATAAATCTGTGTCGGACGAGCGCACTAGAGGTACACGAATCGAGTTGATCATTCCTTGCGATTAGGCACGTACGTACCTCAACTGAACCAAACCGGAATCGTATTGTGTTGATCCAACCAGTTTGATATCACGATGCGGCACTCCACCTTTGAACAACCGAATGCCATCTCCCAGTATAATTGGGATTACAGCTATGGTAAACTCGTCGATCAGATCATCTTCCAGTAACAAACGGACAATCTCACCTCCCCCATCGCAATAGATTTTACCCTTGTCTTCCTGTTTCAACCTTTCAACAAGAGATTTTAGATCTCCGTTATAAAAGGTCACACCATTTTTATTGGTAAGGTTCTGTCGTGTGATGACATAGCAGTCGTATTGCTGCGCCTGGGGAAATTCTCCACCTGTCAGCGTAGTAACCACGTCGTACGTTCGCTTTCCCACAATATAGGAGGCTACGTCTTTGCTGAATTCAACATATCCATAGTCTTCTCCCTCGTGATCCATTGCATCCAACCAAGATATATCGTCGTCAACACCTGCCAAATAACCGTCGAGGCTCATGCTGATGTAAAGTGCTAGTTTCGAAGCCATATTGTTGATTTTTGGCAAAGAAATATGAACGTCTTCACTTTCACTAACATTCGATCATTTTCCATCAATCATTTATTTTCCAACGTTTTATTTTCCATGTAAATTAATTTAGTATACCTTTGCATTGCAATGGCACGCATTGAAGAAGAAGTTAACATGGTATTTCAGGATGACCGTCACCGGTTCATTACAAATCTCGTGTTTACTGCTTCCTGGTTTAAAATGTTGGTAACGGAGTACCTAAAGCCTTATGGTTTGTCTTTACAACAACACAATATTTTGCGTATACTCAGGGGCGCGGGCGATTGGCTCGCTATGTCGGATGTAAAATCGCGCATGATTGACAAGTCACCAAATGCTACCCGATTGGCAGACAAACTGCTTGACAAAAGGCTCATAGAACGTAAACGCAGCGATACCGATAGACGCATCGTATATGTGCGCATATCAAAGGCCGGGCTTAAGCTGTTAACCCAGACCGACGAAATGGATCATGACCAGATTCCGGTTATTCTGGAACGTGTTGATCCCAAACAGGCGGTCGAATTCAGCAAATTGTTAGACCAGATGAGAGGATAAAAAATTTTATATAAATATTTTCCATGGTGTTTATACCCATGGTATTTTTAAACATAACAATTAATTTTCAATTATGAACAAAAGAAACCTATGGATTTTTAGAATTACGACGATCTTATTCAGCCTTCTAATGCTCTTTAGTGCATTTATGTATTTCACCGACTACGAATTGGTTTCCACGACGTTTACCAACTTAAACTTCCCGACGTACATTATATATCCTCTGGCGATTGCCAAAATTCTTGGGGTGTTGGCCATATGGGTTAGCAAGTCGGAAACGCTACGCACCTTTGCTTATGCCGGATTCTTTTACAACATTCTGTTGGCTATTTCGGGTCACGTAAACCTCGACGATGGGGAATTTGGCGCAGCGATGGTAGCACTCCTGCTCTTAGCCGGATCGTTCTTAACTCGACACGCACGAGGTGCATCAAAAACCGCCAAAGCATAAACATACGAATTACCGGGGGCACTGCCCCCCTTTCTGTTTACCATAGATTTGAGCGATGTATTTGCGCTGGTGATCAAGAACCTAACCCTTCATCCAACCTTTGATTACGGCATATTGCGATAACCAGATCCCCAGAATAGCCAGGCTTACCAGAAGCACAGACATAATGCCAACCCAATACCCGTTTGGCCCCACCTCTATACCTATAGGCAGGGTATAGATCATTTGGACAATGATGCCAACCAACGAAGCGATGAAGAAAAACGTAGATATTTTTCGTCGCATAAGCAGGGTAACCGCAGCAATACTGCCGCCAAACACGGCCACACCAAAGCCCATCATAGCCCATAGTGGATATATGCCTAACAGCTTTCGTTCGGCTTCAGAGCTATTCTGTACTAAGGACTCTGGGGTGTTCAGATGCTGCATGAAGTTGAGTATTCCGGTAAGATTCCACAAAAGCAGGATGACTGCAACCGCCCAAAACCAACCTTGTATTTTCACTGAACTACGCATTGCCTTTTCACCCAAAGATAATATAATCACACCGAATGCCTGGTCGCGTTGTCACATAGTTGTACTTAATAATCCATCTGAGTCTTTTTCACTCTACCGCTTTATATTTGAGATTCATGGGCCGGGACATAACAGTCTTTACATTTGACAGTACCAGGGACGAGGAACTCATTGAGTTCATTGGTCGTTGTAAAAAAGAGCGTTGGTTAGAATACGATGCCCACGACCGTGAACGAATGGAACTCTGGGAAAACGCAAGCCGTTTGATCCCGAAGATTCAACACGATCTTTCATCACTGACCTTTGAAGAAGCGGATATGATTTATTCCTTAACCTACAACATAGATTATGACGTTTCGAAATCGCTTCAACTCAAAGACTATGGAATAAAGGAACTCATATGGGCCTCACGTGCCAAATATTCATTAGACCTGATCAACGCCATCAATACGATTAATGACCATCTTAAGGATTACCTGGACAAGACCCTATCGAAAAACAGCTTTGAGAAACACCAGTTTGATTACCGTGTGGGATACAATAATTTCAGCTTATGCGTACAAGTATTACAAATGGTGTCGGCTCATGTTTGTCTGTACGGCAGCAGTCACGGCCTAACCGACCCAGATTCGATTGCGGTTTGGTTGACTCATGTACAGAAATGGCGGGATGATCCTTTAACTTTTGGCGTTTACGACCAACTGCGGTCTTTTGACCTCCTTGACCTGTTGTTTTATATGGATGAAGAGGATGCCGACCTTACCTTTGATATGACACAGCAGTTATTGAAGGATCTGGACGCATGTGACCTACCCATTTATATAATAGATTCTTTTTGACCCATGATCAACCTGTTTTCCCTTTGCATATGACCACCGTACCTCAACATTTGATTGATCGAATTGCACTTTTAGGTAAGTTGGGGCCAGAATACGATCTATCGCATTGTACGCTACAACCTTGCTTAACACCAGCTGAAGTGAACGAATTCGAGCAGCGAAACCAGATAAAATTACCTGCAGCTTATGCCAATCTGGTTACAACTGTGGCAAATGGCATATTTACCGAAAGAGCAGACTATCAAATACTCTTCCCACTGGTGGACAACGTGTCTAAAAACCACCATCTTCTGGGTGCGGTTAACTCAGCATTCATGCTTACCAAACCAACGGCTACTTATTTGGATTCCTCCGTGCTTAAAAATCGGGAAGACCTAACCCAATTTAAGATTCTTCCGAGGGGTAATGAATTGCGATCGCATATCAAGGGTTGCATTCCGTTGCATCCGGGCTACTATTTGGTGGTAAACAGCGACGAAGAATATGGAAACATCTGGGAAATAGACCCATATCACTGCTTTGTGAAACCAGTAAGGAACAATTTGGGTGAACGCATAGATTTCAATGCGTGGTTGACTAACCATATTGATAAAAAGTTAGACCTTATCTTTTATCAATACATTTGGCATACCTATCCCATATACAAACAGGTTTTCTCTGAGCGTCAATCGTTATTTGGCAGCCATATTGACTTTGAAGATATACTGGAAGAAAGTGATCCGTTAAAGCATTGGGTCAGTACGTGGTTTATGACTCAAATGACGAAGTTTTTCAACTCGACCAGGAACTTGTATGGGGACGAGCTTCTATACTTCTTCGCTTTCACGGGTTACCTCACCAAGGAACACTGCTTGAAATATTACAACATGTGTATTACTGGTTTTGATAAACATCGTAACCTGTTGCAATACAGTATACCCAAGTCGAAATACCTGGAAATTGAACGTTTCATTGAGAAACTAAAGAACAGCCAATCTAACCATATAACGGATGTAAATCGCATCTACCCAAATCTCAGCTTACTCCGAAAAAAGATGAATGAAGAGCCCTTCATCACCCCATACATGCATAAAAAAAGTAATGACGTGCAACATAAGCCACGTGACACCGGGACGCTGACTTATGAAAAAATTATGTTACTCGTAATTCTAATTCTAATCGGCTCTGGCCTGCTCTTCTTTTTGTTCAATTAGTCACGTGCACCATTGGAAAAGTGGCAAAATCCTCTAGTTTTGATCCTGTGTCATCCGTGCCCAAATCCAATCGAATATCTTCTCTTGATCTTCTCAAAGGAATCATTATGGTTCTTATGGCACTCGATCACGTGCGCGACTACTTTCACACTGGAGCGTTTCAGTACTCACCGGTAGATCCGGTTCAATCGAACCTGGCCGTCTTTTTTACTCGATGGATCACACACTTCTGTGCACCCATTTTTTGCCTCCTGGCTGGCGCGTCTATTTTTTTAATGGCGCAGCGAAAATCCAAAACGGAAGTATCCAAATTTCTGGTAAAACGTGGTCTCTGGTTGATGTTGATGGAAGCTACTCTCATCAATTTAGCCTGGTTTTTTGACCTCCGATTTTCGGTGATCATCCTTGGCGTGATTTGGGTTCTGGGTCTTTCTATGATTGGATTAGCCGGGTTAATTCACCTGCCCAAAAACGTAATTCTCAGCTTTAGCTTAATCATTCTTCTTGGTCATAACGCATTGGATTACCTGGGCTTAGACGACACGGGAGTGCTGGCATTACTGCACGCTCAAACGTTTCATCAGATCGGTAATCGGTTCATTATGAGCTTCTACCCGCTGCTCCCCTGGATAGGTGTAATGGCACTGGGTTATTACATCGGATCCTGGTACGCTTCGGATGTTTCGGAAGCTATGCGCAAAAGACGGCTCATCCGCACTGGATTGAGCATTACTCTATTGTTCTTTCTTGTTCGAGGACTCAACGGTTT
>DIYD01000273.1 GCA_002428905.1 Bacteroidetes bacterium UBA6063 | reverse complement strand
ACCTGTATCTATTTAAGATGAAGTTCCGACCATTGAAAAAAGTACCGCACAATCCATTCAATCCCAGAGCGCGATGCGATGTTGAATAGTCCTCTCTCCGCCGCTAACTAACACTACCGTTTTACCTGCCGTTTCGCTAAATTTGCCCTCCTTTTAAAAAGGGTATTATGTCAAAATCGACCTTAAGCAATACAATGACCTACAACGAATATAAAGGACTAGACATTCCTGCAGTTGAAAAAGAGGTGGCCGCTTATTGGAAATCCAATGCGATTTTCGAACGAAGCGTTACCAACCGCAATGGTGCAGAGCCGTTCGTTTTCTTTGAAGGACCGCCTTCTGCTAACGGGATGCCAGGCATTCACCATGTTATGGCACGTACGATTAAGGACATATTCTGTCGGTATAAAACCTTACAGGGCCATTTGGTAGAGCGAAAAGCCGGATGGGACACGCATGGTTTACCCGTTGAACTTGGGGTTGAAAAAGAACTGGGTATCACCAAGGAAGATATTGGCAAAAAAATTAGTGTAGAAGAGTACAATGAAGCTTGTCGCAAAGCGGTAATGCGTTATACCGATGTATGGAATAACCTGACCCAACAAATGGGTTACTGGGTAGACATGGACGATCCATACATTACTTACAAGTCCAAGTATATGGAGAGTGTTTGGTGGTTGCTAAAGCAGATCTACGATAAGGGTTTGATTTATAAAGGATACACCATCCAACCATACTCGCCCAAGGCCGGGACCGGGTTAAGTTCGCATGAGCTAAATCAACCTGGAACCTATCAGGATGTAACCGATACAACGGTTGTGGCACAATTCAGATATACACCTGTTGATGGTATAAAAACTCCATGGTCGGTGAATGGTGATGTATTCTTCCTGGCCTGGACAACCACGCCGTGGACATTGCCTTCGAATACAGCACTTACCGTAGGTCCAAAGATTGACTATGTGCTGGTAAAAACGTTTAATCAGTATACGTTTGAGTCGATTCAGGTAGTCTTGGCAAAACCACTGGTGGACAAGCAGTTTTCAGGCAAATTCGAAGCAGTTGATTCAGAAGACCAACTTGCAGCATACCAATCCAACGATAAAAAGATTCCGTATGTAGTCGTAGACGAATTCAAAGGTCAGGACTTGATCGACCTACGCTATGAGCAACTGTTTACCTTCGCTCAACCCTTTGAAAACGTGGAAAATGCGTTCCGTGTAATTGGTGGGGATTTCGTTACAACGGAAGACGGAACGGGTATCGTTCACACAGCTCCAACATTCGGTGCCGATGATGCCAAAGCAGCACGCGAGGCGACACCGGAAGTGCCTCCGATGCTTGTACTGGATGACCAGGACAATCCTGTTCCATTGGTGAACCTCCAGGGCAAGTTCACACAACATATGGGCTCCTATGCTGGTAAGTATGTGAAAAACGAGTACTACACCGACGGAGAAGCACCTGACAAATCGGTGGATGTAGAACTTGCCATCGATCTAAAAACACGCAACAGAGCCTTTAAGGTAGAAAAATATACGCACAGTTATCCCAATTGCTGGAGAACCGACAAACCAATTTTGTACTACCCGTTAGACTCCTGGTTCATTAAAATTCAGGCGGTTAAAGATCGTATGTTCGATTTGAACGAGACCATTAACTGGAAACCTAAATCAACCGGAGAAGGTCGATTCGGAAATTGGTTAAAAAACGCCAACGACTGGAACTTATCGCGTTCGAGGTATTGGGGAATTCCGCTACCAATCTGGAGAACCGAAGACGGATCGGAAGAGTGCATTATTGGCTCAATGGAAGAGTTAATAAGGGCAATAAATGCCTCGGTAGAAGCTGGTAATATGGACGCCAATCCTTTTGCAGACTTTGTTGTAGGTGACATGTCGGAAGAAAACTATGAGCGCATCGATTTGCATAAAAACGTTGTGGATGCCATCGTTCTGACGGCTAAAGATGGTTCGCCCATGCGACGTGAAGCAGACTTGATCGATGTTTGGTTCGACTCCGGTTCAATGCCGTATGCGCAGTGGCACTATCCTTTCGAAAACAAAGAGCGCATCGACGAAGGCCAATCATTTCCGGCAGATTACATCGCCGAGGGCGTAGATCAAACACGAGGTTGGTTCTATACCCTGCATGCCATTGGTTCTATGGTTTTCGATTCGGTAGCATACAAGAATGTCATCTCCAATGGACTGGTGCTGGATAAAAACGGGAATAAAATGTCGAAACGACTGGGCAACACCGTAGATCCATTTGAAACAATGGACTCCTTTGGTGCTGATATTGTGCGATGGTACATGCTCACCAATGCATCGCCGTGGGACAACCTTAAGTTCAATACGGAAGGGCTGGACGAAACAAGACGAAAGTTCTTTGGCACGTTGTATAACACCTATTCCTTTTTTGCATTATATGCGAACATCGATGGATACAGCTATCAAAAAGATGCAGTTCAACGGGAGGACTATCAAGAAATTGACCGCTGGATTATTTCCAAGCTTCATAGCCTGATTCATCAGGTTACCGAAGCGATGAACGACTATGAGCCAACACGAGCAACCCGTGCTATTCAAGAGTTCACCATTGAACATTTGAGCAACTGGTATATCCGCTTGTGCCGTCGTCGATTCTGGAAAAATGATGACCCAACAGATAAAACCGTGGCTTACCACGTTCTGTATGAGTGTTTATATAACGTATCGGCTCTTACCGCTTCCTATGCGCCGTTTTATGCCGATCGTCTGTATCAGGACTTGACCGGAAATATCGAAGGAAGTTCCGTACACTTAACCGACTTCCCGGTAGCCAACACATCGGCAATCGATGAAGCCCTGGAGCGAAGAATGGAGCTGGCACAAGACATCACTTCCATGGTGTTGGCCATCCGAAAAAAGGAAAAGATCAAAGTGCGCCAGCCACTGCATAAACTATTGGTACCTGTACAAACGGAGCAACAACAAGCAGATATTGATTCAGTTGCTACAGTGATCAAGCGAGAGGTAAATATCAAAGAGATTGAGTTCCTGACAAAAGATAGCGAAGTTCAAATTGTACAGGAGGCCAAGCCCAATTTCAAGCTATTGGGACCCAAAGCAGGTGCGAATATGCGTTATGTAGCAGAGGCGTGTAAGAATCTGAGTCAAGACGACATCGCCATGCTGCAAGCCAATGGAAAACTTGATCTAAAATTGAGCAATGGTGTTGATTTTCAGGTAGAACTGGCAGAAATGAACATCTCATCTACGGATATGCCGGGTTGGCAGGTGGTATCAGAAAAAGGAATTACGGTAGCGCTGGACCTAACCATTTCGGAAGAATTAGAGCTTGAAGGACTTGCACGTGAAGTGGTGAATAAAATTCAGAATTTGAGGAAGACAAAAAACTTCCAAGTGACTGATTTTATTGAGGTTACACTATCATCGGACAACAAAATAAAACTTGCCATTGAGGCGTTTAATGATTACATTCGCGGCGAAATATTGGCAAGCAAAATCACCTTTGATGAACAAATTAAAAGTGATGATGTTATCGATATTAACCAGATACTCCTGAAGGTAATCCTACAGAAGTCATAGGAACAAGAAATAATAGGAACGTGGAAAAGACAAGATATTCAGATTCGGAGTTGGAAGAATTCAAGGCAATTATTGAAAAGAAAATGGCTCAGGCTAACGAAGAGCTCGCTATTTTACTTAAATCATTGCAGTCTTCTAACGAGAATGGCACCGACGATACGGGGAGTGTATACAAAACGATGGAAGATGGTTCTTCGACACTACAAAAAGAGAGCATTTCTCAGATGGCTGCACGTTTGAAGAAGTTTATTCAGAACTTACAGGCGGCCTTAGTGCGTATCGAAAACAGAACATACGGAATTTGCCGTGTTACAGGTAACCTTATCTCTAAAGAACGCCTGAAGGCTGTACCACATACTACTCAAAGTATGGCAGCCAAAGTAAACCAATACAAGTAATTGGAACCTGTAACCACATCACACGTTAGGAAAACAATGTGGCTGGTTGCAGTCATAGTTCTAGTTGTATTAGCAGCAGATCAGCTTCTAAAATTCTGGGTAAAAACCAACATGGTTCTGGGTGAAGAAATCCCAATGATTGGCAGTTGGTTTAAGTTACACTTTACCGAAAACGACGGCATGGCTTTCGGTATAGAACTACCCGGCACTTTTGGCAAACTCTTTCTTACGTTATTTAGACTCGTAGCCGTTTCTGGCATCATTTATTACTTGCTCATACAGGTACGTCGCGGCATCGACCGGGGCACGGTCATTCTAATCGCACTAATTCTTGCTGGAGCCCTTGGCAACATTATCGATAGTGTTTTCTACGGTCGTTGGTTCACATCATTGGGATTAGCGGAGTGGAGTCAGGGTGGCAATGGCTATGACAAATGGTTTCACGGACAAGTGGTAGACATGTTCTATTTCCCACTTTTCAGTGGCACCTATCCGGATTGGATACCCGTAAAAGGTGGGGACCGATTCACGTTCTTCAGTGCAATTTTCAATATTGCCGATGCAGCCATAAGCATCGGTCTCTTCGCCATACTGATCTTTAAACGCAGTCTGTTCAACCAATTGAAAGAAGACGTCGTTACCGAGACTTCATCGGAAAAAGGAGAAACTGAAGCAGCGGAAGAACCGGCTTCCTAAAATCCGTCACAGTTATTTTCATTTACACTACACCTAATAAATTAAGTTAGGCATCTATTAAAATAGCTGCATTTTAAACGGCTCAGGCCTTCTTGTTTATCGAAATTTGAAACCGAAAAACGAATAATTCGATTCCCTGGACTGTATGAATATACATGATCATAAGAGCATTAAGAAACTGATTTAGAATACTCGAACAATTAGAAATTATCAAACCATTTAAAGGCACTCGTTAGGGTGCCTTTTTGTTCTTAGTATTGGAATTTTTCTACGGCAAGTTAAAATCAAACATAAAAAGCTGGATAAGCACATGTACCTTTGGACAGATGAACAACCTTCGGATTTTGTTTTTACCAGTTGTCCTATTGGTTACCCTTTCTTTGCGTGCACAGGTTACTTTCTCAGACCTTACGTATACGGAAG
This sequence comes from Bacteroidetes bacterium UBA6063, assembly GCA_002428905.1. Taxonomy (GTDB): domain Bacteria; phylum Bacteroidota; class Bacteroidia; order NS11-12g; family UBA9320; genus UBA987. The sequence goes on along the minus strand of DIYD01000273.1, from coordinate 1,867 downwards.
TATTAACTCTGGCTAAAAAAGAAAATAAACTGGTATTTCTTGATTTCAGAGCCGACTGGTGTAAGCCCTGTATTGACATGGAGCAAACCACATTTTTAGACACCAGTCTGGGCAACCTACTAAACACCAACTGTATAAGTCTAAAAGTGGATGTTGACCAACTTAGTAGCAGGGACTTACGCAACAAATACGCCATAAACTCCTACCCAACCATGTTGCTGATCGATCCTATGAATGAAAAGGTACAATTGCGCATGATTGGATTTAAGACTGCTAAGATTCTAATGGGAGACATAAATATGGTTCTCGATTTTCGGAACGAAACCGAAGAAAACAACAATGTATCTTCTGGGAAGTGACTAAAGCACTGTAGACGAACATCCGTTGGTACGAAAACCAAAGAAGAAATACACGCAGATGTGCGGTTAGACCGGTATGTCCGGCAACTACTCAATAAGCGACTCCTCTTCGTCAGAAGTCATTTCTTTATTCTTTTTGATAAACGGCTTAAAGATGAAATAAGCCCCAACAAAAATGATCACCGGAATTAATATCTCCGATGCAATCAGCAGAAATTTGTATTCGGGATCAATATCCTTAAACATACTCTATTCGTTTTCTTCTATCGGATCATTGTCTGTATACGAGTCCGGCTCGGGTTTCGATGGAGTCGTTAATACCTTGTAAAAGAAATATCCTGTGATTGCTGAAAACGTCAGCTGAACCACAATCATCATTATTAATGCGCTGCTTTCCATATCTATCCGTTGTTTTGTTTTCTAAGTTTAGAGGCATATCGAACCATGAAGCCTAGCGCCACAAAGGTTAACACCAATAATAGCCGTGACATATCGACAAAGAACACCGACGTCAATTCTCCATTGGTCATCCAGGCACTGGACTCGGCACCAATATGGAGAATCTTACCAATTATACTGCCCGGATCCAATTCGTACCTACTCGTGAATAGCGTACTCCAATCGTTATCTTTAGGCGTAAATAGCGAAGCAAGGAAGATGATCAAAATGAACACCGGTGTTATGTACTTAATGATAAACTTATAGATGTTCGGCACCTTCATATCTGCACCGTAATTGATCTCTTTCCAGCCTTTGTCCATGCCAAATACCCAGGCAAACAAGATCACCTCGGCAAGTGCAAAAACCACCAGCGAAACTGTTCCAGTCCAATAATCGTATTCATCAAATACACCGTATTCAAAGAATAAGATTGTCGGAAGTGCCAATAACAAAATAACAACACCAAGTGTAATTGCCGATTTGTTTCTACTCCACTTAAACTCATCCTGAACAAAGCCCATCCAGGGCGTACCCATGGCCAGAGAAGAAGTAATACCTGCAAAGAATAAGAGTCCGAACCAGGCTACTCCTGCCAGGATAGAAAGAACACCGCCCCACTGATCGAACAGGTAAGGCATGGTCTTAAATGCCATCATAAAACCAGCATTCTCTTTTACCCAATCTAACCCAAGGTATCCTACCGCAATAGGAATAACCACTGAAGCACCTAAAACGATTTCTACAAAACCGTTCATCCAACCGGCACTCATCGCGTTAAGTGCAATGTCGTCCTTCTTCTTGATATAGCTCGAGTAACACTGTATCGTACCCATTCCTACAGATAAGGTAAAGAATATTTGTCCTGCTGCCTCCAACCACACTTTTGGGTTTCGCAAACTTGATGTGTCGGGTTCCCAAAGGAAATTCATACCCAGGTGCGAATTACAATCGGCACACTCGCCTCCTTTACCCAGGGTGATGGCCATTATCGCGAGAAATGCTCCAAACACAATTAACAAAGGCATGGCAATCTTCGCCACCTTTTCAATTCCGCCACTTAAACCGCG
>DIYD01000272.1 GCA_002428905.1 Bacteroidetes bacterium UBA6063 | reverse complement strand
CCTGGCCGCCAATAAGACAATTCGGGCCAATGGTTGTACTACCTGAAACACCGCTCTGTGCCGCAATTACCGTATGTTCTTGAATCTCAACATTATGAGCAACCTGAATAAGATTATCCAGGCGAACACCATTAGCAATAATAGTGCTCCCAAGCGTAGCCCGGTCAATGCTGCAATTCGCTCCAATTTCAACATCATCACCAATAACCACATTACCAATTTGCGGAATCTTCACATAGGAACCATCTGCCTGTGGCGCATGACCAAAGCCATCGCTCCCGACAACAGTTCCGCTATGAATTATAGTATTCTTTCCAATATGTGTTTCGTGATAGATAGTCACATTGGCATAAATCAGGGTATTATCGTCAATTTGACTTCCTGCACCAATGTAACAGTTCGGGAAAATCTTCACGTTGTTCCCAATGGTCACTCCATCTTCAACATAGCAGTTGGCACCGATGTATACGTTTTTCCCAACATTGGCTTTGTTCGACACAAAAGCGTGCGAATCCACACCAATTTTGGCTACTGCCGGATTAAAGTACTTATTTAGGACTTTACAGAATGCGAGGTACGGATTGTCTACGCGGATGAGCGTTTTGTTTAATTTCTGCGTAGGTTCAAATTCTGGTTTTACCAACACTGCAGATGCTTCCGTGGAATAAATATACTCTTCGTATTTCTCGTTGGCCAAAAAGGTCAATGATCCTGGAATAGACTGGTCGATTTTCGACACTCCAAACACGGTTTCAACGGATGGTCCTGAAACCTCTCCGCCTAGAAAATCAGCCAACTCGGCGACCTTTAGATCTCTCAATTTCTGTAAATTTTGGACAAAGGTAAAATTATTTTGGGCTACAAACGAAATACTTGGTAGCGATGCTGTTTGCGCTTACAAAATTGTAGTTGATAGACGCTGTACCCAGGTCGATGAGCTCGCCTGACTTTTTACGGATCATGATCTCTTCCTTGGTCGATTGATAGGCAGCGTTATTCAACTTGCCTTCAAAGATCAGGTAGGAGGACTCTTCCTCACTTAGGTCATGCGTTTGGGCTATTTTTTCGGTAAGTTGCTGCAAGTCTGCAGGTGCGATGGGTTCGTTTTGAATCTTAATTTTAGGTAACCTTCTGTTGATAACCGCTTTGCTTAAATAAGACAATACCTTGTCGCTATGATTTTGCCAGTTCTTGATGGACACGATAATATCGGTATCGTCTAGTGCACTGAATTGCTCTAAGCTTTCTTCGCTTGAATTAATGTCTGTGCCGGATATGGATTGATGCAAGAAATACGACAGGGCTGGAGTGGCATACACTTCCTTGCCCTGATTGGCTAAAAAGCGTGCACGCTTTAGCGCATTTAATAATACACCATCGGCCGCTATGGTTGTTTTATGCAGATAAACCTGCCAGTACATCAACCTACGGGCCACAATGAACTTCTCTACCGAATAAATGCCTTTCTCATCGATAACCAACTGATCATCCGCTACATTGAGCATCTCAATAATTCGATCCAGTCCAATAATGCCTTCCGAAACACCTGTGTAAAAACTATCACGCGTCAAATAGTCCAATCGATCTACATCCAGTTGACTGGAAACCAGTTGGTGCAGGAATTTTTTTGGATATGTATCTTCAAAAATTCGAATGGCATCGTCCAGTCGACCATTAAACTCTTTGTTTAACAGCTTCATAAACGCCAATGAAATTTGCTCGTGCTCAATGTCTTGCACAATGGCATGTTCCATCACATGGCTAAACGGACCATGGCCAATATCGTGCAATAAAATAGCAACAAGTGCCGCTTCCTCCTCAATATCGGTGACCTGTACACCTTTAGATCGCAACGTGCCAATGGCCTTGGTCATCAAGTGCATAGCACCTATGGCATGGTGAAAACGAGTGTGATTTGCACCAGGATACACCAAATTGGTCAGGCCCAATTGCTTGATACGCCGAAGACGCTGAAAATAGCGGTGCTCAATCAGGTCGAAAATTAAATCGTTTTCTATGGTCACAAACCCATAAATGGGATCGTTAATGATTTTCTTCTTTGTGGTCACGATGCAAATCTAAACCGTTTCATTCATCCAACGCCTTGAATTTTATCCGCGAAACCACATTTTTTATCTATAGCTTGCGCATCGTAATACTAACAATTCGAAATTTGTAGTTATCCATTGAATTAAAACAACGAATGCAGCAAATCAATATACTATGGGCCGACGATGAGATTGAATTATTGAAGCCTCATATCTTGTTTTTAGAAAGTAAGGGATACGACGTATCTACTGTGAATAATGGGTTGGACGCCGTAGAAGAAGTCAAATCGAAGTCGTATGATCTCGTATTTCTCGATGAGAACATGCCCGGTGTAAGCGGATTGGATGCTTTAAACCAAATTAAGGAACTACGTGAGGATCTGCCCGTGGTCATGATAACCAAAAGCGAGGAAGAGCACATCATGGAAGATGCCATTGGTTCTAAGATTGAAGACTACCTGATCAAACCGGTTAATCCGAAGCAAATCTTAATGTCGATCAAGAAAATTGTTGACAATAAGCGTTTGGTAACAGAAAAGGTTACCTCGAAATACCAGCAGGAATTCCGAAACATTATGATGTCGCTGATGGACAATCTCGACTTTGAGCAATGGAAGTCCATCTATAAGAAGATTGTATATTACGAATTGCAAATCCAGCGCAGTAATGAAACCGGGATGGAAGAGGTATTGGAGACTCAGAAGACCGAAACCAATAAGGAGTTCGCCAAATACATCGAGAAGAACTATCTCGATTTTCTGGATTACGACAATCCGGATGCGCCCATTATGTCGCATACCCTTATGCACAAGAGTATTGTGCCTGAACTTGGTAACGAACCCGTTTTTGTCTTCTTAATTGATAACCTCAGATACGATCAATGGCGCTTCATTCAACCGTTGATCGCCGATCTTTTCCGTGTGGATGATGAAGACATGTATCTGAGCATCTTGCCAACCACAACGCAGTATTGCAGAAATGCATTGTTTGCCGGTCTATTGCCTGCAGACATTGAAAAACGATTCCAGAACAAGTGGAGTAACGATGAGGACGAAGGTGGGAAGAATTTGCACGAAGAAGAGTTCTTAAACGATTTATTACGGCGGTTGCGAGTGGATGCAAAGACCAGTTATACCAAAATCGTTCATTTAAACCAGGGGAAAGACCTGGTAGATGATATACCAAACCTGTTCGATAACGACCTGAACGTAATCGTGTACAACTTTGTAGATACACTTTCACATGCGCGTACCGATTATAAAGTAATGCGCGAGCTGGCAGAAAATGAAGCTGCCTATCGCTCGTTAACCCTTTCCTGGTTTGAGCATAGTCCACTCTATGATGCGTTGAAACGCATTGCCGAGAAAAAAGCCAAGGTGATTATTACGACGGATCATGGTTCAGTAAAGGTGACGGATCCGGTGAAAGTAATTGGTGACAAGAAGACAACGACCAATTTGCGCTATAAAACCGGACGCAACCTGGATTTCAATAAGAAAGAGGTCTTTTTGATTAAAGATCCGAAAAAGGCAGGACTACCTACGCAACATTTGAGTTCGAACTTCATCTTCTGTAAGAATGCAGATTTTTTTGTTTATCCGAACAACCTGAACCACTATGCAAAATATTACCGCGATACCATCCAACATGGCGGTATTAGTGTGGAAGAGATGATGGTTCCGCTCATTAAACTATCGAGTAAATAATGGAATTCTTCGCATCGAAGGAGGAAGAGCTGGGTAGTGTTGCGGATTACATAATTCAACAAGCGCAACAAACGCCAATTGTCTTATTTCGGGGTGATTTAGGTGCAGGGAAGACTACACTGATCAAAAAGATAGGAGAGAAGCTGGGTGTTTCGGATGAGATGAGTAGCCCGAGTTTCGGAATTGTCAACGAGTATTCGGCGAAGGGTAACGAGGTATACCATGTCGATTTATATCGGATAAACGACACGAGTGAAATCTATGAATTTGGATTGCCCGAAGTGTTGGATTCCAACCGTCACTGCTTTGTAGAATGGCCGGAAATGGTTGAAGAAATATGGCAGGAATATGATCACCTTGCCGTTCAGATTACAATCGAAGCCGGTAGTAAACGACGTATCTTTGTAGGAGGATGATACGTTATTTGGCGTTTATACACGTTTTGTTTTTAGGGCTGATGACTCAGGCACAGCAGTACAATCCGGGCATTAAGCAAAAGCTTGATGAAATCAGTCGGTCTGTAGAATTGGTTCGCAGTTTTCAGGATTTAGGCATAAAAACGGCCGGTTCCGAAGCTTCTCGCAACACCGTCAATTGGCTGGTAAACGAATACAAATCGTATGGATATGACTCCATGCGCGTTGACTCCTTTCAACGTGGTGGACGTTGGTACAAGAACGTTGTCGTAATCAAACCCGGCATCTCGAAACAAGTGGTATTGGTTTGTGGGCATTTCGACACTCGAAATGGCCCAGGGGCAAACGATAATGGTTCAGGTGTGGCTGCTATATTGGAAACCGCTCGAATTATGCAAGACCTGAATACCACCCGTACGGTGATGTTTGTCAACTTTGATGGAGAAGAAGAAGGCTTCATAGGTAGTCAACATTTCGTTGACAATCAGATGGTTGCCATACAAAATGATCTATACCTGGTGTTCAATATTGATCAAATAGGCGGCACGTATGGTGTTACCGGAAATGATAAGATTTTTTGTGAGCGCGATGAGAATACAAGCCCATTTAGCAACAATGCGTTAAGTGAACGAATTACAGACTCAATTGCCAATTTGGCTCGGTTATACACAAGTTTGACACCAGTGATTTCCAAAGCATTCTCGAGTGATTATATCCCATTTGAAGAGAAGGGCATTGTGATAAGTGGCTTGTATCAACATGCAAACGATAAATATTCGCATCGACCAACCGACACACTAGGGAATATGGATACGGTTTCCTTAAAGCAAGCGGTCCGACTCACAGCAGCCGCTACAATTCACTTTGCTCAATCGTTGAAATATGTAAATCTAAAGGAAGTTAATTCAGGTGTACTCCGCGTGTATCCTAATCCAACTTCGGACTATTTGAATGTTGATCTACCAAATGGTAATTTGTTGAATGTCAAAGTCTACAACCTTTTAGGTGAAGTAATGTTTAGCGCTAAAAGTTCGTCCAGTATTGCTGTTACGGAATGGTCGAATGGGATGTATATCGTTGAGTTGAATTTAGGGAATCAAGGTGTTTACCGACAAAAAATTCTAGTGCAACACTAATCTGAATTTAGTTTCTTAAACAGGCGAAACTGCCTCCATACCAGAATTAGCCCGAGCAAAGAAATACCGCTGGCACCAACGAGATAACCGGCTCGTGCTCCGCGTAACCATAGCACAATATCAATTGCGAGTCCTGCAGTAATCACGCCCAAACTGAATATTTGAAAGAGGTTTTTCTTATTCGATCGTTTTGAGGTGCTTAATTCGTCAAGGTATTCCGAATCTACATGGCGCAACACGATGCGAATGTCGTTTGGATCATATCCCTGGTTGCGCAATTTTTCCCGCAGTTCGGAATTGCTTTTCCCCATGCGCTTATCTTCCAGCAGTGCAGGTACGAGTTCTTCAACGGGTATATCCTTCATGGCGTCAAAAGTAGTTCAATTGATGAGGACTTACGTTAACGATAAAACCTTAGGGGTTTACTACGGCTTACAATCAAATGTCCTATATTCGGTGTATGAAACAGGGAAAACTATCGCAATCAGGTTTATTTATTTTCGTTTGTGTACTGGCAATTCTTTCAGGTTGTAAAGACGACGGACCCAAGAGCAATGAACCCGTTGATGTGGATCCAATGGATTGCAAAATCACTAAGGATGATGCATATATGTACATCTATAATGCTAGTAATCAACTAACTGCGGTGTTAAATATTTCGGGAGACACTGTGGCGTGGTATAACTACAATGGACAGGGACAACCTGAAAACTGTCGTATGTTAAACAATGCAAAGCAAGTGATTAAGGTGGAATATTCGAAGTATAACGGAGCTGTTCCACAGGAAATCAAGTACTATAAAGCCGGCTCAAATGATGTAGACAAAACAACCATTATTGTCACCAGCGGAAACCAGGTTTCCAAGGTAGACGATGGTTTCACCCAGTTTGAATTTGAATACGATGCCGATGGTACCATTATGAAGATCAAAGAATCGATTGAGAATGGGGGATATAACAACCGGACAACTTCGGTTCGTTTGACTGACGGTAAGATCAACTCGTACACGCTATTCGACAATTTGTGGACCGAGTTGCTTCGTCGTGCAGATTACTTGAAACTCGGCAAAGAGAACATTACAAAATACGACGACTTGCATTTGGATCGTGGAGGTAAGCAATTGCCAACCAGCAAGTTGAAGCTTGATTTCTTCTATACCTACCGCGATAATGACCTCGTAAGCAAGAACACAACACCAGGTCAACCGGTTTCCGATTACGCGTATACGTGTGATTAGGAGGGTTGATGAACAGATGTTTTGATACTACGTCCGGAGCATTGGAACTTCAAAGGCGATAACCGAATTATTTGTCTGTTGAACCAAGACGAATTCCATTTGAGTATGCAAACGTGGCGTTTCTCGATACGATTTGCCTCATTGCTCTCCGCAAATCACTCGAAATGACACGTTTTAATTCAGCAGACACGAGCCGTCATCGCGAGTACGTTGTTCGAAGT
>DIYD01000066.1 GCA_002428905.1 Bacteroidetes bacterium UBA6063 | reverse complement strand
ATTGGTTATATTGAACCCAATGGCGACTTTGATTCCAATGTTGTTATTCGGAGCTTAATGGTAGATACGGAGCTGGATACTGCCAAATACGCGGTAGGAGGGGCCATTACCTTTGATTCCGACCCTGATGCGGAGTACGAAGAGTGTTTGCTGAAATCAGCTGCCATTCGTCAGGTGTTAGGCTAAGTCTTCTTTTTCTGCTACGATCTTTGCACCGTAGTTTGAAAGCAATATGTGAAGATCTTCGGCCTTGTATGGCTTGCTCAGGAAATCATCCATGCCGGCATTCATATAGAAGTCTTTGCTCGATTCATTGGCGTCAGCAGTAAGCGCAACTATAGGTGGACGTTCGTTACCATATTTCTCAATGATTTCTTTGGTTGTGGTTAGCCCATCTTTCTCTGGCATCTGAATATCCATCAGAATAATGTCCACGTCGTTCTTTTCCATGAGATCAAGTACCTCTATACCATTTTCGGCGTGTAAGAATTCTTCGTACCCAAATTTGCTTAACAGTTTTTCAATAAACATTTTGTTGAACATGTTATCCTCGGCAACCAGGATATTGAGCGGATACTTGTCGGAGATCTTTTCTTCCACGTCAAGTGGATTCTCGCGCTTGGCTGCGTTCACTGGCTGCTCGCTATTGTCTGCCTTGGTAGGAATTTTAACGTCCAGCGTGAAGAAGAACGTTGTTCCTTCGCCCTTCTGAGAGTGTAAGCCAATTTGACCACCCATCAATTCTACCAGTTTCTTGGAAATACTCAAGCCCAAACCAATTCCACCATATTTCCGCGATGTGGATTGATCTTCCTGTTCGAAGGCATCGAAAATTGTTTGTTGTTTTTCTTCGGATATTCCAATACCGTCGTCACTAACCGAGAACTTAAGCTTCGCATTTTGTTCCTTAAGTCCTGGAGTGCGCATGAACTCTTCTAGTTCCACGTTGATCTTAATTGTGCCGTCTTTGGTGAACTTAACGGCATTGCTCACCAGGTTAATTAGTACCTGACGAATTCGAAGAATATCGCCTTTGAAGTATCGGATATTAGCACCACCGATTTGGTGCGAAATCACAATATTCTTTTCTTTGGCTTGTTTGGAGAAGATGGTTGCTACTTCGATGATCAGTTGCTCCAGATCAATCAGTTTCGATTCCAAATTCATCTTACCTGCTTCAATCTTCGAGAAGTCCAGGATGTCGTTTAGAATGACCAGTAGGTTTTGACTACTGGTTTCTATGGTTTCAACGTATTTGGTCTGCTCCTCGTTTAAATCAGAGTCGAGCAATAGAGACGCCATACCCATGATACCGTTCATAGGCGTTCGTATCTCGTGGCTTGTAACCGCCAGGAAGTTGGACTTTGCCATTAATCCGGCTTCGGCCTGACGTTTTGCATCATCCAGAATGGCGTTCATTTTCCGTAACTCATCGTTTTGGTCCTTAATGATCGAGTTACGTTCCATTAACTTGTCGTTAGTGGCACGCTTGATTTGAAGCTGAGCCCACATTAAACCGATTAACGTAAGCAATAGCAAAATGGCGATCGCTGATCCGTACTTTAGATACGTGGTAAATCGGTCGTCTTTTTCAAGTAATATGTTGTCTTTTTCCGTAAGCTCTTGTTTTACCTCTCTGAATTTTTCATCCCGTGCTTTGGTGATTTGAAGGTATGAGCGATAGAGGCTTCCCATGCCGAGCTCGTCTTTGAGCTTTACAAGTTCCTGTTCGTTTGAAAGGGTATTTTGAAGGTCACCTCTTAGATTATACGCTGCAGCCCGTGCCTCCAGAGCATGATACAGTAAAAGCTTATGTTCATTGGCCTCTGCATAGCTGATCAGTGCATTTATCTGCTGTAGGATATCGCTGTTTGCGCCTTGCTTCAGTTGAACTTTAGCCTTTTCCAGTTTTACCCAGTGCTTTAATTCATTGGATTGAGATAACGCAGCAGCTTTATCGAGATATTGATTGGAGATATTAAAATTCTTAAGCGCCAGGTTCAATCTCGACAACAATATGTAATTCTCAGCCAGCAAATGGCTGTTTTCTTGTTTTTTATTGATGTTAATGGCATCAATTAAAGAGAGTTGCGCCTGTTGCAACCTTGAACTTTGTTGGTAATAGGCCGCCTGAAGATGCAGGAGTTGAGCGTGCAGTGCTTTACTCAGTTCTTGCGATGGCAAATTGTTATTGGCCCGGTTTATAAACTGTTGAACCGTTGAAGTTTCGTTCGACAAGAGCAACAGTTCAGCAATGGCCATGTAGGCTTTTGTTTCATTTATGGAATCCTGTTTGCCAAATTCGGAAGCTTCAATATAGTATTCCATGGCCTGTGACAGGTATCCAACATGCTGCAATAGCTTTCCTTTTTGAAGTGCAAGTTCTGAACGTTGCGATGAAGTGTATTGCTTCGTTTTACAGGTACGTAGGTTGGTAAGAATCTCTTGATGTGCGGTTGGTTTATTGTTGTGAAACCGTACGATTTGATCATAAACTGTCAATAGAGAATGATCGTAATTGCATGGTTCTAAGTCTTTTAGCTGGACGTCTATAATGCTCTGAGCCAAAGGAAACTCACCATTAAGGAAATGTTGTTCAATGATATTTACAGTGGATTGTGCGTTTTCGGAATCGCCTGCTTGCGCAAATGCGTTATAACCAAAACAACCAAGAGTTATGGTCAATACAATTAGATAGAGCTTGCGCACGGTCATAGTAATAATTAGATTTCTTTGATAAAAATCAGCTAATTTTCATAAATAGTAGCCCACAAATATCCACATAATAAGTTAATTTAGCAAAAATCAATCCAAATTTGCTGTTGCAAGTAGGTAATATTCAAAGTGTTAAGTTAATCTATAGCTATGACTGCTAACATACCATCGTTAGATCTGAATCTCTTCGTAAATGGTTCAGTGGAAGAGAAACAACAATTTGTTGACCAATTGGGAAAGGCCTATGAAGATACGGGCTTTGCGGCTGTTAAGAATCATTTATTATCGGATGAACTGGTGCAGGAGTTGTATGATACAACAGCGGCTTTCTTTGAATTGCCGAAGGAGGTAAAGGACAGGTACGATATTGAAGGATTAGCGGGGCAACGCGGATATACGGGTTGGGGTAAGGAACATGCGAAAGGAAGTAGTGTGGGAGACTTGAAAGAGTTTTGGCACTTTGGACAGGTGGTGCCAGAACCACTGAAGCTGTCATTTGGTTATCCTGATAACATCCTTGTGGAAGAAATCGAACGGTTCAATGCCGTTGGGCTGGAGGCATTTAAAGCGCTGGAAGATACCGGTAAGTATATGCTTAGAGCTATGGCAATTTATTTGGGACTCGATGAGTTTTATTTTGATAAGGAGATAACGTATGGTAATAGTATACTACGGCCAATTCATTATCCTCCAATTACGACGGAACCACCTGAAGGTGCAGTCCGTGCCGGTCAGCATGAAGACATTAACCTTATCACGTTATTGATGGGAGCGAGTGCTCAGGGACTTGAGATTCTGACCAAAGAAGATAAATGGGTGCCAGTTACCTCACTTAAAGACCATTTGGTTGTGAATGTTGGAGACATGTTACAACGATTAACCAATAACCGATTTAAATCCACCACCCACCGTGTAGTTAACCCACCACGGGAATATTGGTCCGAACCACGGTATTCTATTCCATTCTTCTTGCACCCGCGGA
>DIYD01000168.1 GCA_002428905.1 Bacteroidetes bacterium UBA6063 | reverse complement strand
AGCCCAATTATTGCAGTCACAGGGATATCAAACCGCACGAGGCTTTGCTCAGGCAGGTATTATGCATCATTTCAACGGTGCTATTTTAGGCAAGCTGCCGGTGATAAAACGCACTGGTGTTCAGCTGGCTGGAGGAGCACACGGTATGCTTTTGGAAGATGGGTATTTAAACCTGGATGAAGAAAGTGCACAAAGTGGAGGTATCAGTCATATCGAAGCGATGGTTGGAGTTGAGCGCCCTACGCGTATTTGGGGCCAGATGTTCCGCTTTGGTTTTTACTATGCAGCTGGACAAAACTCGCAAGATGGTTTCTCAACCGGCTTTAAATTTGGTATCGACTTCTACAATACCTTGTCGCACTTGTGGCAGTACTAGCGAAGCAGAGCTTCGCAACGAAACAATTCTTCAATTAAACAATGAACCAATGGCTAAATTCTTACATTGCTACATTGTTACATTGTTACATTGTTGCATTGTTCAACTGACTCTGAATTTATGTCCGCAAGAATTGCATCGACGAACCCGCTTATTATAGCCAGGAAAGACCATGAGGCCCAATAATAGAATGGTTGTAATTATTCCTATAAATCCACGGGTGGAATTGAAATCGGAATCTGTAGATCCGCAATTTGGACAAGTTATTTCTTTCTCGGTCTCAGTATAAGGGCCACCCTCTAACTTGTGTATTATACGCAGTGCAGCTTCGGCATCATCCTTATGAACACAAACGGTAACACCCTGAATGGTAATGTTGTTCATTGGATAGATACTTGCTAAATGTTCACCTTGCAAAACGCAAAATATATCCTCACTTTCAAGTTTTGCCTTAAGCTGGTGTGCGTCAATCGCGTTTTCAAATGTTTTCAGGGCAATCAGGCTCATAAGGAATTGGTTTTAGTTCATAGTATTAACCTATAAAATTGTCACATTGTTTCCTGGATCAATCGTTCGCATAAACTTATCGTCTACGCGGTTTATTCCTGTTATTGCCCGTTTTCGACTTTTGTTTACCCGCCATTTTCTTTTTAAGGTTGGCGAAGAATTCCTGTTTACGACGTTGTTTTTCCTTTTCAAATTCCTTCTTTTCGGCTGTGGTCATTGGTTTGTCGGTCTGAGGATACGGGTTGTCTTCAACCATTTGCAGCTTTTGCTTAGTCAGTTTCTCGATGTCACGGATGTATGCATTTTCTTCCGGTTCACATATTGAAATTGCAACGCCATCTTCACCCGCTCTTCCGCATCTGCCTATACGATGCACATAGGTCTCTGATTCATTGGGTATATCGTAATTGATGACGTAACGAAGTTTATCAATATCGATACCACGAGCAGCGATATCTGTAGCCACCAATACACGAATTTTTCCGTCTTTAAACTCTTTTAGTGCACGCTGACGTTGATTTTGCGAGCGATCACCGTGAATAGCAGCGCTCTTTATTCCCTTTTTGTCCAGATTTCGTGCAATGCGATTTGCTCCATGTTTTGTACGGGAAAAGACCAGAACCTGATCCATCCTGGGATTACGAAGAATGTGCAGCAGTAGATTTGGCTTTTCTTTCTTGTTTGTGGTGTAAAGATATTGCTGTATTGTTTCTGCCGTGGACGAAACGGGGTTAACCGCTACTTTTTTAGGTCGTGTTAGTATCTGTTGCGACAGTTTCAAAATGTTTTTCGGCATGGTAGCAGAGAAGAACAACGACTGACGTTTATGTGGTAGACGTTCGATGATTTTTCGAATATCATGTATAAATCCCATGTCGAGCATTCGATCGGCTTCATCCAAAACAAAGTAACGGACATCGTTCAAAGAGATAAAGCCTTGATCCATAAGGTCTAAGAGTCGACCTGGGGTTGCCACCAATACATCCACACCCTGTCGCAATGCTTCGGTTTGTGATTTTTGGTTGACGCCACCAAAGATGACTGTATTGTTGACCTTGGTATATTTGGCATAGGCCGAAAAACTCTCACCAATTTGAATAGCCAGTTCTCGGGTAGGTGTAACCACCAGACTGGTTATCTTTCGTTTTCCATTGTTTTTAAATGGTCTGCTGGCCAAATGCTGAATGATGGGTATAGCAAACGCGGCGGTTTTACCAGTGCCGGTTTGAGCGCTGCCTAACACGTCATAACGCTGAAGCACCAGCGGGATAGCTTTGGCTTGAATGGCAGTTGGGTTCGTGTATCCCTCATCACGCAATGCCTTACGAATTGGCTCGATGAGTTTAAGATCGTTAAATGTCATGAATGAATTCTAGACTGCAACGGTAGGTATAATTAAGCCAATTTACCAATTCGGTTGTCAAACAATGGATGCTGATGGATTAAACTGATTTCGATGTTACCTTGTTTAAATCGACTTCGATGTATGTGACCTCTTCGTTATCCAGGTACACCGTGTACTGGAATTCATCCGTATTTTCTACGAATCTGATTTGCCAAAGTATTTTACTCTTTGTCACGTCTCGAACAACAATGGTTCTAAGGGCGAAATTTTGCTTCCAGCTATCAAAAACGATGTCTGGATCTGTTTCCTGAATGTAGTTCAACAGGCGTTGTGTCAATTGCACGTGCAATCGGTTCAAGACAGAATCTATGCCTTTGAGAAACGCAATCGCTTTAAGGTTCGGACCATTTTCATCTCCACCAATGATGTAACTTACTCCTTCAATTTGTGCACCCCAGGTGTTCGATTTAAACTGAGGGTTAAGCATAGTGAAGTTGCCCATTTCGGTATAGGCCGTAATTTTCTTGTTTTGTTTAAAAAGTCGTTTGAATAAACCCATACGTCATATTTAAGTTAGACCAGGATGAAATCCTCCATGCGCAATCCCTCCTTTGAAGTCATATTCGAATCAAGGATACGGTTAAAGGGTATGAGGCCTTTTTCGCGTAATTCTCGGGCAACCCGGTCGGCATACGTGTGGGCATATACTTCACGTTCGTTTACTGGTCGTTGCCAGTAGGCATTCCAATAGTCAGAATAAGTATCCCTGCCCAGGTTTTTAGCAGGTCGCGCCACTTTCTCCAGATACTCCACGTAATGACCCACTTCGTGTATAAACGTCCGATACAGTTGGGTGTTTCGAACGGTATCGACTGTGGGATAAAAGGTGTATTTGCGCTTATCGGTTTCGTATTCATGCCCATCGTTGATTAGTCGTTTGACTTCTTGCTGTTCATGAATTTTTAGTTTTTTCGGCCAGTAAAACGACCGCCGCATATCAATGGCTTCAAGAAAAATAGCAGGTCCTTCATGATCGCCAATTTCGATAAAGTACTTAAGACGCCCCCAGGCGGGGTTTAACACAACTTCCTTGAATTTGGGTTGTCGAAACACAATAATGCTTAGACCGGCAAGGTCGTTTGGGTCGATGTAAGAAATCATCTGGGCAATGTCGTCTATCGTGCACGCGTGAACACATTGTTTCCGAGTACGTTCGACAAGAAACGTGTATTCTTTACCATTGACCGTTCGTTTAATTGCCAGGTAACTATCCAGGCGCTCCACAAAATCCTTACCTTCTTCCCAGTGGAACGGAATAACCAACTGGTTGTTTTTACCATGCCCCTGTTTAGGAGTTCCGATGTTTTTATTTCTTCGGGTAGGGTTGTGCATGCGTAGGCCGTTATTCCTTTCCGTGTTTTTTATAGATGATATCTACTTGTTCCGATATAGCACATTGCATATATACACAACCCGAACAGGTTTGAGCTTTCCCTTTCTTAGTCCGAATACGATCAAATAGAAAGTAGGTGTAAGGTTTGATAACAATACCTTGCTTTTCTAAAGCTAATAAACCATCAATTGCATACAACTGTAATTCCACGGTAGATGAACGAAGCCATTGATCTAGCCGAGCAGTATCTGTGTACTTAATTAGTGAATCTAGTTGGCTTTTGTATTTCGGGTTTATGCCAGCCATGCCACAGTTAGCGCCGTAAACAACGCCTGTACTGAACAAGTCCTCCCATTTAAGGGCCTGTTTATACGTGTCATTGTATGCAGCATACATCTTGGTCTTGAAAAGATTATTTGTTTTAGTCTTCAGAACTACATTTAGTTGACCAGGTTTGCCAAAAGATAAGATACTTTCAACCTTGTATAGCTTAAAATACCCTACACGTTTACTCCTATGTAACACATTCAATTTATACGTAAATATTGTGCCTATGTTTTCGTCAATTGAATCTTGCACTCGTCGTTCGAATTGAATAATCTCCTCAAAGAAACCATTGACTAGCTCGCGGGATAGAATTGCCTCTTGTTTAATGGCCTCTTCTGGAGACTCTTTTATCCAGTATTTAATATCGGAAACTAAATTTGTGTAGAGCATTGCCTCACCAATGGCCTGAATATCTTTGTTTTGAGAGAACACTGTTGGACTTGAAATAGTCACTAAAACAAGGATTACGGCTGCTTGTCGGTGAAATGAAAAAAATAATCTATCGCAAATACTAACCATTGTATTTGAGGGTGGTATTGAATTTTCCATTGCATTTGAGTTTATCTCCCAAATGTACAACTTCTTGGTCATCTTCATCTAAAGCATAAGCGCAAGGAAGAAATCGGTCAAAATCTATAGTTTCTTCAACACCTTCATTACCTTCTTGTCATAGTCTGCTCCGTATTTACCCAGCTCGAGTTCAAGTATGGATTTGAATTCAGGTAATATATCCGGGTATTTGGCCATTAAAGGTTCCAGAGCCCACATTGCTCTGGACTTCATGGTGACATTGGTTTGGGCAGAATTTAGTGTGGTAAATAGCAGATTAATAGCATCTGTTTCACTCGTTTCCGGGATACCCACGTTGCGCCAATAGCTTATCATAGATTCTTTCATACCCAAATGCTCATATTGATCTGAAAGCTCAAGTAAGTTGGGTAAGGCATTTCGTAGATACGCCTTATCCCACATACCTACATTACTAAGAAGCCATAAAAACCGTTTGGCCGTTTTGACATCACCATCAAGTAACACGAATAAATCGCTGATTCGAATCGACTCCATTACAATGGTTTTGGCCCAATCGGCACGTTGTTGACCCGTGCTTGAAGACAGATTGTTTTTTAACTGAGCAAGAAAATTGTCGTGCACTGTATTGGTATAACTATTTACATGCTAGTTTAACACTCTAAACGGGTTATACAATAGACATTCTTTCATAAAGTAATTAGTCTGTGCCCCGCGTGGATGACGTTTCCCATAACCACCGAGATTTATCGTTGTGTAAAGGGCCTCCCAGGATAGTCCAACCGAATTTAAACTTCAGGCCTCTACATGTGCTTATTTCATAAGCCGCTCCAGGTTTAAAATGATCATTAGGTAGACTGCCCGGACACCGGTAAAGCACACTTACTGTATCACCAGGTTCGAATTCAGTATCTCCACTTATTACGACAAACCTTGCAACGGTTGCAACAGCGAGAATACCACACGACATGTTGACCTGGGGTTGATTAATCAGAATTCCTTTGAATTTATATCGTATTGTTGAGTCCGATTCTTGTCCGTATGTAGCGGAGGAAACCGATACAATCGCTATGAATACGAATGCAACCCGGAATCCCTTGTAGATATGGCCAAAGAAGTGGGACATTTTCAATAGTACATTTGAACTAATTAACGATTCGGTTATTCCAAAATTGTGCTCATTCACCTGGAAGGCTAATTCGTCTGAGAACCGACCAATGGACGTAATACGCTTATCACAACAGACGTCACTTGACTAGTGGTAGATTGGCACATGGTTCAAAAATATGGATAACCAGGGCCTACAGCAATAGGTAGTAAATATGTTCATTGGTCAACTGTCTATAGGCATTCGTCTAATTGTCTGCCGGTCTCATAATCTAACCCGTTGCTTCACTGTTTATTGGATCCATTGATTCCTTAATTCTCACATTTACATATTTTCATATTTACACATTGATCGATGTCCACATCGATCATACCTTTGCGCCTCTTGAAACAGCTTCGTAGCATATTACAGATTGTACAGAATTACCGTTCCCGTCAGTGGCAGTACGTTATTTTCAATGCCCTGGCTTCTGTATTCTCCTTATTTTCAATCGCTGCACTCATTCCTTTTTTGCAGGTGATTTTTAATACCGGTGATCAGGAAAGTCTTCAGGCAGTTGCATTTTCATGGAACCCAGATCAGTTGCAGGCTTTCATTAGCTATAAACTTAAGTCCTTTATACAGGAAAAAGGAAGTCTGCAAAGTCTGTATTACTTCAGTGGTGGAATTATCATCATGTTCTTACTCAAGAACGTATTTAACTACTTGTCGTTCTACACCATTGCGTATACACGTAGTGGCGTGGTTCGCGACTTGCGAAAACGCACGTATGATAAGCTGGTTGATCTGCCTGTTTCGTATTATTCGGATGAACGAAAGGGTGATATTATTTCGCGATTAACCAATGATGTTAAAGAAGTAGAGTGGGGTGTAGTCGGGGCCATTGAGATGTTATTCAAACATCCGTTTTATATTCTAATGTACCTGACAGGTTTGCTGCTCATCAGCTGGCAACTTACCGTGTTTGCCGTTTTGGTGCTGCCTGTTAGTGGCTATCTGATTAGCCGTATTGCAAAACGATTAAAGAGTACGGCGCAAAAAGGTCAGCAGAAATTAGGAGAGGTGTTGAATGTGATTGAAGAGACACTTGGAGGATTGAAGGTAATCAAGGGTTTTAATGCAGAACGTCAGATGAAGTCATTTTTTGATTCGAAAAATGATCAGCATTTTGGATTAATGCTCAAACTTCACCGAAAAGAGCTCGCAGCATCGCCGGTAAGTGAGTTTCTGGGTTCGGTTGTTATAAGCTCGTTGTTGATGTTCGGAGGTTCTATGGTGCTGAGTGATGCAAACTCCATAGACGGTGCTTTCTTCATTGCATACATTACTATATTCTCTCAGCTAATAACACCTGCAAAGGCACTCACGGAGTCTTACTTTAGAGTGCAAAAGGCTTCGGCAAGTTTTGATCGTATTGCAGAAATTCTGGATACGGAAAATACCATAATTGATCCGTCGAATCCACAGGAAATAAACGGTTTGAGCGATAAAGTGATGTACAACGACGTACATTTCAGTTACGGTTCGAAAGAAGTCATCAGCGGTATTTCGTTCGAGGTCAATAAAGGAGAGACTGTTGCTCTTGTAGGTGCGAGTGGGGGAGGAAAGTCCACATTGGCAGATCTGTTGCCCCGCTTCTATGACACTCAACGGGGTTCGGTAACGATAGACGGTGTTGATATCAAACAGGTACGCGTAACCGATCTTCGATCGTTGATGGGGATTGTAACCCAGGAGCCCATTCTGTTTAACGACACGGTATTAGAGAATATTCGCCTGGGTATTAAATCGGCCAGTCAGGAAGACGTAGAAAAGGCTGCAAAAATTGCCAATGCGCATGACTTTGTGCAAGCCCTCGAACATGGATATCAAACGACCATTGGAGACCGCGGCAGCAAGCTTAGTGGCGGACAACGTCAACGGTTGGCCATAGCACGCGCAGTACTGAAAAATCCAGAGATCCTAATTTTAGATGAAGCTACTTCCGCTTTGGATACAGAATCAGAGAACCTGGTTCAGGAAGCACTCGAAAATCTTATGAAAGGAAGAACATCGTTGGTCATTGCGCATCGGTTGTCTACCATCCAACATGCCGACAAGATTATCGTGATTGACAAAGGACAAATCATAGAGCAGGGCAACCACAGCAGTTTGATTGCTCTGAACGGCGCATACAAAAAGCTTGTTGATCTTCAAGGGTTTACGTAATTATAGAGTTTTGAAATACAAAAGGTTAACACCAGAAGAACTCCAAAGTCTGGAAAAGGAATTCATCGACTTCCTGGTTATTAATGGTATTGTGGCAGACGACTGGGAAAAATTAAAAAGCGATAAACCCCAGAACGCTTCCGGATTGATTGACAGCTTCAGCGATGTTATCTACGAGGCGAGTATGCGTAAGATTCAATACCTGGATATTGTTTTGCCCAAAGAAATCATGAGTTTCTATTGTCAACCCGAACAGATTGTCCTCGTAGGCATCAGCACAACAGCTAAACAGGTTGACTTTACCCAGTTGAACGATTTAACTCAATGGTCGGGTATTGATGCCGACCTCGAGATCTTCACCCGAACGAAGAGCTATACTAAACCAAGGGAACTGGAAATATTCGAAATGGTTGAAAAAGGAGCGAAACCGGCCGATAGTCAACTGTTCAATTCCATCTGCCTGGGGCTTTGATCGCAAAACATATATGCCTACAAAGTGTTAAGTATCGTATGAATCGGGTATTGGTGATTGGTTTGATGCTCACTATGTTAGGTAGTGGTTGTTCCATAACCGGTAAAGAAGCTCCTGAATTCACCTTTCAAACCATCGATGGGTCTGCCATTACATCTACAGACATTAAAGGCAAGACCATTGTTGTGAATGTGTGGGCAACCTGGTGTGGCATGTGTATACGCGAGATCCCGGACTTAAATAAACTACAGGCGAAATACGCTGGAGATCAAGACCTCGTTTTCCTGGCCCTTTGTGATGACGAAGTAGCTAAAGTTCAGAAAACACTAAATCGTGTAGACTTTAATTACCTTCAAGTGGCTGATGCCAGTGCCTATACGTCTAAAATAAAGACCAGAATGGTTAAAACTTATCCGCAGAATATCATCATAGACGAAGATTTTAATGTCATATTTGAGGTGACGGAAGCGGAAGGGAACATATACGATATTCTGGATCGTGAAATTCAACAACTTAAGAAATCTTAAAGATATTTGCACATGCACTGTGATCGATTGACCAAGGAATCTACGCTAAAACTTAGTATTTCGGACTCAGCACACTTAATCAACCATGGGCACTGGGAGTCTATTGTTGGTGACCGTAATGTCTATCTGACGATTCCATACTTGACAGCGCTGGAGGCTAGTCTTTCAAATGATATTCACTTCAAATACATCCTATTTTACGACCACGGATTTGAACCGGTAGGCGTGGCCGTTGTCCAACTATTACATTTTACCAATAAAGAGCTGAATGTTAAGGATTTAGAGTCGCGGTTTGGTAGTATTATTTCGGAGCATTTATTGAATAAAATTGATGCACGTGTGATGTTATGTGGCAACGCTTTTTGCACCGGTGAAAACGGATTTTTATTCTGTGAGACGGTCGCATCAGATATTGCCCACCTGAATTTGAGTCATGCGCTTACACGCATAAAACGGCATGAGCGCAAAGCAAACAACGGCGTTAATGTAATCATGCTCAAAGATTTCTGGCCATCAAGTTTCAACGATATTCAAGTATTCTCTGAAGACGAGGGCTTTAGTGAGTTTATGATCGATGTGAACATGGTGATTAATGTGAAAGAAAACTGGACAAGTTTTGAAGCGTACATGGATGACATGATCACCAAGTTCAGAACCAAGATTAAAGGAATTTATAAGAAATCATCTTCTGTTGAAGCCCGTATTCTTACCCATGAGCAAATACGTGAAGAGTCTGAAGCCATAGACCGGCTTTACCATAATGTATTGGACCGATCGGATTATCGGTTTGGTGAACTCACGCCGAAGTCGTTCGAATACTTCGCACGAAATGTATCGGAACATTTTAGGTTTATGGGGTATTACAAAGACGATAAAATGGTAGGTTTTAGCACCTGTTTCTGGTTTAATGACCTTATCGATGCCAATTTCGTGGGCATTGACTACGAACTGAACCATGATTATGCGATATACCAGCGCATGTTGTGCGACTTCGTTCAGACCGCTATTGAATGTAAGGCCAAGACCATTCATCTCGGCAGAACTGCTGAAGAAATTAAGAGCTGTCTAGGGGCCGAGCCGGTAAATATGAAGCTGCTTGTAAAGCACCGAAATGCCATCACCAATAAACTGGTTAAACCTATTGTAAGCCATATTTCTCCAAGTAAATTTGAACTTAGAAGACCTTTTAAAGCGGTACTGTACCAGAACTAAATGGATTCATTAACTCAGATTGTCCTGGGTGCTTCTGTAGGAGAGGCTACCTTAGGAAAAAAAGTAGGCAACAAAGCCATGTTATGGGGTGCCATAGCGGGAACTATACCCGACCTGGACGTCATTGGACGACAGTTTCTCGACGATATAACGGCGTTGGAGTGGCATCGAGGCTTCTCTCACAGTTTGGTTTTTTGTTTTATAGCTGCACCATTGTTAGGATGGTTGTTGCATCAGTGGCATAGAAACCGTAAGAATGAAGCTACAGCTCTACAGTGGACCTGGTTGTTCTTTATGTGCCTGGTCACACACCCGTTACTGGATTGTCACACAACCTGGGGTACTCAATTCTTTTGGCCATTTGACCTGCGTATCGCCTACAACAACATTAATGTGGTAGATCCGATCTACACCCTACCTTTTTTGGTGTTGGTGTTAATGGCACTCTTTACGCGAAGAGGATCAGAAAAACGAATCAGGTGGAATCGACTCGGCTTAATCATTAGTAGTGCATATATGTTGATGACGATTGGTTTCAAATGGTATTCGTTCAAAGCTTTTGAGCTCAGCCTGAACGAACAGGGTAGGAGCTACGAAGCAATATCAACCAGGCCAACTATGTTTAATTCGATTTTATGGACGGCCAATGTAGAAACACAAGATTCTTTTCTTATTGGTTACTACTCGCTGCTGGATAAAGATCAGCACATCGAATTTAAGGGATATCCGAAACATCAGGAACGGATCGCCAATATTGCCGAGAAGGATCAAATTAAACGCTTAATCAAAATTTCCAAAGGCTGGTATTTGACACAAGAGAAAGACGGCAAACTGTATTTATGCGACCTGCGTTTTGGTGAAATTTCTGGGCTGAAAGATCGCTTTGTATTTACCTATGAGTTGGCGAACGAGAATGGTGAGTGGTTGGTGAAAACGGTTGACCCCGATTTCAAGTTTTCCGATGTGCCCGCTTATCTAGCTCCATTCTTTGATCGGATGTGGGGAAATAAGGATGCATTAAAAATCCCGCTAATCGAAGACTAACGGGATCTGTTTTAGGTTTTGGTGAACTATGCAAACTGGCATATCACACCACCCATAAGAGCGATGGTTATAATCCAGTACGCACCATTCACAAAAATATATTTGAATCCTTTTTGTTCGAACAATGCATTTGTAGCCAAAATTGGTAACGCAAATAAAAAACCAGCAATGGTACCGTGAAAAAGCCCATGCTTAAAGGTTCTGTAGTTCTCATGCCATCCGGCATGTTGTGCGTCCAGGTACTCCTTGGTGGCTTCCAGAGATTCTCCCATTCCGCCGAAAATGGAGTCGAGATGCATTTGATGAATGACAATTGCATGCATCATTAAAGAAAGGAGGACTGCAAAGACCAGGCTTAAACCGTACGTAAGGGCCATGTTGCCACTTCTTATTTTTTCTTCGGTCATGCCTGAAGCTTCCATCCACATTGTACCCATAACTTTAGGGTTGTACCAAATAAAACCCACCACCATTGGAATAAGAGCGGTAAGCAATAGAATAGGGATATTCATAATGTCTTTATTACTTTTTAGTTGAACCAAATATACTAAAATGACTCAATTAGTAATGTTTTGAAGCTTCTATGAACAGTCGGATACTAAATGCAAGGATCAATACACCGATTACTTTGTACAGCTTAAGCAGGAAATGAGGCTCGATAACTCGTTTTAGATATTTCGACCCGAATACTTTCAGACTATCGGTTGTAATGATTCCCAATAAGGCGGCCGACAGGAATACAACCACTTGATTATTAGAAGGGTAGTTGCTCTTTGCAAAACCAATCATTCCGGTCCATACGGCAAAAACGAACGGGTTTACAAAGTTGATCAGAAAGGCTTTAGTGAAGAAGCCGGCGTAATCGGCCTTTTTGAATGTAGCCTGATTTGTTGCAGGTAATTTGGGTCTAAAGATGTAATTAAGTCCAAATACTACCAGAATAATTCCACCAATGAGAGACAGCCAGAATTTGCTCCTGGGATTCTCAAAAAGTTTGATTGCCCAGAAATAACAGAGCACAACCGCTGTGATGTCGCTAATGAAGATACCAATAGCAGCCGTGATTCCACTTCGCGTCCCATGTTGAAGGCTTACCTGTAAGAGGTAGAAAAAGACCGGCCCGATGAAAAACATCATGAGCAGCCCAAAACCTAATCCATGTAAAAATGCCACGGTGCGAAGGTAAAATAACCACGCATAAATGCTATTAAGGTCAATTTCATGTAGTTCGGATATATTGACTTCGTTTGTGTTTTCAACACAAATATTTTCAATCAAACTAGGCTCAATTAAACCTACATTTAGGGCCCAATTGCAATAGGGCACGTGTTTCTGCAATAGCTGACAAGGTCGGATACATATCGGATACGGTGGCTAATTCTGTGCGCACTTCACGATTAACTGACACCAGATTTATTTCTATTCATAAAGGAGGTATAAGCACAACAAATGCTGCGGTCGAAATCATCTATGCACGAAATGGTATAATGGGCATTACCGTTGCCAAACCGCAAGAAAGCAGTTCAGTAAAGTTTATGATTGAGCATAGCGAAGACAAATCCGCGTCTCAAACTAATCTATGCAATCTCTGGCTGGGCTATGAATTGGGGGTGAGCTGAGCTAATTTACCTTTATGCCCAAACAAATGAGTCTTTTAAGGGCTTATTAATCAGTGTTTTGATTTTTTATTCTTAATTTCCCGACGTAGCATTCATGATTAGTCGCATGGAATCCGTCGCAGGAGTAGTCAATCCCTTGTACTGATGTTGTGCGCCTTATTGTGCTTTGTAAAACGCAATATCAGAAAATGAGAAAACATTTACTTACATTTTTACTTTTCGTCTGTGGACTACTGACAGTCAGTTGGTCTTATGGTCAAACCACTATAATTGAGTGGGGATTTTTTGTTAACGGTTTAAGTACCGGCGGTATCACGGGAAATACTGGGGTCAATCTCACCACGGGTGGTGCGTTTTACTCTAGTGTCGGTTGCGGCTTTCAAGAAGCAATATCCAACAATATTGATGCTGGAGATGCTTGGACAACAGGTTCGTTTAAGACCACGGGATATACAAATATCAAATACACCTTTAACCAGCACCGCTTTAATAATGGCCCTACACAGTTCAAGTTTCAATACCGTTTAAGTACATCTGGAGCATGGACTGACCTAACGTCAAATTACAGCACTTCTTCTACGTCATGCACAGGGTACAGTGTTACTAATGTTAGCTTTCCTTCGGCGGTAGATAATCAAGCCGTGGTTCAGCTGAGATGGTTGTGTATAACTGGACGCGCAAGTGTTAATCCAGGTGGAGGACGATTAAGCAAGGTTAAGATAACAGGTACGGGTTCGGCCTGTACTCCGGCTACCATGCCTACCGTAAGTGCATCTCCTGGTACAATTTGTACTGGAAATAGTGCAACGCTATCTATTACTGCAGGAACCTTAAATGGTGCTACTTCATGGGTAGCGTACACTGGTCCTGGTGGAACTGGTAGTAATGTTGGCACTTTTTCTGGCACAACGTTAAGTGTATCGCCAACGTCAGCAACCACATATTATGTGCGTGGTGAAGGGACTGGATGTACAGCTGGCTCAGACGGAACTACTTCCGTCTCGGTTAATCCTATTGATAATGCATCTTTTAGCTATGGTGCTGCGAGCTATTGTGTGAATGCCGTAGACCCTGTACCAACCATTACAGGTTTGGGTGGCGGATCGTTTACCTCCACGCCCCCGGGATTATCCTTAAATGGTGGAACAGGTAAAATCGATGTGAGTTTGTCTACACCTGGAACCTATAGCGTAACCTATACAACATCTGGTTCTTGCCCAAATTCATCAAATGTTAGCGTGACTATTAATGCCTTGGATGACGCTTCGTTTAATTATAGCGCAGCTAGTTATTGTGTAAGTGATGCTGACCCAACACCTACCATTACCGGTCTTAGTGGCGGAACCTTTAGCTCAACACCTCCTGGTTTATCATTAAACGGTGGAACAGGTGCTATTGATGTAAGTGTGTCTACTCCAGGAACCTATAGTGTGACCTATACGACAGCTGGAACGTGTCCAAATACATCAAATGTTAATATAACGATTAACGCCCTGGATGATGCTTCATTTAGTTACGGTGCGGGTTCATATTGTTCAAACGATGCGGATCCAACACCAACGGCGTCAACCGCTGGCTCGTACAGTTCAACTGCTGGTTTAGTATTTGTTAGTACTACAACGGGACAAATAGATTTAAGTGCTTCTACGGCAGGCACTTATACCGTAACCCATTTGACCACTGGAACTTGTCCAAATACCTCAACGCAAACGGTAACTATTACGTCTACAACTACGGCAACCATCAACCCAGATGTATGTGATAGCTATACCTCTCCTAGTGGTAAGACCTGGACAAC
>DIYD01000359.1 GCA_002428905.1 Bacteroidetes bacterium UBA6063 | reverse complement strand
GCCTATGGTCTTGGGACTCAGGTTGGTGTAATGCTTCCATTTAGTCGTAAACACGAAAGTGAGGCAGATCATATGGGACTCATGTTCATGGCTATGGCTGGATATAACCCTCAGGAAGCGCCTCGTTTCTGGAAGCGGATGGACGCGATGGCAGGTGGCACACGACCACCGGAGTTCTTGAGTACACACCCAAATCCGGAACGCAGAGCTTCTGACCTAAACAAACGAATGCAAGAAGCCATGAAGTACTATATGGCTACACAGCGCAGATAATGATCTACCGCTTAGGCTTGTTTCTGATTGCTGTTTGTGCACACCTCGCTTGTGCACAACAAACGTACAAACCCTGGGGGTCAACCCGGCAAATAAGCCTAAATGATGTCACCTATGAGTGTGTTACCGTGTTTAATACCGGCCAGATTCGACTGTGGCACAAATCCAGAGCAGATAGTATTTACACAACCTTTCGGCGACTAAAAGACGATAACCGAAATGTGGTTTGTGCCATGAATGCTGGTATGTTTGACCCAAGGTTTGAACCGGTAGGACTTTTTGTGGAAGATGGGAAGCAAAAGCACTCAATTAACCTCAATGAAGGGTACGGGAACTTTCACCTCATGCCCAACGGGGTATTTGCCATTGGTGCTCAGGGTAAGGCTATTGTAATTGAATCAAAGGCGTTTGATTCAATCGCACCAAAGGTGCAATACGCAACACAATCGGGGCCAATGTTGGTCATTGACGGCGCATTTCATCCAGCGTTACGAGAAGGATCAAAAAACAAACACATTCGAAATGGCGTTGGAGTAGATGATAAAGGCCAGGTGGTGTTTGCTATATCCAACCAACGATGCAATTTCTTCGATTTTGCTCGCATTTTTCGAGATAGCCTTCATTGTAATAATGCACTATATTTAGATGGTGCTATTTCCAAAATGTTCAATGAACAGAGCGGCCGAAAGGAAGATGGCCAATTCGGAGTAATCGTTGGAGTAATTGAATAAACAGTCTGATAAAAATCAGTTCATCTGCTGACCTATTTACGAAATCATCTAAGCTCGAAAAGATTTTATCGATTTCGCTTTCAAAATCGAAAATTTATTTGGAAACTTTGAATCAAAGGAACTTCAATGTGGTATAGAAGTTGAAGTTTATTTGGCAAAAACCATTATGAAAAGTCAAAAAATAACGCTGGCGTTATTGGTCGTTATTGGGTTGATTACCACGGCCTTTGTCCAGCAAACTCCTTCACCGGAGGCCATCATCAAAAAAGCCGAAGACAAGCTTCGGGGCGC
The DNA here is from genome assembly GCA_002428905.1 of Bacteroidetes bacterium UBA6063. Taxonomy (GTDB): domain Bacteria; phylum Bacteroidota; class Bacteroidia; order NS11-12g; family UBA9320; genus UBA987. The sequence goes on along the minus strand of DIYD01000359.1, from coordinate 1,845 downwards.
TCAATCGACTTCTGAAATAACCATAACCATACAACGACCGAGGTGGACACGCACCATGGCGTTGAAATCTTGGGCAAAGGGTACAACACACAGTATGACACTGGTAACAAGTCCGGCGCGTGATAAAGGGACGGTTTACCTGAAACGAGGCAAAGAAGTGTGGAACTGGATTCCTTCAGTAGAGCGCACAATTAAGCTTCCACCGAGTATGATGAGTCAGAGCTGGATGGGAACCGACCTTACCAACGATGATCTGGTGCGCGAAAGCTCAATGGTTAAAGACTTCAACCATACGTTGCTTGGCAAAGAAGTGGTAGGAGGCAGAGAATGTTATAAAATATCATCGGTGGCAAAAGAAGAAGCAGCTGTTGTATGGGGCAAAGTGATATCCTGGCTCGACGTGAAGGACTACATTCAAATGAAAGCTGAGTTCTACGACGAGGACGAAGAATTGGTAAATACATTTCTGGCCAGCAACATCAAGCCAATGGGTGGGAAAATGATCGCATCAAAACTTGAGATTATTCCTGCCGAAAAGAAAGGCCAAAAGACGATTATGGAGTATTTGTCTTTGGATTTCAATACGCCCATCAGCGATGATTTTTTTACGGTGCAAAACATGAAAAAAGTAAGATAGCATGATCTTTAAACTGGCTTGGAGGAACATTTGGAGAAACAAGCGCAGAACAGCCATAACCCTCGGAATGATATTCATTGCCGTGGTGCTCTCTACCCTAATGATGAGCATCAAAGAGGGGGTTTACGAGAATATGATTAAATCGACCGCTGGTGATTTTAGCGGTTATGCTCAGGTTCATTTAGACGGTTATTGGGATGACAAAACCCTGGACTATGCCTTTGAAATGAACGATAGTTTTATGGATGCCATTGCTGATATTAAGGAAATCGATGGTGCGCTTCCAAGGATTGAGAGTTTTGCCATGGTTGCTGCAGATGAAGTGACCAAAGGCAGCATGGTCATTGGGATAGATCCGGAACAGGAACGAATACACACCCATCTCGACGAGCGTGTAGTAGAAGGAAGTTACCTGGTTGACAAGGACAACGGGATTCTGGTTGGTAAAGGCCTGGCCGACTACCTTGAAGTAGCCGTCGACGATACTCTTGTGCTTCTCGGAGCAGGTTATCAGGGCATGACGGCGGTGGGCAAGTACCCCATCCGAGGTATTGTAAAATTTGGTTCTCCCGAGCTTAGTAAACGTCTAATCTTTTTGCCGATGAATGAGGCACATGTGTTCTTTGGAACGTATGGCCTGATTACCAGTGTTGTGCTTAAAACCGGTAACAGTGCAAAAGGAGTAAAAGGAGCATCCAAACTCGCCAAGAGCCTAAATACAGATTATGAAGTGATGAATTGGATGGAGTTGAATCCTGAACTGGTGAACATGATCAAAACAGACCGTACGGAAGGCTATGTATTTATGTTTATTCTTTACATGGTTATTCTGTTTGGGATATTCGGTACCATGCTTATGATGCTGGCAGAACGACGACGAGAGTTTGGTGTACTGGTAGCAGTAGGTATGAAGCGTTCGAAATTGGCGCTGATGGTATGGATTGAAATCATCATTATGGCGGTATTGGGCTCGTTGGTTGGAATTGTTGGGGCCTTCCCAACCTGTTATTATCTCCACGCCAACCCAATTCAATACAGTGAAGAGATGGCCAAAATGGCCGAGGAATATGGTATGGAAGCTGTATTAAAGGCTTCGCTTGCCCCAGAAATATTTATTCAGCAAGCCATAGTGGTAGCCCTAATTGCTTCATTGGCTGCAATTTATCCGTTATTTAAACTACAACGGTTGAATGCTGTAGAAGAAATGA
>DIYD01000173.1 GCA_002428905.1 Bacteroidetes bacterium UBA6063 | reverse complement strand
GCCCATTTACCTCCGCCGTCTGACCTGCCACGTCGTTTACCCGCAAGCCTCTGAAATCCATGGATTTATTAGACATCCCAATACGATCGTTGATCGTATACCGGGTATTTAAATAGTCCACCAAAAAGCTGATATTTTTCGCTTGAAGGTGCCCGGTAAAAGCAGGTTCATCAAACGTCCCAAAAACTTTCAGCCTACCGTCAACCGATCCGGAAAAATCGGAAGCCACACCTTCGAATAACGCTGCGAGTGGTCTAATTTCTGCATCTTTCGCCTGCACTTCCATACGGAGCTTTCCATTGCCACTGGTCAAATCTAAGCGACCTTTTGCGGTAACATTTTTCAAAAGACCTTCTTTAACGCTAGCGTCTACATCCATAATCAACGGATTTCGATTTGCTGAAGTTCGGATCACAAAATTTCCAAGAGTATCTCCGTTTACGGCCAGGTCCTGAATCTCCAAATTTCCATAAACCACAGGCCGACTAAAGACCTGATAAATGCCAATGGAATCTTGTGATACGCCACCCAATGTTAAGTCAAACGATTTCAGTAGCGGGTTAAAACTAGCCAGGTCAAGATTTTCTGTATTGATGTGCAGGTACTCCGTTGATTTCCGGTCGGTCATTAAACCATGCACATGAAGCATCTGGCCATTGTTGCTGGCAGTAAAACTATCAATATACAATTCACCATTGCTGTATACTGCTGAGTTTGAACCAGCGATCTCCCAGGGCTCACCATCGAGGTATAGTCGTGAATTTTCGAGCTGAATTTGAATCGAATCCGAGCCAAAACGCAATGATCCAAAAGAACGCAACGCCACCAGTGAATCTGTATGCGCAAAATCCAATAAATACTCCGCATAATTCGGCAAGACACTGGCGTTTAGTAAGATGTCGTTGGTGATCAATTCTCCTTCTTTTTCCAGTCGCTTAATATCATTACTCAGGTTGAGCAATTGATGCGGGCGCTTTCGTACAATAAGGTCGTAATCGATTAATTCATAGTCATCGTACTTCACCCGATCGAATTGGGTTAACGACTCCAAACTTTCATCCACGGTACTATAGGCAACATCTATCTTACCATTCCCTAACTGGATGTTTTGCGACGTCCAGTATTCAATTAAATCATTTTCTCGGATTACAAATCGGGCACGCGCAGCAATTTCATGGGTAAGTACTACCGAATCATAAAAATCAGGAAACAACGTATGCAAAAAATCCTGATAAACCACACCCAGGTTTTTCAGACTGTAATCTCCGGTTACGCTACCTTCAATGAAATCTGATTTTATGGATAATGCACGTTGGAATTCACCAATCTCGCTTTGTAAATCGAGTTGTTCCAACTCCAGTTGTTTCCCATTTCGATTCACCAGTACTTCGGACAACCTGGCATACCCATTCATCTCGTCTACATCGTCGCCAACCAACTTGATGTCCAAATCAGCAGAAACTACTGTAGGAATTGTATCCAGTTTCAGGGCCATGAGATCGATGTGGGTGATATCTGCTTTAAAATCGAATTGAGGTTCTTCTGGCTTAAAGTTCATTTTACCATCGAAGGTAAATTTGAGGTTTGGATCGTCCAGGTTAGCTGTTCCATCGAAGAATTGGTCGGTATACATACCGTTTGCTATCACATTATTAATTCGTGTACCATTATACTCCACATATTCGATTTCGCTATTAAACTGTGTACGCAAGGTCTCAAATGTCAAACCATGCCCATCCTCCAAATCAAAGGTGAACGAAGTTCTGCCCAATTCGTCGTTATCAAGAAATCTACCCACTTCAAAATCGTGTGCAATCAGTTGCCCCTTGTAGCGCGCGCCATCCTCTCCAAGCAGTTTAAAATTGATTCGTGAATCGAGTTGCCCAAGTGCCGAATTGAGCTTACCATCCGCCGCAAAGTCCGAATAGAATCCGGTAAGATGCCCTGTAAAACTGAAGGTCTCAAATGCCTTCATCTTATCCTGAAGTTTCAAGGCCATAATGCGTTCAACCTCCTGAGGGTTCGATTTCAACTCACTGATTTTCAAATCGATGAAAGAAGACCGCCAGTCAGGCAGGCCGCGTAAATCCATCTTCCCTTTTACCACGTTATTGGCACCAATGGCCAATTCGAAATCGCGTAACTTGAAGTTACTTACATAACCCGTTGCCGAACCTGAAAACACCACATCGTTGTGTTTGTAGGGGTTTAGGTTGTGGGAGAAATAGGCGAGATCACGCGCGGATAGTATGGATTGGTCCAATGTTGCATTTACCCGAACACTGTCTATAAAGTGTTTGAAGCTCTGGAAAGACGGGTAAGAAAACGAGAGGAAGTCTTTTAAATCGGAATGCTCCGTTTTCAAACGCATATCGGAAAACTCCATGCCTTTTGAATAAATCCTGGCTTTGCTCACCAATCGTTTCAATTCGAGACCGTTCTTTTCCGTAGCCTTGAGGTGTTTGATCTTCAGGTCAAGCGAATCCCCAATCAGATAAAAGTCTTTTAACTCCGCTTCAATTCCAGTAAACGCAAAATTGTTTTCATCGAAGGTTCGGTCGGTTGGTGGGTCGTACCCTTCAATGAGGTATCTAAACTGGCCATCATGGATATACAAATTTTTGAAATATGTCGTCCAGACTCCGCCACCTTCTCCTTGTTGCGCCAGGTCTATCAGAAATTGATAGTTCATATGATCTTCTCCCTGATAGTGTTTAAAGTCGACCAGGGGAGAATCAAGATGTACGCTTCCCAGTTTTATCTTACGATTGTTCTGATCGAAACGAAGGATTCTCAGCCTAAGGTTATCAATGTATATGAGCGAATCTTCTTGCTGGTCTTTGATCAGTATATGGCCTAGAGACAAACTGCCAGTCCATCCCAGATGAACCGATTCAACCGTAACTTGCGTACCAAGTTGATCGGTGAGCGAATTGGTCACACGTTTCACCAACCAGGTTTGAACTCCTGGAATACTGATAAGCATTGAGGTAAGTGCCAATAACAGCAGGATTATCAGCGCTACTCTCAACCCATATTTTAGTATTTTTGACGAAAGTTTTTTCAAGAGTTCGAAATTAGTGAAACTCCGCTCAAATCGTATTATAATTCGCTTTACGTGCCTCAAAAACAAGACATTACAATTCTAGCTATTGAATCATCGTGCGACGACACGGCGGCAGCTATTATTAACAACGGCAAAATTCGATCCAACATTGTTTCCAGTCAGCAGGTACATGAACAATATGGAGGCGTTGTTCCGGAGCTCGCATCAAGGGCTCATCAACAGCATATTGTCCCTGTAGTTGATGCAGCACTAAAAGAAGCCGGGGTAACAAAGCACGATCTGGATGCTGTTTCCTTCACACAAGGACCTGGCCTGTTGGGGTCTTTAATGGTTGGTGCCAACTTTGCCAAATCGCTGGCCTTAGGCCTAAACATACCGCTAATTGGTGTCAACCACCTGGATGCACATGTCCTGGCCCATTTCATTGACGGCAACAATCCACGCTTTCCGTTTATTTGTTTGTTGGTGAGTGGTGGTCACACACAGCTCATAAAGGTCAATTCTCCCAGTGATTTTGAGATTCTGGGAAAGACGAGAGACGATGCCGCGGGTGAGGCCTTCGACAAAACGGCTAAAATGCTGGGGCTACCATACCCTGGTGGTCCGGTGCTGGACAAGCTTGCTCAGAACGGAGACCGAGGTCGGTTTAAATTCCCAGATTCACGGGTGGAAGCCCTGGATTTTAGCTTTTCAGGATTAAAAACAGCGGTGTTGTACTTCATTCGAGATGAGGAGAAAAAGGATGCGAATTTTGTGGAACAGAATTTGAACGACATCTGTGCATCAATACAACACACCATTGTGTCTTATTTGATGAGAAAACTGAAAAAAGCAGTGAAAGAAACCGGCATTAAGGAAGTAGCCATTGCCGGTGGCGTTTCTGCTAATAGTGGTTTAAGAGCAGCTGTTACAGAATTGGCCAACAAACACCATTGGAAAGTACATATTCCAGAACTAGAGTATTGTACCGACAATGCTGCCATGATTGCACAAACCGCTCATTTTCAGTTTCTTGAAAAAAATTTTTTAACACAGGAAGCCGTGCCATTTGCACGCATAGCGAAGTAGATATGATTCGAAACATCTTTACCCTTATACTCATCGGCGTGACCGTTTTAACTGCCTCTAGCCAGGTGGAAGACTCCGTTCTCTATCGTAAGCACAACATACGCGAAGTACAGTCCTGGGTGCATATAACCGCTTTTGAAAACTCGAACGACACCTGCTTGTTAAGCACAAAAAACCTCAATGAGCGAGGGTTGCCTACGTATGTTAAAATGGACTACAATTGTCAGGGCTGGAACCTTATATCGGAAGCGTTTTACACCTATGATGAGCGATTTAATCTAACAGGCATTAAGATTGTCAACAACGACCAAATTTCAACGAATACTGTTATGAAGCCGGATAGCCTTGGGCGGACCGTTTATGAAAAGACAGAATACTTTGACCCGGCTGGTACCATTGAAATTTCATATGTGCATTATGGTGATACACGTTTCCCCGACTCCACGATTACAACAGAGATCAACGGAATCGATACCACTGTTACGCGTGCGGTGAATACCTACGTCAATGGCAAAATGAAACGGTCAGACATCGTTGACATAAGCAAGAGCAAACCTGTGAGTTCACTCTCCAATAAATATGATGCCCAAATGAGGTTAATCCGCTCGGAGTACATTTTTTTTCAGGGATATGACCGCGACAACATTACTAAGTATACATACAATACCAAAGGGCAGATCAGTAAAACGGAAAGTGAATTGGACGACCTCAAGGCAGAATTTTACTACGATGACAATGGATTGCCCATAGTGGTGTATTATTTTAATAAATTTGGTTCGCTGGAACGTCAGGTTTGGCACAAATACCAATACTATGAGTAAGCTGTTATGGTTGTGGGTAATGTTAGGTGGAGGCCTTGGAGCGGGTGCACGTTATAGTGTGTCTCTTCTATTGCCAGTAGCTAAGGAAGGAGTAAAATTCCCCTGGGCAACATTAAGCGTGAATCTGTTGGGCTGTTTGCTCATCGGACTGCTTTGGCAATTGGTGGATAAAAACAGTGAGATGAATGCGTTTCTTGTGATTGGCTTTCTTGGTGGTTTTACAACGTTCTCAAGCTTTGGACTTGATGGCTTAAAGCTGCTGCAACAACACGCCTACATGCCGTTTACAGCCTATGTTTTAGCAAGCAATATTGTAGGTTTACTTTGCGTTTTTTTAGGTGTAAAGATGGCTGAACTAATTCAGATTGGAGGATAACATGAATAAACTTAAACAACATATCATTCTGGCTTTGCTCATGCTCGTTGCATTTCCGAGCATGGCTACGTATTTGCTTATACCGATGGACGAGACCCAAAAAGATCATCTTAAAGCCTACGGTGTAGCGTACTCCGTTCTTGAATATGACAAAGAAGTTGAATGGCTCTTGAACTATAAAGGTGGTTCGTTCATGACGGCGTATTACGAAGAGTTTGAGAAGCTCTGTTTACTGAAAGGCGTGAGTTTCTCAAAAATATCCGACACCAGGGCTCAGGCTATTCGTGATGAAATTGAGAACCCGGTGGTTAATGCATCGGTGGTTAAGCTATTAACCGCACCAAAGATTGCCGTGTATACACCCAAGTCGGCTCAACCATGGGATGATGCGGTAACTATGGTATTGGAATATGCCGAAATACCATATACAAAGGTTTTCGACG
>DIYD01000170.1 GCA_002428905.1 Bacteroidetes bacterium UBA6063 | reverse complement strand
TTCATGGCGTACAAGGCAACCTTCGTTGAACTCACATACGACAACCCAAAATATATTCCAGACGACGACCCCGAATATGTGGCCTATCAAGACTTCAAGTCCACCTTTGGTGACGACGGAAGTGTGTTGGTCATCGGTATTAACACTCCTAAGATCAAAACCGTTGATTTTTTCAATGACTGGTGCCAACTATCAGACGATATTGAAAAAATGGATGGAATTGAGAATATCCTGTCCATAGCCAACGTGCCTAAAATGGTTGTAGGTCAGCAACTTACCGTGTTTGACGAAGACACTGCTATGATTGATGTCTTCCAGCAAGAGCAAGTTGTCCAAAGTAAAGCAAGGACCAACAAAGAGGTTGATTCTCTGATTGCCGAAGTAAAGAATCTTCGATTCTATGAAGGTATACTCATCAAAGATTCCAGTGATTTTACGTTAATGGCGGTAACGCTGGAAAAGAAATTACTGGATTCGAAAAAGAGGATATCATTCGTTAATGGAATTGTCGAACAGGTAGACGCGGTGTGTAAAACGCATGAAGTGCAGGCGCATTACTCGGGACTGCCCTATATCCGAACGAAGTTTTCCAGTATGGTTCAGGAAGAGTTGCAGTTTTTCACTGCACTCTCTATGTTGATTACAGCGTTAATCTTACTGTTCTTCTTCCGATCGCTCTATACCTTGATATTTTCCATGTTGGTGGTTGCCATCGGTGTGGTTTGGAGCTTTGGTATATTGGTACTTCTTGGGTACAAGATCACCATGTTTATAGGCTTGTTACCCCCGCTGATTGTGGTTATTGGGATTGCCAATTGCATCTACCTGTTGAACAAATACCACGACGAGTATAAGACCCATAACAACCAAATGAAGGCGCTTCAACGTGTGATTAGTAAAGTGGGTATTGCAGTGTTCTTCACCAACCTAACCACCGGAATTGGTTTTGGGGTATTTGTCTTAACAGGAAGTGAGGTATTGAAAGAATTTGGACTGACAGCATTCTTAAGTGTTATGTCGGTGTTTGCGATCTCAATCGTTCTTATACCACTTATTTTCAGCTACTTACCTCAACCTTCGCTACGTCAAACCAAGCACCTTGACAACAAGTTCTTAAACAATGCCATTGATCGTCTTTCGCACATCGTGACCAATAAGCGCAGAATCGTTTACGTAACTACCGGTTTAGTGGTTGTAACGATGATTATTGGGCTAAGCCAGATGAACGCTGTAGGTTTTATGGTGGACGATATATCTAAATCGAACCAGATTTATAAAGATCTCAAGTTCTTCGAAAAGAATGTGAATGGTGTTATGCCATTCGAAATCGTTGTAGACAGTAGAAAACCTGGTGGAATTCAGGACCCTAAACTGCTTCGCAAAATCGACTTTTTCGAACGCCAACGTTTATCGGAATACGTTGAATTCTCCAGATCCATTTCCATTGCACAGGTGATCAACTTCGCACGGCAGGAATTACACGATGGTAATCCAGCGTTTTATCGAACACCGAGTAGCCTGGAACTCTCACGAATACTAGGCTTGTTCCCGCAAAGCTCAGACGAGGAAAAAGGGCAACGTATGATGGGCTCTATGATCGATAAAGATCGCCAGAAAGCGCGTATCTCGGTGCAAATGGCAGATGTGGGCTCCAAACGTATCGAAGAGATCAAAAATGAGATTGCTGAAATTGCGGATACGGTATTCAACTATCGTCGTGAGGTTTCCGGAGAGATCGTAACCGACTCGATCATTGAGATCGTGCAAAGCGAAATGGACTCCACCCAAATGGATACCATCTACCATACCGAAATTCAGTACGCTTATACTCCCGTAGATTCCAGCAGCAAAAAGAAAATATCCATTACAGGTACTTCGGTGGTCTTCCTCAAAGGAAATAACTACTTGAATAAAAACCTGTTAATCAGCCTATTAGTTGCTTTCCTGGTTATTGGGCTGATTATGGCAACCATATTCACTTCGGCTCGAATGATTGTTATTTCGCTCATCCCCAACATCATTCCACTGTTGATTACAGCAGGCTTGATGGGATACTCCGGAGTGGCGCTTAAGCCAAGTACCGTTCTTGTATTTAGTGTAGCCTTTGGTATTGCCGTTGACTTTACAATTCACTTCCTTTCGAAGTATAGAATGGAATTGAAGTTAAACGGGTATAATATTCAGCGAGCGGTTAAAAAAGCCTTAAATGAAACGGGTGTAAGTATGGTTTATACTTCTGTTATCCTGTTCTTCGGCTTCATCATCTTTGCAGGTTCGTCCTTTGGCGGAACCATCGCATTGGGTGTCTTTACCTCCTTAACCCTGGTAGTTGCATTGTTGTCGAACCTGGTAGTATTACCCAGTTTGTTATTGAGCTACGACCTTGCGAAAGAGCGCGCGAAAAAGAAAAAGTCGCCGCTTATTCAGTATCCAGACGACGCTGCCTAAGTTTTCTAACTTTCTACCGCAGCAATTGTGTATTTTCGATGGCGATGAGACACAGACTAGCCTGTATTCTTTGTTGTTTAGCGTTTACGCTACCTGCCTTTGGTCAAACAGACTCAATACCAGTTTCTACCTGGAAGTCCTTCTTGCACAACAACACAAACATTGGTCTGACTGCAACAGCATCCAATATTGGCAGGGCCTATATCCATCCAGCGATTAATGCCAAACTCTTTCGTATGAATATACGGTATTCACCTCCGAATTCGGCCACCAGTTCAATCGAGAACTTCTTTCAGTGGCGATTTGATTTGGATCTTATTCCTTTGAAACAAAACACGAAACATATTCATATGTTATCGCTGGGAACCGGTTATATGTCTTACGCGCCAAAGGATAAAGACTATGATCTGGAGCATGTATTTGGGGCAATAGGTATAAATCGATATACGTTCGATAACCGTGGAAAATTCTCCATAAATGCCGGTATCGTAAACCGCTACCGTTGGACGTGGGGTTCGCCAAGCGTAACATCTCATAATGCCATCCTACCCTATGCCGAATTCACTTTTACATATTATGCACTTAAGTTCAGAAGACCGTACTTTTACCATAAGAGCAACGATATAAATGACTATCAACCCTCATTGTATTATACGTTTGCCTTTCTGGGTCGTTATTTCAACCCAGCGGGCAGCATAGGCGCAGGTGGTGTGCATGCCATGGGATTTTCACCAGCAATGCGATTAAATCTTGGACCAGTATATGTTAACTTCAGTGCATTGTCTATAGACACCCGAGATCAAAACACTACGCAGGTTGGTGTTAATGCATTCAAAATCAAATTACTAAAGTCGTACCACAGCTACGTTACTGCTTCGTGGTTGGGCCTGTACAACTATGAGTATTTGCCAGGCAGATATAGTTATGGCTATCAGGAAACCCGTGTTTCCAATGGTATACTGGTTGGATTGAACAACTACAAATTAGATTCCAGGTTCAGCATTACTGCATTGGTCGGGGCTTTGCGTCAGAATTATAACAGTGCCTATTCTAACCGATCAGATCGAACTATTCCTTTCGGTCAGCTCTCGTATAATGTACACCTCTTCAAATACAGACCTGTAGGCTATGTTTTGCAACCCCAGCGTGTTAAAAAAACACGTTACAAAGCACAAAAACCGAACAAAACGCCTATGACGACAGCCCAGGTCCTGCGTAACAACATTAACCCACGGATTTCATTGGGAGCCGGAATGACCCATGCGGCATTTTTCATGCCTACTATTGGTGCCAAAATCTGGCGTGCCGATGCTGGAGTTAGTGTAGTGGAACTGGGTGGCGAGCCCTGGTTTTCGGTCTATGGCGACATCGACGCGATTCCACTTTCACACGATGCCAGTAGATGGATAACCATTGGGGTGAGTGGCATGGGATCTTACGATACATTTTTTGGGGTTCATACCGGTTTAAAGCGCTACAAAGGAAGAACAGCTAAATCTCTAAAACTGGGACTTGGCGTTTATAGTGAATTTGGTGGCGGTGGATCGGTGATTCCATCATTGGATTTTTCGTATCACCTGTATCTATTTAA
>DIYD01000055.1:8171-11778 GCA_002428905.1 Bacteroidetes bacterium UBA6063 | reverse complement strand
ATGTGACCGACGGCAGCTTCATGCCTACGGGAGGAAGTGTGCCCTACACATTTACGATATACGCTAATTCATTTCGCGTGGCGGATAAGATCAAACTAGAGTTACAAAAGTCCTAGGTTATCGAAGTGGTTTCAACAGCATAACTTGTTCTCGAAACCCCGTTATACCACGCCTCTCCTCATTAAGTGCGTTATCTTTCAATAGTTCAATGGTATAATTATTCCAGTACTGTCTTTTTACCATTTCCTCTGTAATTGAAAATGGAGGCCCCTCCATAAGGGATTGGTCGTAGTTTAGTGTTACCAGTAATTGTTTTGCAGAATCTGTATTACGTGTTAAATAGCGCGTATATTTTTTACGTATGTCAGGTGGTAGAGCAACCAATGCAGCGCGGTCATAAATAGCATGCACTGGCCCTAATATCTCCTTCGTTAAAGCGAATATGTCGCCAACGTAGAGTTCCAGTCGTTCGAATTGGTACTTGGTTAAATCGCCAACCACAGTTATCTCTGGCTTGGCCTGCATTTGTTCGAACACAGCTTCAATGGCTTTCTGACTCAGGTCGATACCTACTACCTTATAGCCGCGTTGCAACAACCAAACAATATCGAGGGTTTTGCCGCAAAGCGGAATGAAAATGCGATCCCCTTTTTTTAGTGCCAGACGATCAATACGCTCTACCAAATTAGGATTCACCTCTGACAGGTGAAACCCGATTTGTTCCTTGTCCCATTTGTCTAACCAGAATTCCTTCTCCATATGCGAATTAAAACATTTCTCAGCACAGAAGGTTTGAAGCGGGCTAAGGGTAGACGGCTTGAGGTTGACGTATGACCGAAGTTACTCGACGAGGATTTGTTAACCCCCCGTGTTAGATCCGTTTTACCCTAAAAGATAAGGTAAACGCCAGCTATTGTATTGACTAATTATTAGGTTGACCAGCTAGCTAGTTCGAATTATGAACGTGTACATCCATTTGCGGGAATGGAATGTTAAGACCTTCTTTCGCAAAGTTCCTATAGACTTCTTTGTTTAATCGGAAGTAAACATCCCAGTAGTTTTCATTTTTTGCCCAGGCGCGTACGGTGAAATTCACTGAACTATCACCCAATTCCTCTACTTCAACGAAAACGTCTTCGGGTTCGGTAAGTACATTCGGATCAGATTTGACAAGGTTAAGTATAACTTCTCGTGCTTTATCTACGTCATCACCGTAACCAATACCTACCGTCCAGTCAACCCGACGTACCGGATTATGTGTAAAATTGGTCATCACTGAATTGGACAAACCACCATTCGGAATAATCACCTTTCTGTGATCCAGGGTAAGGATTATTGTATTAAAAACCTGAATTTCGGTTACTGTACCCTCATAGCCTTGAGCAGCAATAAAGTCTCCAACGCGAAAGGGTTTAAATATTAAAATCATAACACCGCCTGCAAAGTTTTGTAGGGTGCCACTTAATGCCATTCCAACCGCCAAACCGGCCGCACCAAGTAGGGCAATGAAGGAGGTCATTTCCACGCCTAACATCGTGAGCACAGTAATTACAAGTAGGATCTTTAACATCGTGCCAATTAAACTCTTCAGGAACGGACGAAGCGACTCGTCTACATTGCGTTTGTCCAGCATTTTGTTAAAACCTTTAGAGATCAGTTTAACAATCCAACTACCAATAATAAGTACGGCGATGGCGCCAAGTATTTTTGTTCCGTAGGCTATACTAAGTTCAGTGATCTTGTCGATAATTTTAGTGGTATCCATGTCTATTGTATTTGTTACAAAGGAAATAAATATGTTGAAACAGCAAGAGCAGAATTATATAAAGAATAGGTGAAAGATGGGTGTCACCTGGTTTTTACAATAAGAGTGGACCTGATGTGCCTATGCGGGTATAGGCATACTAACATGCCGGTTTATTGCATTAAAATCTGCGGTTGGCTCTTCAAAATGTGCACTTGATAAATTAGGGCCTGCACTTGTCATTTTTACGAAAAATTCTGATTATGAGCATATTACATTTGCTGCATATGCAGTCCCTTTTCATCACAAGGGTATAATAGTAGTAGTTGCATTATCAAAATCAGGGCGGGAGCCCTGATTTTTTTGGAAGACCTCGGGTTTCTAAACCACAAAAAGTCATGTATAGTTAATTAAGTATAGTAGAAATGGGGGCCTCGGCCTCCATTTTTTGATTTCTGGAGTTAAGGCAACTCAATGGATAAATTCAACGATCTCCTGGCTCGTGGAAATCCGTTAGGTCAAGGACAGATTAATACGAATAGACGGTACGAGAAAAGTTAAAAAAAGAAAGGGGCCAAAGCCCCTTCCAACGTCGCATAAAACTCCAGAGTAATAACCCTGAATAGAATTTCCCCAAATGTCGAAATCGCATGTATCTATTATGAGTAATCTCTTACCCATGTTATACTTTCTATGGGGATCTGTAGTCGCTACAAAGGAAGGTATTAAGAAGGTCGCTAAGTTTTTTTAGTTGTTAATCGTAAGCTATTAGCGTTTAGCCGATTGGCATTATTTAATACTCGTCTTGAAATCAATGTTAAGTGAGATTTGTGCTTCTGCGTATGTAAGTGTCCTGAAACCAAAAAAGGGTCATTCCCATGACCCTTTCAAGCTGTTATGAAACATTACGTATTATAGAAATTGATACTAATGCTGCTGATGTTACCAAAAGCAACCCAAATAAACGATTAAAATAAACCCAAATCCGTAATGCGTTAGAGCAAATATCTGTTGTGTAAATGACTCGAACTAGTGCTATATGACTAGTGCCTTGGTCTATTTATTGAGCGTGCTAAATAACTGCATAAGTGTAATTTGGTCAGGGTTGTATCGAGAGTTGATCGTGAATCAACCGAGCAATTATTTGTAAATGCAATTCACGTTCTTTCTTTGTGCTCGACAACGAATAAGGAAGTCCTATGAGTGGTTGTGCCGTAATGCTGATCTGTTGACCGTGATATTCAATCTCATATAAGTCACCAAGGGTTAAGAGATTTATAGGAGTACGACACGCTACATAACTCCCTTGAATCGTTTTGATGTCTACTATATAGCCGTAATACGAGAGCATGTCAGGCAAATTCGACCAGAAATCTAGTTCCCGATAACCGTTCAGCGGAATGTCAATACTCGATCTTAAGCGATGCGGATCACGTTTAATAATAGCTCGTTGAATCCAAATAACGAATCCAATTAACAGGCAAAGAATGAGAAGAATTGCCAGGGTGTATATGTCGATTTTCTCATCCGTTATATAAACGGTGATGGTCTGCGTAATAAGGTAAATACACAGACCTAATAAGCCGACAAATGACAGTATACGTAGCATGAGCAGTATTCGTAAATCCGTTGTGCAAAGCGCTCAAAATTAGCGTTTAAACACGTAGGTTTTGAGTTAAACGACTGAAAATGAGATGTTAGTATATGTTTGTTTGATAACTGTAAGGTAGGGCGTGATAACCGTGTACTTTTAAACATAATCACACGGTTTATATTGGTTTTCTTACGGCCTGTATCTTGTCTCACCAGTCTAGAATATTCCCAGATAATAGAACGAAGCGTTTGAATACGATTGGCCCGAAA
>DIYD01000055.1:0-8099 GCA_002428905.1 Bacteroidetes bacterium UBA6063 | reverse complement strand
TTTGAATACGATTGGCCCGAAACGCGAATTGGAACAAGAAGTACCTTCGGTTTAATCCAGCGCAGTGCTCTCAGGGATCTGAATGCTTTTTTGCGCAACACTTATCATCGATTATCTGTACACCTATCAACTAAACTCAGCAACCATAAAAGCCAGTACATACTTTCGCGTTTTGTGTCGAGTTTTACGGGCAATACGTTAAGTGTGGCCATTGGATAAGGGCCCGGCGCAATGTGCAAATTAAAGATGACTAAAGTAGTACATTTCGGTTTATTGGTGGTGTTCGGTGTTCTAACCACACTGCCGGCATTTGGGCAGATAAAAGTGGGAGGAGACCCAACTGTCATCCAGGCAAGTTCAATCCTGGAGTTGGAAGCTACGAACCGGGGTTTATTGCTACCCCGTATGACCGAATTACAGCGTGATTCTATCAGTGCAGATGTTGGGTTCAATCCATCTATTTCACATGGGCTCGTGGTATACAACACCGATGATGCCTGCATCAATTTTTACGACTCCTCCGGTTCAGGATCCTGGGTAAATATGTGTCGGGTGTATCTGCCAATGACCGATACTTCAACAGCAAGAAAAAGAGGCGCCATCAACGGCGATGTAATAGTGGATTCAGACTGCGATTGTATCATGATTTTGGATACAACAGGGCTGTGGAAGCCTTTGCATCAATCAGGTGGTTTTCGAGATGTAGAAATAAACGGTGATAGCGTATACCTGCTCTCCGTGGCTGCAGATCAGGGAGATACTCTTGTATTTACCCATGGCGAATTACTGGGTGTTGGTATGAGCAATCCTGACTATAGTATAGACGTCCTGTCTACCGACAGTTTATTGGTTCGTTTAGGTACGGTAGGCTTTGAGATACTGACCATTGAAAATGCGTTACTAGGAAGCGACTCTGTAACCATAATTGCCAGTCCGGGACAACCTATAGTGCTGATGGCCGACATTAAAGACTCGAGTAAATATATAATGATCGATACCAATGGCTCAATCGATATCTCATTATACGGAAGAGGTGTATTCGGTACAAAAACGCCGTCTTACCTACTGGGTGTAGACAGTGCTGGAAACCTGGTAGAATTTACCGGATTTACAGCCGTATCCTCTTCAGATCAACGCTTAAAGAAGAACATTACATCGCTCGCAGAGGAAGCTGAAAAGCTATATCAATTGCGCGGTGTGAAATACTATTGGAAGACGGATGTGCACCCGGTGAAAGTGTTTGATGAAGAACTGAACTTCGGAGTGATCGCCCAGGAAGTGGAAAAGATCTATCCCAATTTGGTAAGTGTTGATAATCAAGGGTATAAGATGGTTAACTATGTTGCTCTAATTCCTCTACTTATGGAGAATCAACGAAGACAGCATAGTCGAATTCAGTCACTGGAAGACAGGATAGATGACCTGGAAGCCCGATTAAAAATACTGGAACAGAAACTAGAAGGGGATAAAGACTAAAGGGAACGGCATTGATTTATCACGTCACTCGAATACTAATAATTGCTTTATGCCTGGGCCTATCGAAGCCAATGGCCATAGCTCAGGAACACGCCGTTTCCTTTTTTAGTTCAACAAACGTAGCAATGAACCGCATTCTACCAGTAGCCGTTTGGGGCGATGTATTGCAGACAGGTACAATGGAGATCAAGGGGCAATCCAACGTTTATTTTTATGGCAAGACATGGAATTCCGATAGCCTCAAGTTGGTTCAGGCGAAGATTTACTTTGCCGGTAGGGATAAACAATACCTCACGGGGGATAGTTTGCAGATTGCTAGCATGGTGATATACAATCCAACCGGAGTCACGTTGAAAGGCAATCTGCTTCTAAAAGAAGGATTAAGTCTAGATAGTGGTCATTTGATATTAAAAGGTGCTCAATTGGTGTTGGACTCAAACGCGGCCATTACCTCCTATTCGCACCAGCGAAATATTATCATCGATTCCTTAAATCAGCTTTATGGTTCAGTGACCAAAAAAGGTCTTGATAGTACAGATGGTTGGGTTGATGTGCCCATTGCTTCCGGAATAAATGCGTATACTCCTCTACGAATCAAAAACAGAGGTGTACAGGACGACTTTACGTTTTATGTTACCAATGCGGTATTACAGGACGGGAATAGCGGGTCTAAAGTCAATTTTGATCATTGCGGAACATCGTGGTTCATCGAGGAACAAAACCAGGGTGGCAGCCTGGTAAGCATACAATTGCAGCACAATCACGCTGTCCCAGACTTTAATCTTTCCAGGCGATTTGTTAGTCGTTTTACAGGTGTAGCACCCAATTTCGGTGGCGACTCCAGTTCGAATATCAAGTGGGATATGATGAAAAAAACCAGTACCATCGATTCCCTGATGTATGGAGATATTACAACCGATGCTGCGTTAACAAATGCGGTTATCACAAGGCGAGACAGTATTACTTCTTTTTCACCTTTTACTGTGCGCAGTTATCCGGTTGCTCCTCTTCCGGTGCAATGGTTGAATTTCGACGGGGAGTGGTATGACAATGATGTACGGCTTTCTTGGATTACAGCAAATGAACTGAATAATAACGGGTTTGAGGTGCAACGGAGTTATGATGGAGTTGGGTTTAAACCAATCGACTTTGTGCCCTCTAAAAGCGCCTCTGGAAACTCCATGGTAACGCTGAACTACCTGTACAACGATCAGACGGTATTACATTCAGCTACCGCTGTGTACTACCGGCTAAAACAAGTTGATTTAGACGGACACGCTGAGTTTTCTAGTGTCGTAAAACTTAGCCGTGAGGCGATTAGAAAAACCGCTTACTCCATTTATCCGAACCCTTCTGAGGGTGTAATTTCCGTGCAGGTTGACGACGAAGATGTCGCATTTTATATGCTGCAAGTGCACAATGCCTTAGGTCAGAAAGTGTATAACAGTAAGCCGCTTTCAAATCTTAGTGCGAATACCCTGTATCTACGTTTGGTACCAGGTGTCTATTTTGTACACGCACTTGACCTGGCTAAACAAATTCTGTTCATACAACCTATCGTAATTGAATAACGTGAAGGAGTTGTTGAGATATTTCTTTTGTATTGCCGGTTTTCTTGGGATAAGCATTGGTGCAGAAGCTTTAAACTGCATAGATAGTTTGCGTCTGTGTATACAGGAAGAGACAAAGATCTCAGAACGGATTCGCTTGCAATACCAGTTGTTGGATCACCGCGATAGTCAAAGCAGTGATTACATTCTTGAAACACAACGCTTGAACCCATCTCAAACAGAGCGATTTGAGTGTGCCTACCAATTGGCTTACTACTATTATCGCCTTTCACCAAATGCTGAGTTAGCGGCTTTTTGGGTAGACCAGATGCTAAAAATTAAGACCGAGAACAAACTGCTACGAACCTTACTCGAGCTGATGAAGGCCGAAGCGGATTACCTGAGTGAAAAGGACGCTTTTAAGCGTTACCTCGTTTATCAACATCAAGCTGGTTACTTCCTAACGATACAACCGGAGGACGAAGATATACATCATCATCTTAGGTATTTATACACGGCATCGAGATACGCCAGATGGCAGAATAAACTGGATTCTTCGTTTGTGTTCATTGAACAGGCAAATACCTACCTGACGCACAAAACCAGTGATATCCTGATTTATCATGTAAAGCGCGAGTTTGCCAATCTGTATCATATGTTGGAAGAAAATGGCAAGGCATTGCAGCTCATGCAGGAGACGTTTGAGCAGGTGAATCATCATCAGGTGTATTATGACCTTGCCTATTATCATTTTTATATGGGCAAGTTCCTGGGCACAATTCGTGAGCCGGAAGATGCCATAGACCACCTCGATAAATGTGTCGATCTCTGTTTGAGTCACCAGTTACCTAATTTTACGGGTGGTGCTTATATCAATCTGGGTGTTGCATATGTTCAACTAAAGCAATACGATAAAGCTGAAGACGTATATAATTTGGCGCTTGAACATTATGGAAACCATTCTTCATTGCCCAGAAAAAATACCATTGCTGTTTTAATAAATATAGCCAACGTAATACAAGCTAGCGGAGACCATCAACGAGCTATGAACGAGCTCCAAAATGCATACGCATTTGCGATGGAATCTGGACATCAAGCGTATGCGCATGCAGCTCAAACGAGCATGACTACTGTTTATTGGAAATGGGTATGCTCGATTCGGCGTTACGTGTTAGTATGGATGTAGAGTCGAAACTGAGCGAGTTAGAGTCTAATCGTCTTCTCTGTGTGTTGGAGAATAGGTATAAAATATATGTCGCCATGGGCGACTATAAAAAGGCGTATAGCACGTTGCTTGAAAAGCAAAAACTGGATGAGGAATTATTCAGTGCAGATGAGCACAAACAGGTGATTAAAAGCAGGGTGTTATTGAGACAACAGGAGCATAAAAATGAGCTACTGGAAAGTCGAATGGCCTTGCAGAAGAAGGAAGACGAGCAGAAGCTGGGCTTAATTGTATTTGTGGCCGTATTGCTCATTGTGGCCATGATATCTTTGGTATATTACCTGAGGTCGGTGAGTAAACGCCAGAAAGCGAACCTTGAAATTGCTTCATTACGCGAACGGTATTCCAAAACTCAACTGGAAGCCTTGCGCTCCCAAATCAATCCACATTTTATTTTCAATTCGTTGAATACATTTCAATACTTGCTTCGAAATAAGGAGAATAAAAAAGCTTTGGTCTACCTCGAGACGTTCTCCAGCTTGATGCGCGATACCATATCGGTTTCTGGAGAAGAGTTTATCCCCTTGTCGCAAGAGATCGAACTTCTGCGACAATACATTGATATTGAAAGGCTTCGAGTTTCAAATGAAATTGAAGTTGCTATTCATTTACGCAACCTGGAAGAAACCTCTACCCTGGGGATACCTCCCATGCTGATACAACCCCTATTGGAAAATGCAATATGGCATGGAGCAGGCAGAGTCAAAAACGGTAAGATCGACATAGTATTCAAAAAGACTGGTATTCTGGAAGTAGATATCACGGACAATGGTCCTGGGTTTAAACTCGGTGATGAAACTTCAACCAGGCACAAATCGTATGGGATCGCAAACGTTCAAAAACGACTAAAAAATATCGGGGCATTGTACAACATGCGGGCCTCGTTGCGCATAATTAATTTATCGGAGTCTGGTAGTCAAGGCACGAAACAAACAATCCAATTACCTTTAATTAAACTGTATGAATAGAACGACGGTAAATCAGTACAAAACAGTCATTGTAGATGACGAGATTTTAGCCATTAAAAACCTAAGACTTGGTTTGGATGAACATCCCTTAATCGATGTGGTAGCGGAAGCGACAAACAAGGAAGAAGCAAGAACGACCATCGAGCAACTTAAACCCGATCTGGTCTTCTTAGACATCAACCTGGTATCTGCAACCGGGTTCGACCTGTTGGATGAATTGGAGTACAAAGAGTTTCAATTGGTCTTTGTTACTGCCCATAACGATTACGCATTGAAAGCCTTTGAATATGCCGCACAGAATTACATCCTTAAGCCATTGCGCATGGAAGCGCTGAGTAGGACCATTGATAAATTGCGACCAAAGCCAGAAGCCATCGATACGAATACACTCGCGGAGTTGTCTAGAATGATTCAGCGACAGGAAGATGCGAAAACCTCAAAACTTGCGTTAACCACACCACGAGGCGTTGTACTGCGACCTGTAGATGAGGTGGTGAGCCTGAAGTCATCTGGGAATTACTGTTTTGTGTATTTCTCCGATGAATCCAAGGTGATCGTATCGCGAACCATGAAAGAAATGGAAGCACAGTTGAGTTATTACAATTTCTTTCGGATACACCACAGCATATTGGTCAACTGCGACAAGGTTAAAATGTATCAGCACAAAGAAGGGTATGTTGAGCTAACCAATGGCGAATCATTCAGCGTTTCGTTCCGTCGTAGAAGTGCTTTTTTAAAGTACATTAAACAGCTCGAACAGAAATTATAAAGGGGCGGATGTAAAAATAATTCAAAAAAGTAGCAGACGTTTGTAACTTTTGACGTTTTAAGTCTATATAAGGATACATGACCACGTCTGAGTACAAAAAGGCCGTCGATCAAATCGGTCCAAGGTTGTTGCAATTTGCCCATCGACAGGTGGGGCAGCTGGAACTTGCCAAGGATTTGGTTCAGGACAGTTTTATTGTACTCCTCGATAAGTTGGATCATGTAGAAATGGCAAAAGCCAAATCGTTTCTTTTTGCAGTCTTATCGAACAAGGTGAAAGATCATTTTAAACTGCTTAAGAAACAAACCGAGGTTCAGGATTATCACCGTATTGCGGATAACGAATCCCGAGCGATGGAAGACAAAGAAATCGTTCATATGGCACTGAGTAAGCTCAATGAACGAGATCGAATGCTCATTGCTTATCGCGATTTAGAAGGGTATAAGTACGACGAAATCGGAGAAATGATGAATCTTACAGCAACACAGGTAAAAGTGTACTTGTTCCGGGCACGCAAAACCTTTAAGAGTGAAATTTTAAAATTAGAAGTTGCGTTATGAAAGAGTTTGACTTAGAAAAGTACGAATCAATTTTCTTTAACCTGATCGAGGGAAATTACTCGAAGCCGGAGGAAGAAGCCATTCTAGAAGAGATTGAAGCGAACTCGTTTCTGAAATTTGAATGGGACAATTGGCAGAAGGCCATGTTAGAAGACGATTCTGAGGCCTATGCCCTGGAAAATGCGGCATTTTTTGATGCGCTAAAGGACGATGCGGACGCGGTTAAGGTCGTGCCGATATGGTCCAAAAATCGTATTGCTGCCTGGTTGCCATACATGAGCCTTGCAGCAGCGTGTTTGCTTATTGTTTTCATGTTTACAATTAACCTCAAGCAAAACGCAGAGGCAGAAGCTGAATTGGTAGAAGTAGAGACGAAGAAAGTTCAGACTTCAGATACCCAACTGCAGAAAGATGAAGTGTTAACGGAAGAAAACGCTGTTATACCGGAACCCGTAGTGGCCGAAAAGGCAGTTGAACCAGCTGATCCGTCCGGGGTTATTCCAATCATTGTCGAAGAGTCTGCTCCACAGCAGGAATTGATCGTTTCGGTGGATGGTACTAAAGAAGATAAACCAGAAGATGTGATTATTGATTTTGATGCGGATGAATCCGAGATCGAAGAGTCTGCCAGTCCGGAGATTATAATCGCAGATGCCTCACCAACCATTCCGCCACAAAACGAAATTGTAGAAGAACCCATAGAGGTATATCAGCGCGCGTTCACCGTGACTACTGAAACGGTCAAGAAGAAAGATCGTGTAATCAGCCAGCGGGAATTGGCCAGCATGAATGTTCGTAAGCTATTGCAAGACAAACGTATCAAATTGGTGAATATTGGCAACAAAACCTATGTTCAACTGGAGTCTCCAGACCAGGAAACAGTACTCGTGGGATTAAGCCAGTAGGGGTGACAATATGAAAATGTGTACATGTGAAAATGTGGAAATGACGCAGTTAACCACTAAGTATATGTTACATAGTCATTTAGTATGCTGAACAAGTTTAGGGGGGTATTGTAAGGAGAAAGGACCCGGAAATCTGTACGTCGCCACATCTACAGTCTAAAAATCTAAGTATCTAAACATCTAACCTATCCCATTGAATTTGAGTTTGAAACTGTTTAGAATTGACTGTTTTCATCCAACTCAACCGTCAATTGTTAGCCGTCCGAAGTCAACTGCCTCATTGCAGCCTAATGCGTAAATAGAGCAACTCCCTATATGCTACACTGTTAATCCGAGTGCTAAACGATTTATTGTGTCGAGAAACAACACAGAAACTTATACGCCTCCACATCTGTAGTCTAAAAATCTAAGCATCTAAACATCAAACCTATCCAATTAACTTGAGTTTGAACTTTCCCTGTAACCTTTCCGGGCCTCATTCTATTTATAAGCAACAGATCATTTGAAAATAAAATGAAGAGCATTAAAAGTACGTTCATTGTTGCCTTGTTAGCAGGTTGTTCCACAACGGTTTTTGGGCAGGATACGATTAAGGTAGGAATCAATGAACAGATTATTCAGGTGACCGCACCGGAAAAGAATCAAA
>DIYD01000360.1 GCA_002428905.1 Bacteroidetes bacterium UBA6063 | reverse complement strand
TGTGTTTTCCGACTTAATCCGTCCCAAAAGGAGTTATGCGATTATTCAAAACAACATAATTAACTTAAATGACTCTTTTACAGTTAATTACCTGGACACAATTCCGTTAACCATTTCGGGTGATACGGCAACGTTTGATCTATCGAAAGGTAAGTCCTTACCCGTTGGATTTGGTTATTGCGGTCGATCTTCCTGGGCGCTAGTCGTTCCAGTTGACTTTACCTGCCATAATAACTCAGGGAACTATCGATCTGCTAAGTTCATTACGGACTTTACGGTTAACCTGCATGCAGATAGCAGTAAGTGGCTTAGGTATCAGGATTCCGTGCTTCAAAAAAATGTGTACTACCAATTGGCTTACCCGAATGTCCAGGCCACTGTGAATTCGGTAGACGCGAAAACAGATACCGCGTATTGGGAAATAAGCATTCAGAACACGTCGACCTATCTCGCACCCTATCAAACCATCTTTTTTACAGATGATGATGCAACCACAACGGTGTTTAAAGTAGAATGGGACGGGAAAGAATATTTCCCTACTCGAGTAGATTCTGCAACGCAACGCGTAGACCTCGATACCTTGCATTCGAAGGTACAGACAAAGGCGCGTGTCTATTTCACATTTACCGACTGCAACTATGATCAGGTAGCCTACAGGTATGGGTTTGGCTGCGACTCTATAAAATTGGACTCCCAAGACAATATGTGCAGGGTTTCTTCTGGGTTTCTGAGTGTCAACCCTCAACCCATTAGTCCGCGTATTGCAATTATATCGGAACCAACTCAAGACAGTGTTGATCTATGTGACCCGTTGGAGTATCTGGTTGAATTGACCAACACACAAACGGCTGACGGTACCAACCTCAACTTTGCATTTTTACCACCGGATGGGGATGGCTTTAGCATTCTGGTCGATTCGAGTTACTATTATTACAAAGTCGATACGACAACAACATTTAGTTTGGGTGCTCCGGTCTATGACACAGCGAACTATCAATATAACTGGACTCTGCCGCAAAGTGTCAAGCTAAAAAATGTGAATGAACTCAAAGATTTGAGGTTTAGACTGGTTTTGGCACCGAATTGTAATTTCAGGCAGAACGATTTCGTGCGATTTCAGGCTAGTGCAATTGCACCTTGCCAGCAACGCATTTCTTCCAATATCGTCACCGGAGGAAACATTGTGTTGAATAACATCAACGACCAGGTGGTTTCGCATTACTCCCGTTCGACCATTCGTGCATTGAACGAATCTGTTTGCGATACGATGGAGATTCTGTACACCTGGGTGAATTTGGGCAATGACTCAGCGGGGTCTGCGGGACATCCAGATCCGGATACAACCACCAGTCTTGATTTCATGGAGATTAGCTTTCCGGCGGGTATTTCACAAACCGCTTTTGACGTCATCCCAAAAACGTTAAATGCGAACGCTCTAACAATTACAGACAGCTTTAGTACAGCTCAGAACATCTATTTAAAGTTGAACCTACCTTCGGGTTTAGATAAAAGAGACTCGCTTGCTTTCGCGTTAAAATTTGTTCCGAGCAAACCTGATACCTGTGCAATAACCTTTCATACATCCATCCGAAATCACTTTGTTTTTACAAGCTTTTGCACAACACAAAACGATACATGTGAGCTCATTAAAGAAACAGGGTATAGGGTAGATTCAACCATTCGAATTGATGAAGAATGGAGTTACGATATATCGGATTTAAACGTAACGTTGTTGAACGATACAACAACAGAACGTGCTTCGGTTCGATTTACTCTGAATGCTTTAAGTGGTCTGTCTGAACTGCATCCGATTTATTATTCAATTTATCACGATGTGGATGTGGATGGGAAACGCAGTGCATCGGATACCGTGTTATTTACTTCCTCGAAATCCGTTGATTTAGATTCGGGGTCAGCTCTATCCGTTTTAGACACGTTAAGTTTAAGTGCCGGCGTGTCGTGTAACCTGATACTGGTGATAGACGACAATAGCTGTTTGTGTGTAGGAAGTGATACGGTGTTCCCCAATCCAATTTTACCTAACCTGTCCTATACCGACACCATCTGTTACGATACAGTAAATGGAGTTCGCTTAGGATCACCAATCTATAACGCATATTCTACCATATGGAGTGGTGACACGTCATTATTTCAGTTTAACGATACCTTAGCTCAGCCTATGGTCAGGTTTACAGGAACAAATCCGGTAAGTCTAACGAGCTATACCTTCATTCGGGAGATTTCACTTGGGTCTTCAGGGTGCAAACTGCTTGATACGGTTGATTTAGCAATGAACCGAATACCTGAGGTTGATTTAGGCGATGATATACATGCATGCGTTTTTGATAGTTCTACAATTTTCATAGATCGATACGATTACACCATACAATGGGGAAATGGAGCGACCGATAGTTTCTATCGAACCTATGACGATGAAGTAATCACGGTTACGGTAACCAATCGCTGCGGATCAGCTTCCGACACACTCAATTATTTCATGGAAGCGCTTGATATTTTATCGCTGCCATTCGCAACAGATTCTATCCAGTGTCTCGACAGAAATTTCTTCATTGTTGGGGCTAACATCAGCAATCAAAGTACCGATACGATTCGGTACAATTGGGACTGGAAAAACGGCGTGTTCCAAAACAGAAATCCTGCCTATCTGACCTATACATCAACGATAGATACAAACATCAGCGTTGTAGCGACAAATGGGTGGTGTACGGACTCCATGGAGACGCATTTGGCCGTTCTTGCTAGTCCAACTTCGGACTTTGACATAGTGAAAATCGACTCCTGTGAGCGCAGTGATTCGTTTCATTTAGTACATACAGATGCCTATGTAAACGCGTTTACATACACCTGGAATCTGGGAGACGGAAATACAATAACTGGAGACGACTCCATTGCCATTTCGTACGGCGATACAGGAAGTTTCGAGGTTAAATTGGTTGTTGCCTTACCCGGAGGATGTGCTGATTCCACGATGAGGAACATTACCGTGTACCCAGATCCGATTGCAGGGTTTACAGTAAGCCTGGATAGCCAATGCCTGCGGGGGAACGATTTTCGTTTTACGAACACTTCACTAATCAAATCAGGGTCGATGCAATTCCGTTGGGATTTTGGAGACAATACAACGAGTAGCGATACAAACGCCAACAAAACGTATACACAACACGGCGATTTTGTAGTTAAACTGATTGCATCAACACCATATGGTTGTTCTGATTCTATTACAGATACAATTCGGGTACATGAACAGCCTACGGCTGATTTCAATATGATTCTATCGGATTCGTGTGAACGATATAACCAGGTACAGTTTACGAATGCATCAACAATAAATTCGGACAGCCTATACCTTTTCTGGCAATTGGGCGATGGTACAACGTCCAGCGATACGGTTATTATACGCAGCTATGACTCCGCAGGTACGTATTTGGTTCAACTTGCCACTCAAACCGTTTATGGCTGCAGTGATACCTTATCTGACACTATAGAAATCCATTCTTCACCAACTGCATTGTTTGGCATCGATGATGATGAACAATGCCTAAGGGAAAACCTGTTTTATTTTACCGATAGCAGTTCCATCAATAATGGTACATTGAGCTATCTCTGGGATTTTGGTGATGATTCTACCGCTGTTGTCAGAGATACGAATCATCGATATATCAACCACGGTGACTATTCGGCTCAGCTCATTGTGACTTCAGACATGTTCTGTTCAGATACCGCCGAAAAGCAAATTCGAGTACATCAGCAACCGAATGCGCAATTCCGTATTACAACAGTGGATTCATGTCTCCGAACAAATGAGTTTACGTATACCAATACATCTACAATTGCCAGCGATAGTTTGTATTTGTCCTGGGATTTAGGAAATAGCACAACTTCCTCCGATTCAACGGTTAGTGCCTTGTCTTATTCTTTCGATAGCACGTATCACGTTCGGCTGATCGCTCAAACGGTGTATGGGTGTGCCGATACCGCTACGGATAGTGTTATCGTTTACCCTCAACCCATGGCCGATTTTACCATTATCGATTCACTACAGTGTTTGAGTGGCAATCAGTTTGTGTTCACCAATCAATCTACAATTAAGTGGGGCAGTTTGTCGTATTTATGGGCTACTGGAGATGGGGGGTCAGATACAGCTCGAAATACGTCGCATCGTTACACAAAAGACAGCACATATACAGTTTCTTTGGTCACGACTTCAACCTACGGTTGTTCAGATTCCGCTACTGCTCTCGTGACTGTTTATGAGCAACCTGCAGCGCAGTTTAGCATTGTCGCCCATGATTCATGTTTGTCGACAAATCGATTTGATTTTGTGAATCACTCACAATCCAAAAATGACTCCTTATCTTACTTGTGGTTTGTAGACGGAGTGGTACTTAATGCAGACACCAGTCAATCCAATTATACGTTTACAACACCAGGAAACCACTTCGTTCAACTCATTGCGACAAGCGAAAATGGCTGTGTCGATTCGTTGATTGATAGCGTGTATGTCTATCCTAATCCGGTCAGTGGGTTTACCATAGACGACTCAGCACAATGCTTACGAGGGAACAGCTTCCAATTCACAACTACAAGCTCTATTTCAGAGGGAAGATTGACACGACGTTGGGAATATGGAGATGGAAATTCCGATACTACAGAGCAGTCAACACATGTGTATACCAATTCAGGTGTCTTTCCGGTTAAGTTGGTGAATACGTCAGAATTTGGTTGCAGAGATTCGGTCGTTGATTCCGTCGAAGTGCATCAACAACCCATCGCCGGGTTTACCACTGTTACTAACGACAGTTGTTCGATATCGAGTTCTTTTGATTATCATACCACTGCTTCGATTATTTCCGACAGTTTGTTGTACGTATGGGAATTTGACAATACCGTCGTTTCTCAAGATTCGTCGATCTTGAATCAACATATTTCAGCTGCAGGCAGCTACATCATGAAACAACGTGTATCGACTGTTCATGGATGTGTAGATAGCATAGAGCAGACCGTTCGGGTGTATCAAAACCCAACGAGTCGAGTTACAAGCGCAGATACCGTTGTTTGTTTTAGAAATCATGCCATTAACCTGACGAACACCAGCACGGGTAGCGGCACATTGCGCAATACGTATGACTTCGGAAATGGGCTCTCGGATACGGTTTCCGAGCCGACCATTCAATACGCCGATACGGGAACCTATGTAATTACCCATGTGGTCTCAACGTCTGTTGGGTGTCTAGACACTGGGCAGTTGACCATATCCGTATTGTACTCACCCACCGCGTCTTTCACGATAGATAGTGTTGAAGTTTGTGAACCGCAGAATCTCTTCAATTTCTATTCAACGAGTACAGGACGCACGAATTCCAGGTCGTTTTGGGATCTGGGTAACGGTTTTACAACCGAGTCGGATAGTGTAATAAACTATAGCTATGGGAATACAGGAGGCTACGATATTCGCTTGATTGCAGAATATCAGAATGCGTTGCAATGTAGCGACACTGCGACAGCTCAAGTACGTGTTTTGCCTCATCCGACAGCAGGTTTTGATATTAACGACACTGCGCAGTGTCTGAACAACAACAGCTTTACGTTTACGAATACCGGCACTGCAGGTGCATCTTATTTATACAGCTTTGGTGATGGAGGTACTGGCCTGACCGAAAATGCGACGCGTACCTATGCAGATACCGGAGCGTATGTCATTAAACAAGTAATCGGTCTGCATAACCGATGTTTCGACTCCATTACGCACACGGTAAGAGTCATTGTAGTTCCTTCAGCTCGTGTTACTGTTCCGGATGACGAACAGTGTTTGGAAGGAAACTCGTTTGACATGTATTTGAATGGTCCGTTGTACAACGGTACAATTTCCTGGGTTCCTGAAACCGCTGTGGTTCTTACAGATTCATCTGTAAATCACTCCTATTCAGACCCTGGTGTATATCCCGTTAAAGTATCTGTCTATACCGGACAATGTTCGGATTCATCAACGTTTGACCTCACTGTTCACCCTACTCCGGTTGTTGAATTTAGAGGAGACTCCGTTTGTTCGGGTGAGGTAGTTCAGTTCAACAACACGAGTACAATTGCATCGGGAGTTATATCCACCTACGCATGGCAGTTTGGTGATGGCAACTCGAGTGATCAGGTTACACCTTCTCACCTATATCAGGATACAGGTAGATACGAAGTAAAACTAGAAGCTATTTCGGATCAGAATTGTTCTGCATTGGATTCAGCTTTTTCGGTGCGTATTTACCCTGAACCTGTTGCGATAGGCTCAATGACTTTTGGTAATCTTACGGGTTCCGGACAACCTGTAGTGTATAATAGTGTGAGCCTCAACACCGATCAGCAAACCTGGATGTTTGACGATGGAGAGGTGACCTCGGAGAATCCGTATGAGAAAACCTATGTGTTTACCGGTAGCTACAGCACCTGGTTAATTGCAGAGAACATACATGGCTGCATAGATTCACTGTTGTTAGACACCAGTCTCACGGTTCCGAGAAACATGTATATACCAAGTGCCTTTTCGCCGAACGACGATGGAATCAACGATTTCTTTGGTGTTAACCTTCGTGCTGAACCGATCGAATTTAAGTTGTCTGTGTTTAACCGATGGGGTGAGATGCTGTTCGTTACGGACGATGCTTCAGAGCAATGGGATGGCACGTATAAGGGTGAAACCGTTCAAAACGGTGTTTATTTCTACATCATCAACATCAAGAATATTGGAGATCTCATAAATCAATCCGGCACGATTGAGGTGATGCGGTAGTGGGGTGTTGAACTTGATTGGGGGCGAAATAGCGTGAGAATTGGCAGTGGTGTAACGAAATTGCACAGGCTGAGACTTTGATATCTACTGAGCAAACCACAAAAACCTCAGTTAAAACAAAAAGAAAGGAGATACACTTGCAAATTAGATTACTCTACACCGATCGGCGCTTCCTTCGTGATTTTTAAAGATACAAACATGTAGTTCTCCTTGAGGGTATTTCGGAGATATGAAATATTACGTTACAAGAAGTCAACTTATTGAAGTGTTAAAACACCTAAGGCGATGACCAAGGTGAGCATATTGATCAGAGCAAGGTTACCTCACGTGAGTTGTTGATTCCGTTTAACAGGGCCTTTTCTTATCGGGATATTCGGTAGGACAAAGGGAAGGTATGCTTGCGACTCATTCCATAGTGGTATAACACGTCATTGTTCTTTACATGAGGACTAGACACACAACGGCTATCGGGTAAGCGATAAGCAAAGTATAACCTAAGTATTTGGACAGTTTAGTCCTACCACCGCCTTTTCTAAAAATAGAACTATCGAAAACCATAATAATAAAGTTCAATAGAACAATGAGTAAAGTTATCCAAAATATCCAGTCGGTTTTTTTGAGAACTCCTGAACTGGGTGTGAATTCAATCAATGACATTGAAAACAGTATTGTGCTAATTAATAATCCAGCCGTCGCATCTCCAATATGACCGAATTCTCTATCACGTAAAAACATCATTCCAATGGCTATAAAACCTATGATGACTAGCGGCAATACAAGTCCTAGTATTGCATGGAGTGATTCTCTTTTAACCTTAATCCAAAATGATAAGCTCTTACTTTTTGTTACGATGTATGAAGGGACAAGCCCTCTAGATGACTTGGATACAGTGTTGTCCACTGTGACTTCATAGTCAGTAGGTTGCCAGTTCTCAAGGTTGATTTGGTTTAAAAAATCTTCTGTAGTTGACAAACACTCTTTATCGAACGAAATTCTAACCCCATCATTCGGATCCAATATATGGGCAGAAATCTTTAATTCATGATCGTCCATTGGATAATCCTTTAAATCGAATTCTTGGCTACAAATGGCAGATACTTTAAAAAGTTTATAGACAAATTGAGAGTCTATAAGTTGGTTCATCAACTCTTTCCTAGAATCTATCTTTAAGTCGGTGAATTCTACCATTTTCTCCACCCTTTCTGAGTGTGACGAGTCATATTTCAGCCAATAGTAAAAGTCTACTCCAAATCTCCCTGACTTAAGGTCTAAATCGTAAATACTCTCAATCTCCATTCCAAAGAACACGTTTGGGATAACCTGACCCAACCTGTTTAACTGTTTGGGATAGGCACTTAATACTCCCTTACGAAATGTCGAGAAGGTCAATTCCCGATCCAACTCCAGAGCACCTCCGTTTCTGTTAAAATTGTAGACTTCGTTTTCGGTGATTATTTCCCGCTGAAATACGGTTTGGTCATTACCTCGCTCGATGTTAAGATCAACTTGATTCAGGTAATCCTGAATTAGTTCTTTGGCAGTTATTCCGTCAGAAACGTACTCGTGAAAGTTGATTCGAGTGTATAAGGAATCTTCAGGTGAAGATCTAAAAAATTTGACATAGTCGCTTACTGTTCGTGATATTGCATCTTCGCTTAAGGTAACCGTCAAAAACTCGTTGCTCTTGATTGGGCTTAGGTTTTCGGTCCAACTGGTGGTACTATAACCGGGAGAGAGCACTCTCATGTGGTCATATTTTTCGTTGATTAAGTTTAGAATAAAACTCCCCCAGACACTATGAACATTAAGTACCAGAAGAAGGTCTTTTTGTTTAGAGAGGTGAGATTCAAATGTATCTGTTAAAAGTGTTGAGTCTTCACTGGTAATTTTACCATTATTATATTTTACGTTTATGCGGCTTGAAACAATTATTCCATTTTTCTGAAATTCCTCTTCGTAGCTCCTATCAAGTTTATAGTCTATCTCGCTGATAAAGTTGACTTTTTTTACACCCAAAACTTCGGTGATAAATTTAGCGAATGCATGAGGTGCATTGTCGTCATTACCAATGAACATAGAGTTGTCGCCAAAATCAAGGTTGTTGTGGTCTGCGTTTAATGCAATTACTGGTAGTCCCGATTCTTTTATTTTTTCCTTACAGGCTTCGATTTCCTTACCCCAAGAATTATCAATAACCAGGTTATATTGCCCACTCTTCGCCTCATGACTTGCGATTTCACCATAAATACTGTCCGACACACTTGGGTTGGATTTATTATCATAAGCCTTGAATTCAAAGTCCCAACCAGTGTTATTTTCTTTGAGGTCATCAATGAACTTACGGAAGATTGCTTCGTGAAATTTTGAATATCCCCAATTGGGGTTTGATAGATCTAGATTCTTCTCATATTCAGATGTATAGCGGCCTACATAATGAATGGTCATGTTTTTTTTGTCGGTATTAATTTGCACGACATTTATATGTCGATAAACAACAATACTAGTGACAAGGCTCCAAGAGATCAGGACCAAACCAAGTATCCATTTTCTCCTTCGAGATAGCTCATTAAACTTAGTAAGTCTGTTCTTTACCCAAGGTGGTGTCCAATCTAAAAAAGAGGGTTTCATCGGAGCTTAATTTACTCGAAGTACTATGATTGTACAATAACCACTGTTTGCTAGCTATAGCCTATTAGTCTGTATTTGGATACCACTCTTGTAATTCAATTTTGAAGCTGAAGAACAAAAAGTAAGACATACTGGATGACGAGCCACAGTTTTGGCAATTTAGTGCACTGCATTCTACCGACCTAAATGGAAATTATAGTTATAAATGGTGATTTCCAGCCACTTCGTGAAGTGTAATTTTGGTAACTTGATTTAAGCTATGAAAGAAATTCTTCAGGAGGTCTTTTCACCCATAATTAGTTATTACAATGGTTGGAAAATGGTGAACCGCGATGACAAATTCGCTCAGAGTATCCTTAATGCACGATATGGGTACAAAGAGTTAACAAGAATTACGATTGGAGCTATTATCCTTTCAACAACTATCGAATGGTTGTTCTCCGGGTTCCTTGCTGAAGACCAGATAGTTTATGGTGTTTTTGATACTCCATTGATGGCAGAATTGGTCATGGTACTTGTTTTCTACTTCTTTTCATGGGTTAACACCCATATATCACGGAAAATCTTAAAGCCCCAGGTTTCATATACTGATATATTTAAGTTTACTTTTCTCGCGATAACTACGGTAACAATGCTAACTCTCCCTGTAATCGAATTGGTCGATTTACTTATCAAAGTGCTATTATTACAAGAGAACTACGAGTCTCTGGCGAAGGGGCTGGTTTTTGGTTATTCGATTTGGCAGTTTAGTTTAATGGGAGGTGTTCTTGATAAGATATATGGGCTCGATAAGAAGGTAATCGTTCAAAGGCTCATGTTAGCGAATCTTGGATTAGCCCTAGGTTTGTTTGTACTTCTAGTCATATTCCTTGTGTGAGTTGACCTATGTATAATACTGGTAACCGTGTCCGAACTGAATCTCTTCTCCAACATCTTCTACAATGTAACCAAACGGATCAACTTTAACCCGAACAATTGTTCCAGGCATTTGAGTCCCTAATGGTTTCTGGCACATAGTTTCATTAAACGTAGTTGAGATGATTGCCTTACGAGCTGTAAGATAGAATCGTCCAGTCTCCTTGGATTGACTTGTTTTACGCCACCAGTGAGCTCAAGCATGAAGAAATCTTCACCCCCCACATTGGTGGCTGTTTTGTAATTGTAACCATTTTTAAAATAATTATGGCGGATTCCCCATGAAATTGGTGGGCGGATATTACCCGCATAATAGGAGCGGGGGTTTATATATAGGTGACCATAGTCCTAGTCGTCAATATTCAAAAATGGTTAAGTTTAACTATTGCAAGTTGTACAGATCGATAAGATATTTCGGTTCAAAAATGATTGTTATGGAAAAGTTTAACACGCAATATGAAGTCCTACAAGCTAGAATTAATTTGCATGGTTCAAGAATGTGGCAATTACCATTTACCTACCTAACGTTGATCGGTGTAATTGTGTCATTAACTGTCAACGAAACCCCCAACCCAGCCACAAGGTGGATATTTCTTGGATTAGTCATTGTTGGTGTTATACTCCTTGGAGCATGGTATGGTGCATTTGAGGGTTATAAGAGAACGGCAGCCAACATGCGTGAATTAGAATTGAAACTAGAAATTGGAGACTATACAAGATGTTATACATCTCATTACCTGCCTTATGTTTTGTTAATTCTAGTGGGTATCGGAATTTCAGTTTTGGTATTTGTAGCTCTTCAATAAATTGCCACGTCGACTATGAATTTCGATCAACTAATGTTTTACCAACCCAACAAAAAACCCTTGCAAATACGTGATTTACAAGGGTCTAACTGATAACGTTGTGGGCCCACCTGGGCTTACTTCGTCGATTTACTCCTCTGCACAGGATTCTCGCCCAAATGGGCGTATAAAACAAAACCGCACACCTGATTGGTGCGCGGTTTCATTTTATGTGGGCCCACCTGGGCTCGAACCAGGGACCACCTGATTATGAGTCAGGTGCTCTAACCAACTGAGCTATAGGCCCTCAGCCCTCCTAAACTTCTGTCAAGGAGAACAATGCGCTGAACAAAGATAAAACTTTGCCGTCTATTTCTTAGTGACGCTCGAACTGGCTAAAGAAGAAGTTACCTTCAATCTCCGCATTCTCGTCGCTGTCACTTCCGTGTACCGCATTCGCATCAATCGACTTCGCGTATTTCGCACGGATTGTTCCTTCAGCTGCTTCAGCCGGATTGGTCGCACCAATCAACGTTCTGAAATCGGCAACTGCGTTGTCTTTCTCTAAGATCGCCGCAACAATAGGTCCGCTTGTCATGAATTCTACCAAATCACCGTAGAATGGACGCTCTTTGTGTACAGCGTAAAATGCACCCGCTGTCTCCTTCGTCAGGTGCGTAAACTTCATCGCTTTGATTGTAAATCCACCAGCAATGATGTCTGCCAAAATACTTCCGATGTGACCGTTGCCAACTGCATCCGGCTTAATCATTGTAAATGTTCTGTTTGTAGCCATGTTGTTCTTATGCTTTTCTCAAAATCGGCTGCAAAAATAGGTTTAGTTGCATATATTTTACGAGTTTTGTCAAAGAATTCGAAAGATAATATGATGGAGGATACTACCGAGGGGATTTTGCCTTTTCTGGAACCGGGTTCAGGCACGAAAATCGTTATAACAACGCACCATAAACCCGATGCCGATGCACTCGGATCTTCACTGGCACTATACCACTACCTTGTGAAGCTTGGCAAGCAGGTGACCGTAGTTTCACCCACCGATTATCCCATGAATCTACACTGGATGCCAGGCAATGACAAGGTGGTGAATTTTGAAGAAAACGAAGAACTGGCTACTCAACTGGCTAAAGATGCCGACATAATTTTTTGCCTCGACTTTAACGACTTGAAACGCATTAATCGTTTTGGCTTTGTTGTGCACGAAGCATCAGCAAAAAAAATAATGATTGATCATCACCGAAACCCAACAGGTTTCGATGATTACCGCTTTTGGACCATCAATACCAGCTCCACATGTGAACTGATCTACGATTTCATCGCTAAGAATGAAGGTGAAGAATTGATTGATGAAGAAATCGCATCCTGTATCTATGCCGGTATCATGGCAGACACAGGCTCATTTCGCTTTAATTCCACGTCAAGCAACACACACAGGGTTGCGGCAAAGCTCATTGACATAGGAGCTGACTCGGCCAAAATACACGCACTTCTTCTAGACAATTTCTCGTTAACCCGATACCGGTTAATGGGTTACGTACTTTACAAGAAACTGCACATTATTCCGGAATTAAAGACTGCCCTTGTCTACTTAAACCAGGAGGAGTTGCAACGCTTTAACATTCAAACAGGAGATACAGAGGGCTTCGTTAACTTTGGTCTGGGCATTAAAGGTATCGTATTCTCGGCCTTGATTATCGACCGTACCGTGATGGTTAAAATGTCGTTTAGATCACAGGGAAGCTTCCCGTGCAATGAATTTGCATCTACGCACTTCACTGGAGGCGGGCACCTCAATGCTGCCGGAGGATCATCCATGGATACACTGGAAGCAACCGTAGAGAAGTTTAGACACGTCTTACCACAGTATAAAGATGCACTTTTAAGTAGCGAAGAATGAAAAAGATTACTGGAATAACCACTGTTTTAATTGCAATCGTATTGGTCTCATGTGGGCCAAAACAGTTTTTTGAACGGACCTCCACAGGACTGGAGTATTACTTCTTTGAGAAAAACAGAGAAGGGAAAACCGGTCAGGTAGGAGACATCTACAACATTAACATTACGGCAACTACACGTCTTGATAGCATACTATTTCAGGAACATGCAATGTTCAAACGCAGTGAACCCCTTTACCCGGGTGATTTCCACGAAGGTTTAGGCATGTTGCACGAAAAAGATAGCGCGGCATTTAAGTTGAGCGTAGATTCGTTCTTTGGTTTGCACAACTTAACCATTCCTAAAGGACTGGAAAAAGACAGTATGTTCAAACTTCATATTGGCGTAGAGTCCATTATGAACCCGTTTGAGCACACCATCTTTAAAAGCGAACAAGAGCTGAAACAAATGAAGGCGTATGTAGAGCGCAAGCAATGGAATGTGCTAACCGATACAACTGGAATCATGTATGAGAAACTGGTTGTAAACGAAGAGGGCGAGCCTTTGCAAATGGGGGACAGCGTGGCGTTGTTTTACGCATATTCCATGCTCAACGACCGCACGATTGAACGCACGAAAGCCGGAGATACCTGGGAGTATCAACTCGGCAGTCCGCAAACACGAGTGAGTGGACTAGACCGATTACTGGTATTAATGAGAGATGGGGAGAAGGCCCGTGCCATTATTCCGTTTACCGAAGCTTTTGGAGAAGAAGGGTTGCAACCAATTATACCTCCATACACCACCCTGGTGCTCGAGGTATCCGCAAATAAGATGAACGAATGAAAGTATTAATTACAGGAGGTGCAGGATTTATCGGATCACACGTTGTGCGACGATTCGTGACCAAATATCCAAACTACCAGATAACGAATTTGGATAAACTTACCTATGCCGGAAACCTGGAGAACCTTAAGGACATTGAAGGTAGGGACAACTATAGCTTTGTTAAGCTTGATATAGTCGATAGCCAGGCAATTCATGCGCTTTTCGAACGCGAAAAATTCGATGCGGTAATTCATTTGGCTGCAGAATCGCACGTAGACCGCTCTATATCAAGTCCGATGGACTTTGTGTTTACCAATGTGGTTGGAACGGTGAACTTATTGAATGCTTTTAAGGCCTTCAGAGGAAGTGAAGACGGTTTCTTTTACCATGTAAGCACGGATGAGGTATATGGAGAATTGGACGATGAAGGGAAATTCCTGGAAACGACACCATACAGTCCGAACTCACCGTATTCGGCTTCCAAGGCGAGTTCAGATCACTTTGTTCGAGCGTATCACCAAACCTATGGTTTGCCAACCAAAATGTCGAATTGTTCAAATAATTATGGCTCACATCATTTTCCGGAAAAGTTAATACCCCTATTCATCAATAATATTCGAAACCGCAAACCACTCCCTGTATACGGTAAAG
>DIYD01000103.1 GCA_002428905.1 Bacteroidetes bacterium UBA6063 | reverse complement strand
GCTTACCGCTTTCAACGTGGGTTGTGTTCAACAAAATAACGGGTTCAGAGGTCTTACTGTATTTCGCCAGAAAGCCTTGCTTCCAAAGATCTTCGGCAGGTAAACTTTGTTCAAAGGACTTTTCTAGAACCCTGGCCCGATCTAATTGCCGAACGGGAAATGGAATAAACTTCTGAAGTAAATCCGTAAATATGAGTGCCGATGTAACCGGAGCTAACAAGTCACTTTTGAGGTAACCGTCTTGCTCCGTTGGAATTCGGTGCCCGTTTTGTTGCAAACCGTGAAAGGTTAGTGTACCGATGGTTCCGCCAGAAACCGCACTGAATGCATAGATGTGATCGGCGAAACGTTCATCTTGCTGCTGAATGCGTTCCAATACGCGAGAGGTCCAGTACGCCGATCGCAGTCCACCTCCTTCGGCCATAACCAAATACACATCCAGACTGTCTTTATCGTGTTTGCGGTCTTTCACCCAGTTGCTAAAATGGGTTTTGATGCTTGGTCTGGGTTGATACGCCGAATCCAGTGTTCTGATGGCATGATTGTTATTAAAGAAGCTGAAGACCACAACCAGCATAAGAATGCTAAATGTAACGGGAAAACGGAGGTATTTCTCAATAAAGCTCACAATTGTGGCAAGGATCAACCAGCTACCAAATCCGAGTAAAACAATAGCCGCTGAGCCCACGTATTGTGGGAACTGAACCGGATAGCGATAAATAAGGAGAAATAAGCCAGCTACCACAAGTATTCGGAAGATAAACCATCTGCGTTGCTTCGACCAAATGAAGTAAGCCGGGTAGGTGCCATTTTTAATGGGTATATAGTCTGGAATCAAGCCGGGTTTAAACGGTCTAAAACTCCGCATCCAAACGATAAGCCGTTTTCTGAAATGAAGAAAAACAAACAACCAGATGCCACTACTGATCAACAGAAAAACAAAGGTGTCAAAAGTCTTCGTTGAGTGATATACGGCATAGGCCAGCAAAAAGAAGGGGAGTGAGGCAACCAGTCTGGGGATGAATACCTGTGCGCGCAGCGCGTAAGAGGGTTTGTACGACCAGAAATTGAAATAGGTGAAGTGTAAAATAACACGTGAAGCGCGAAAACTTTGCCAGGCCCACCAGGCTACTGCGAAATAAACGAACCAGGTGTGTCTGATCAATTCAGGGTCGGTTGTAAACGACAATGTCTTCAAAATATCCTGTCCCTGATCGAACCCAACAAGAGCAAAAAATCCTATAAACAAAAACAACATTACAAACCAGATGGACTTAAGCACCAGGTAGTAATTAAAGAAGAGTCTAAAGAATTTTCT
This sequence comes from Bacteroidetes bacterium UBA6063, assembly GCA_002428905.1. Taxonomy (GTDB): domain Bacteria; phylum Bacteroidota; class Bacteroidia; order NS11-12g; family UBA9320; genus UBA987. The sequence continues at coordinate 4,694 of DIYD01000103.1, read as the reverse complement.
CAATGTTTTGTTTTCCTTTTAAGATAACTAAAAACTGCCAGATTATCAATCAGTTAACGTCATAAAATTCTCATGTATGAATGGCCTAACCGTAAATTTCCGATTTGTCATACACGTGATTTGATTTCACACTTGAAACGATGGCACCACCGGCAAAAATATTGTGATCGTTGTAATAAACTACCGAGCTTCTGTCCTCAAATACACTTATATGCGATATAGCTACGAGTTGGTCAAATTCGCCTTTGGTTAAATGGGGTTCTCCATCTTCCAACCACGTTGAGTTTTTCAAAGGAAGCATTTCAGCAATCATCTGGTCTTTGATTTGGGTAAGTTTTGAGAACAGGGGAATAACAGGTTCCAGATAGTCAGCCAGTTGGTCTGTATCGAGGTCAATGAAAAGCACGGATATCCCGTTTACCTCACTGCGATAACAATTATCCTGACCAACGGGTTCGATTGTGCCGAAAAACGGGTGGTTAAATGCGGGTTTTGGAGTGGCATCCATGTGTTGAACTTCCGATTTATCCGCAGGTGAATCGGTCATAAACTGTCTAAGTTTCCGGAACAGATTAAGTTTCATTTGAGTAAGATCTGCATGTAAAATGCTCAACATTTTGTCGTTTCGACGGCAAGTCAAATGTAATGGAAATGCTTCAACACGCATAGTTCATTTGTAGTCAAATAACAGGATTTGATATGACCAATCTCAATAGACGTTGTTAGGCAAGAAATGCAGGTCGTATTAGCTTTGTTGTGGTTAAATAAACGCTTGAATAAACATCCTAAAGTTATGAAGTCACTTAATTATCTATCCGTTATTGCCATACTTGGATTATTGGTCGCTTGTGGTAAATCAGACACGACAGGTACGGAGACGGCTGCGGAAGAAGAAACACCGGCCGTAAGTATGGTCGCAGATTACCCTATGGACAATCCTATGGAATACAAGGGGATTGGTCCGATTACAGAGCTTACCTTGCCAGATGTGATTGACGAAGAAATGGCTCAACACGGCAAGCTTGTGTACGATAGTTTGTGTACAGCTTGTCACAAAGCAGATCAGGAGTTATTAGGTCCCAGCCCACAGGGTATCTTCGATCGTAGAAACCCCGAATGGGTTATGAATTTGATTTTGAATCCGGATGAAATGCTGGATAAAGATCCGTTGGCTAAGGAATTGCTTGAGAAGTATAACGGCACCCGAATGACAAATCAGGATGTATCAGAAGAAGATGCACGAGCCATTCTGGAGTACTTCAGAACACTCTAGTAGATATTCTTTATTTTATCCAGGATACCTTCTAAATCCTTCTTGGGGTTGAAGATGGTGCTGTTCAATGTAAGACTGAAAATACCGTCTTTCTGGTTCAAAGGTGTTGCGAGATTAGAGCGATACGAGAGGTTGATAAAATGTCTTTTCTTGTATCGGTAAGAAACACCAAAGTCATAACCGTAATCGTCGTTATACGACTCATATTGAGCATTTAACGTAAGTTGCTTTCGGTTGAGACTTAATCCGTAACTGCTAAACACGTCGTCTTGTTGTACCGCATAAACACCGGTTGGCATTACGGTAATTAATCCCAGGTTAAAGAAACCTACCAGTTGTGCATTCAGTTCCAAATCGGCAAGTTGTTCAACTCCACGTTGTATAGAAATGTCTGGTCGGTTGATGTGATTTACATTCACACCAACGAGGATGTTTTTAAACAGCAGTGAAGCACCCAGATCTACATCCCAGAACTTGCTATCAACCGAGAAATCCTTAATGTTTAATGAATCTACGTGGTATTCAAAACCATTGAAATCTTTGAAGCTAATGTTGTTCAAGATTTGATCGCCCTGGTGAAAAACTTTAATCTGGTAATCGACATTGGCACCAAGTTTAAACGTGGCGTGTTCCGATAGATTGAAATCGCGCGCATACGACGCATTAAATGAACGACGACTCAGGTTGTCGATGCTGTTGAGATTAATGTTAAACCCAAGATGACTGGCACTTTTAAACCAACGTGTCTCAAAACCCAGGTCGGTGCTGGTTGATTGGTTTCCAAGGAATCTAAATCGATTTAAAACCCCTGTTAATGAAGGGTTTAACTTGTTCATTTCTTGAAAATCTTTGTTGTTCAACAGATCCAGATTTTGAGCAAACAGGTCACTTGCACCCATCGCTATCACACTAAATATCACCAATATTCGCTTCATACTATTTTTTTAACGCTTCAAAGAAAACAAGCATTATGCCAAAGTCTAAGTTTTTTAATACACCATCTATTCACGTTAATTTTTGAAGTAACCAATTGTCTGTTTTTTTCATCTCAGGAAAAGAACAGAACCACTTACCTTTGCCGCCCCATGTTAACGCATCTCAAACATCCCATATTCGAAACCGTAAAAAAAGCGGCAAAACAACTTGACCAGGACGTCTATGTTGTTGGGGGCTTTGTGCGCGATGCTTTACTCCAACGTCCATGTAAGGATATTGATTTTGTGACCGTTGGTTCTGGTATTGAATTGGCCAAAGCGGTAGCACAACAACTGAAGGGCAAACCTGAAGTAAACTACTTTAAGAACTTTGGAACAGCCCATATTCATCAGGATACCTGGGATTTTGAATTTGTAGGGGCCCGAAAGGAATCCTACCAACGCAACAGTCGAAAACCGATTGTAGAAGAGGGGACGCTGCAAGACGACCAAAACCGTCGTGATTTTACCATTAACGCGTTGGCTATCAGCCTGAATTACGATACCTATGGCGAGCTTGTAGATCCATTTGGTGGTGTAGAAGACCTACACAATGGTATTTTGCGTACACCGCTCGATCCGGAAGTAACCTTTTCAGATGATCCGCTTCGAATGATGCGCGCCGTGCGGTTTGCTTCACAATTGGGATTTCACATTGAAGATAAGACCTACGAAGGCATCAAGCGTACATCCAAGCGATTATCCATCATTTCTCAGGAACGCATCATTGATGAGGTAAACAAAATTGTTCTGTCTGAGAAACCTTCAATAGGTTTTAAACTCTTATTCAATACGCGCTTATTGCATCAGTTCTTCCCAGAGATGGTTGCTTTACAAGGCGTTGAAGAACGTAATGGTCAACGCCATAAGGATAATTTTTATCACACCTTACAGGTATTGGATAACGTGGCTGAATATAGCAACGACCTTTGGTTACGTTGGTCGGCAATTATGCATGATATTGCAAAGCCAAACACGAAGGACTTCAACGATAAGGAGGGCTGGACGTTTCACGGACATGAGTTTGTGGGCTCCAAGATGACCAAACGTATTTTTAGACGTTTAAAACTACCACTAAACGATCGTATGAAATACGTGGCCAAAATGGTACTTCTGCATTTACGTCCGATTGCTCTTACAAAGGAGATCGTAACCGACAGTGCCGTGCGCAGATTGATTTTTGATGCAGGGGAAGACATCGACGATTTAATGTTATTGAGCAAATGCGATATAACATCGAAGAACGAGCGCAAAGTAGAACGTTTCCTGAAGAACCTCCAACTGGTGGAGCAAAAGATAAAAGACGTCGAAGAACGCGATCGTATACGGAATTTCCAACCACCGGTGTCGGGTGATGAGATAATGAAGCTGTTTGGTCTAAAGCCGTCACGAGAAGTTGGAATGATCAAAAGCGCATTGAAAGATGCGGTTTTGGATGGGGTTATTAAGAATAATCGCGACGAGGCTATTAATTTTGTATTAAATAAAGGCAAAGAACTTGGGTTGACTTTGCCACATTCAGACAACTGAATACATGATTGTATATAGATTTAAAGTAACATTCGAAGACGTGGAGGATTTAGAACGCATGATTGAAGTGCGTGCCAATCAATCGTTCCGCGACTTTTATAATTGTATCATAGAAAACATCAAGTTTAAGACCGATACACCGGCTTCTTTCTACATGTCGGGCGATTTATGGCGCAAAGGCAAAGAGGTGAGTAACACAGAAGAAGAAGGTGTGGTTCAAATGGCAGATGCGAAACTTAATCAGTTTGTGAATGACCCACATCAGCGTATGTTGTTGGTTACTCATGACGAACTGGAGTGGCATATACGCATTCAATTGTTCAAGATTGAACGTGCCAATGCTGCGTTTACGTACCCGCGTTGTTCGAAGTCGGTAGGAGAACCTCCCAAGCAGACCAAAGTAGTTATTGGTCAGGCCACGAACGAATTTGAAGAGTTGGTCGATGACATCATCAGCGAAGCAGAGGAACCAGATGTGAGCGATATGGGGCTTGATGACGACATTGATACTCCAGCATCTGGTGCCGGAGACGATATGGACATGTAATGCTTGTTTCTCGCGATAAGCGACTCATTGTTGTAGGTGGCCCCACAGCCTCAGGCAAGACCAGTCTCGGTATTGAAATTGCTCAGCATTTTAACACAGAAATTTTATCTGCAGATTCGAGGCAGTTTTATGCGGAACTGAACATTGGTGTAGCCCGTCCGTCGGACGAAGAGTTGGCTACCGTAAAACATCATTTCATTGCACACAAGAGCATTCACGACTATTACTCTGCCGGAGAGTTTGCTCGTGATGCGATGTCCGTATTGTCTGATTTGTTTAAGAAATACGACGTGGTGGTAATGGTAGGAGGGAGTGGGTTGTTTATTAATGCTGTACTGCATGGTTTTCATGGTGATATAAAAGACGATGG
>DIYD01000104.1 GCA_002428905.1 Bacteroidetes bacterium UBA6063 | reverse complement strand
ATGATACGTACCCCAACGATCCGTGGAGTTATACTGATAACCTGGATTTAGTGTTTTGTACTCAAAGACGTAAGGGTTTTTGGTTACCATTCCTAACTCTCCTTCAATGAATTCAACTTTATGCAAGGTTAGTTTACCCCCGTTGTGCTTGTATTTTGCAGGCGAGGCGGTTTGTTTATAGGCATCATCAAAATCAGCCAAAGGGTGGTCATTACACGTACCCGTGATCGCCGGATCAATGTAGCTACTTACCCCAACACATAAATCGTACGAATAATGGAGTTTGATTTCGCGTATCGGTTTAGCTGAAGTTCCATTCCTTTCAAAATCATCTCGGTTATAGATTATGACCCTAGTCAAATGCTTTTGTCGGTTGGTTGGAGGAGGACCATTATCAAATGCTCCTTCTTTTCCGTATCCATCATGTCTATTTTGTAATTCGAACAGCACAATGCGATCTTTGGTCTCTATACTGTGCATGTACCATTGCTCTCGCATGCCGTAAGAATAATTTGCTCTATCATCCAATTTGTCAGACTTATACCCTCTTGACCAGTTAGCATTGTTATGCGGAGAACGCCACTTGAACAAATGTTGGTACTCATCGCCCACATGAGCTATAGGGTCATAATCAGGCATGGAATAATTAAACTTCACGAAAGTTCCCAGATCATCCGAAGTAGGCCCATCTCCTGTTAAATCGGAATAATCCTGTGACAAGATATTCGTGAGAAGATACGCATTTGCATATGCTGGTGTGTTTTGTTCATGGAAAAAATTGTCAATACCAAGCTTATTGGTGATCGCATTCTCCCCATTGGTTTGCTCATTGATAGTACCTTGATGATCCATTGAATATCTGGGGATATATGAAACCAAACCATCGTAATAATTATCTATAGTTCTGGTAGGTCCACTCTGAAAATTGTCTGGATCAATACTAAAAGATACCTCTCGATGATTGACCTGATAAACAGGCAAGCCAAAGTTATACATTGCTCCGCTCGGCTGTAACACATTGATTTCAGAAATGTGGTGTGGACCTCTGTACTGCTCATCTCGGCTAATTGTATACTTGTCAAAAACGTAATCACCGCTAAGTGTCTGACTTAACTGAGGTTGAAATATTTCTTCACAATCTGGCGTTGAAGACACAAATTTGTAACAAGAAATGTCCGTTAGTATTCCATGTTTCTCTGCCTGCTTTGCAGTTAGATAGGTAATGGATTGTTGTTGAGCTGTGCGATCACCATTGATTACCGGAGAACCTACAGTGTTCACCAGTACGTTTTCTTCATCAAACATTTCATTGGTTACTCTCCAGGCAGATGGTCGTTTCTTGTACTTCGCACCTCTTGCCAACGCAAATTTGGTAGGTTCAAGTCCACCCAAATCATTTATTATATCGGTGTTTGATTCAATAAATTCGAAGCTATTTCTTAGTTCAAATGGTCGATAGTCATCATTTACAGTGGTGCCCTTATACTCGAGTTTGCCAGCTGCTTCGTTCTGTAATTCCCACTTACCCGTTTTTTTGTAGACCGATCTTAAACCAACATCACCTGCTATTTGCGCATTCGTGCCCGTACCTAACTCTAAGTGGATCTTGGGATTCCTTAGCGTAGACACTTTATTGGTAGGTGGATTAATAATATCAATACTGTTGTGCTTGATTTTGAAACTACCACCTACTCCATGTGCTGAGATATTAAAAACGTCATAACTTGCCACGGTCATTGGAACCGATTGCGTATACTTGTCAACCAGCACTGACGGTGTTTGCTGGTCCAGAATTACATTCTCTTTCTTCTGACCCTCCAGGTTATACAGAGTACCATAGGCATGTCTTTCGATCTTGTTTTCTTGAAATTTTTCAATCGAAGTAGTTACATGCAGATTCATTTTTCGAGCATCTGCAAAGAACTTGTCACCTCCTAATTCGAATGCCGTATTCCAAACACTGGCGTAAATGTCCGGATTGAAAGATGGTACGCTTGACGGTGCGAAAAAATTATACGAAAAATTGTTAACCATTCCTCGTTGTTGTCTGCCTCTTGTTGAAACACCACCGCTAAGGCCTACGGACTCCAAACCATGACTCGTACTAAATCTGATTGCGGGGCTCCCAAGTAGAATGTTTAATTTCCGATCCTTACCAAAGATCTTCTCACTTGCCCAGTTTTCTATAAATCCAACTTTAGGGACAATCTCATATGTATTCCCTTCAAAGGCAGAATAATGTGTGTTGAAATCTAAATTCCCGTCACCTTCATCCTCGTCTCCATATTCATCCATTAAACCCTTCAATTTATTTAGTGTTTTTACTACTGGATTTTTTGCAACAGTGTCAGCCAATAACGAGTCAAGTTTATTCTTTAGTTGGAATTCATAGTTTATATCATAGTCAATGCCTAAACCTCGATAATTGTCATGAACAATTTGTGGAAAGCCAGGTATTTTAAACCCACCAGTTAAACCCACCAATTCAATCTGTTTTCCATCCTTGTCTTTTTGCTGAAAGTTAAAAGTTCGAATCACCCGTGGTTTCGTGTTTACTTCCTTTTCAATAACATCTCCTTTAAAATCATCTGGGATTCCACGCATTGCTCTCCCGATCGAACCTGCTTGCAGACTCCAACCAAGACCCACCCATCCGGCATTTTGCTCTGGGTGGATATCTCCAGAATAGGTAAGATTTATCGGATAACCCCCGATCTCAAAAAGTGGTAACGAGTATTGAACGTTTCCAGTAAAAGGGTCCACCATATCTCCAGGAGATACCTTCTGAAACGTACTAAATTCGGGAGGCTTAGGCCCACCAGATACCGCCAAGGCAGATAATGGAAACTGCATTGGCATAAACAT
>DIYD01000105.1 GCA_002428905.1 Bacteroidetes bacterium UBA6063 | reverse complement strand
GGAAAAGGCCGACTGTTTCAGTCGGCCTTTTTTCGTTCTCATTTTAATCATTTACAAACGCTTGCCATACGACTATTGATGTATTAACTAGTTTCCTTTGTACAAGGAATCGATGGTGATTCCGATTAACCAATATATACCATGAATTTATTAAGAAACAGCGTCCGTTTGATGGGCCATTTGGGTACAGACCCTGAAGTGAAAGAAGTTGGTGAAGGAAAAAAGCTAGCACGGTTTAGTCTGGCTACCAACAGCAATTATCGCAGACATGACGGCGAGCAGGTGACTGAAACGCAATGGCACAATCTGGTCGCCTGGGGTAAGACAGCCGACGTGGTTGAGAAATACCTTGGAAAAGGTCAGGAAGTGAGCATTGAAGGCAAGCTTACCAATCGGAACTGGGAAGACCAGGAAGGCAAGAAACATTACATCACCGAGGTGGTGGTTAATGAGTTGCTGATGGTCGGCAAGAAATCGTAGCTCAGTTTTAGTTTGTAAACCACCTGAGGAATCGGGTGGTTTTGAGTCTTTCTGAATTTGCCTAGTTAGATTTGACTATTCTGGCCAGACGTTATAAATAGGGAGAGTTTATATAGTTAATATTGAATTTAACTAAGTAAATACATATTGGATATAGTTTATGACAAAAGAAGATGCAAAAGATAAAATCAACAAACTAATAAGTCAATTCGAAATTCAAACGGCTATAAAGGACAAAAAGGAACTTATTAATAAGTTAATGGCATTTGTTCACTCCTTACCTTATGCCACAGTGTCTTTGAAAAAAGGAATGGAGATGTCAACAAATATGGTTAGAAATGAAATCATTCAGCAGTTAGATAATACAGGCAAGTACGTTGATGTCTCCCCATCAAATTTTATGTTTTTTCTTAATGCCGTTGATAATACCACATTAGAGGAAAATGAAAATTCAAAACCAGAACAACCCTCGTAACTAAGATAACGTATAGGGCATTTTCATATGCACAACTAGACACCAAGTGAAAAAATCGAATCAGTCAGCAATTGTTTTATTAGGGCTAATCTTCACTTGCCTCATCATCTGGGGTTTAACCTGGTACCTAACCGTTCGATACATCAACAAGCCAAGTGATCAAGGAACGTTTGGTGACATGTTTGGCTCTGTAAACGCTTTGTTTTCAGGACTCGCTTTTGCAGGGGTTATCTATGCCATTTATCTCCAACGTGAAGACCTCAAATTACAACAGAGTGATTTGAAGCTGCAACGAGAGGAGCTTCGATTAACCAGAGAAGAGCTGAATAAAACAACCGAAGCTCATCTTCAGGCGAATGAACACAGTCAGGAACAAATGCGGTTGAATAATCTTCCTGTGTTTAAGATATATTCATCTCCTGAGGTCAATAAATTTCAAGTGTCAAATGTATCACAACACACGGCTTTCGATACCGAAGTTCATATCATTAGAGTAATGAGAGAAAAGAGCGACCCTATGAAACAATTTGCAAAAAAATACTGTGAACAGTATGTAGTCGATCAAATTAAAAGAGATAAGGCGAGAAATATTTGGGGTTTTGAGGAAACCTATCGTTGGAATATTTGGTCTTCTCAACAGGAACTCTATTGTCAGTTCATTAAAGCTTTTGGATTTGGACTTTTGGTGATCGTTCAGTTCAGAGATGCTCTCAATAATAACTACGTGCAATATGTACGATTCAATGTTTATGAAACAGGTGAGTTACGCGAATCCAAGAATGTTCACTTTAAAACATCGGTTCCGACTCTTTCAGAAAGATTTAATATTCGCGAAGTTGAAACAGTTCCAGCAATTCCAAGGAAATTTCTTTTAGACCGCATTTTAAAAAACTGTTTATCGTCTGATCACTTGGCTGATTTAAACGAAAGGGATTTAGGTATCTTCTGGCATGAACAATTGGAACCACCACCTAATTGGACATATTTTGGTTAACACACAATTACCCAACCAATGGGTCCTTAATTTTCGAATGAATTTCGCTGTTCAACTCTCGTAGTCCATATTCTCCATTGAAACGGATTTTGCTAAAATGTGGATGCCTTATCTCAACAAATCTTGATCGACCAGGATGCGTAAAATGGTTGAGCTATGAAGAGGGGATTTGACCAATCACATTATACTTATGTTATGAAAAAACCGTTTACTTGTTTATTTAAGACGGTTAAACCGTCATAGAAATGTAAGTCCGAATGTCGCTGTTTGTAAAATCGTTGAATTTCAACGATTTGGATCTAACTAGTTAGATGTAACTATGCCAAGAATCACTACTTTTTGCTATTTCAACTGTGATTTTTTTTACTTTAACTTTGGAAGACCCAAATGACAACTTGAATGACAAACAGCCTGAATTACTAATCCTGATAACGAACTAGGGTACTTTTTTCTTTTCAAGTTCTAAGCAGACGCTTAAACGAGTTTTAGTCTGCAAACGATTTGAGTTAAACACAAAAAACCAGTGTTTAGCTGCCAGCACAACTATGTCTTAAAAGTTGTTTGTTTGGGTTAACTATAATCCAACAATTCGCAAATGAAGACGATCACAAAACTACAGGGTCTTATCCCACTCCGCACCTTAAGACAAGCTTATCTCTGTCTTGTCCTTTTAGCCTCGAGTCTGGTAATTAATTCATCCGGTGCAACAGCTCAGGTTGTACTAACACCTCATCCGATTATCGGATACCAGTTTGCAAGTAAAGACATACTTCACTTCGATGCCCTGTATAGCCTGAATCAACCTGTAAAGGTCAGGTATACAGCCAGTCTGTATAATTCCAGAGGAAAGCTGGTTGTACAATTTGAAAGCGATGTACATGTACTTCAACCGGGTGTAAACCGCTACAATCCGGCTTTGTTTAAGGTGAAGCAATCGAGATACTTCGATAGGTCGATAGCGAATGTAGAGCGAAGTACATCGTTCTTACCTTCAGGAGATTACACCTATTGCATCCACATGTATTGCGCCGATAATCCGGCCGTTTGCGAAGAAACAATACGTGCGGAGGTGGACATAGAGGCATGTAACGACGTCCGCGCGGAACCGATTAGCCCGTTGCTACTGAGTTTCCCTGAAGACGAAGCAATTACAGAGAATAAACGACCGAACTTTACATGGATTCCGCCCTTACCCGTGGGCAACGATCCAAACATTCGATACACGTTGAGCCTGGTACATATGTTGGATGGCCAAAGTGCAGAAGACGCAATACGTAGAAATCGACCCTTGTATACACGTTCAGGAATTCAGGGTATTACCCTGATGTTCCCCAATCAGCTAAACGACTTGATCGAAGGCGAACATTATGCCTGGCAGGTTAGCGCTCAATTAGGTGAAACACACATTGCAACCAGTGATGTTTGGGAGTTTGAAATTGAGAAGAAAGAACACACACATTTCAGTGTAGTCCTTGATGAACAGAGGAACAACAACATCTACAAATACAACAAAGGCGATACGCTGTTTTTCATTTTTAAGAATCCATATACCCCGGATGACTTAACCGTATCTATCCGGAATTCATCTTCGGGATCGAACTCCGATGACTTATTAATCCGTGACCACGATGAGGAAGCTAATGAAACGTATAACCCGATTCAGTTGATCCAAAATGGCAAGCAAATGTATGCCATACCGCTTACTCATCTGGGAGCACAAAGCCTTGATTTGTACACTGTAACAATAAAGACAAGGGATAATAAACACTATCAAATCTTAGCCTATATAAAGTAAATCATCATGACGCCATTTCAATTCATTCGCATACAAAAGAAATTTATAGCACATAGCTTTAACGTGCTGTTGTTATTCGGCTTAGTTGCCCAGGTAGGGACGGTCCAGGCACTAACGGGAGGGCCTTCTCAACCCGAAGTTCAAAGCTTTCAACCATCGGGTGTCGACAACTTAGTCGACCCATTCACAGGTGATTTTTCTTACAACATCCCTCTGTTGGACATCGAAGGGTATCCGCTTAATCTGAGCTATTCTTCTGGGATAGGTATGGAAGACGAAGCCAGTTGGGTTGGATTAGGATGGAACTTAAGTCCTGGTGTTGTGAACCGCACAGTACGAGGCCTTCCTGACGACTTCAACGGTGATATTGTCACTAAAAAGATGAACATAAAGAAAAATGTTACCCTGGGTTTATCGGGGAAACTGGGTAAAGAGTTCATCGGGTTGAAACGTAAGAATGGGAAAACACTGTTCCCAAGTGCCGATCCTAAAATTCAGACGTCACTTTCCATTGGAATCAATTACAACACCTACAACGGTGTAAATGCTGAAATCGCCTCGGGCTTTGGCATGTCTATTAATCCAGCACTTAACAAGAAAAACAAAATGGAGGATAAGTTTAGTCTGGATATTACCAATAGTTCGGATGGACTTACGGTAGCACCATCCTATAGCTTACCGGCAGGCGAAGGGCCGTTTACCATAGGCACCTCATTCAACTCACATTCAGGTATCAATTCGATGCAATTGGGTTTGCAAGAAATTGCAAAAGATCTGGGTGTGAGTGCCTCGATTCCTTTTGGTCTTCAGAGCTATACCCCAACCATTGATATGCCTATGAACCTTGTATCCATTTCGCTCGGTGCTAAAGGCGGTCATGAAATAAAATTTAAGGGAATAACAGCCAATTTAGATGGCTATTATTCTTCTCAATCTCTGGCAAACAAAGAGCGCAAATTACCTGCCCTGGGTTATATGAATTCGCACAACGCGTACAAATATGACAATGGTTTTGGTATTGTGGCGATGATGGATGTGAACCGCGAGAACGACGGAAGTTTTAATCCGAATACACCATTGCTTCCGGTAGCGTATCAGATGTACGACATGTTTAGTGTAACAACGCATGGAGTTTCTGGTAGTTTCCGAGCGTTCCGTAACGATGTTGGCTACATGACTGACCCCTATGTAAATAGTCATAGTGGTGGTGGACATGGAAACCTCGACATTAGCATTGGTGATTTATCAAAAGCCGGTGTAGACGTAGGTGTAAATTTTGCAGAAAACATTTCAGGATACTGGCATACAGACACCCGTCTTAAATACTTGTTGAATTATCAAACCAGTGACCCTTATCAGGACTACGAACCCTATTACTTCAAGAAAATTGGAGAAGCAGCCTATGATTCTGAAGCAGATTTTCGCTCGAACTATGGCGATGATAAACCAGTTCGGCCAGAGATTGTAGGTAAGGGTTTTAGTGCTACTCAAAGCGGTAAAATCATCGATGACGATGGCAACGTAACCACCGTATCGCGTAACAATGCTTACCGCAAAAAGAAGATGCCACGAGGTGTTTTGTTTAAAACCATTACTCGCGACGAACTATACAGAGAGTCGCTACAGAATTTTCAAGATATAATGCATCCGGCTCCGGGTCACCATATCGGAGAAGTGGTTACCATCTCAGAAGGAGGTACCGAGTATCATTTCGGATTACCGGCGTACAATACAACCAAGGAAGAGACAACATTTAATGTTGGAGAAGACAATCACTGGACGATGAACGCAAAGATCGACAAGGAAACTGGTTTCGTGCGATACCAAAACTCGTCAAACTCTACCGGTAATACCAAAGGCAGTGACAACTACTACTCCAATACAATAACACCGGCGTATGCGCACTCCTATTTATTAACCTCTATTGTTTCACCGGATTATGTAGACTCTGACCTCACACCTGGACCGTCGGATAACGATTTAGGAACCTACACACGGTTTGATTACAAGAAGCTAGACCGTCCATTTAAGTGGCGTACACCGTACCAGGCGAATTATGCGAATCATAACGAAGGACTCAAGTCCGATCCAGGAGATGACAAGGCAATGATTTCGTATGGGGAAAAGGAAATCTGGTATTTGGAGAAAATTGAGACCAAAAACCTGGTGGCGGTATTCACCACCGAAGAACGTGAGGATGCGCATGAGGTAACCGACCATAATGGAGGATATTCAGCCACAAACCAATCCATGCATTTGCTCCGAAAGATTGAGTTATTTGCTAAGAAAGACTTCAAGGATAATTACAGCGGCGGCACTGCAGTACCAATTAAAGTGGTGCATTTTGAATACGACTATTCACTTTGTCCGGGTGTTCCGAATAACCCAAACACCAATGGGGGTAAACTAACCCTAAAGAAGGTATACTTTACCTATGGTACTTCAGAAAAGAGCGCCCACAACGCCTATACATTCACCTACGGGAATAACCCCGGCTATCAAAATATGGGCAACGATATGTGGGGTAGTTATAAACCCAATGATAATCCAAAACCTAAGGTTACAGATGCTACAAAATCGAATACGGAATTCCCATATACGGATCAGGATAAGGGAGTAACAGATGCTCATGTTATGGCATGGTCACTCACCGATATAACACTGCCTAACTCAGGAACAATTTCAGTCACGTATGAGAGCGACGATTACGCCTATGTACAGGACAAGCGGGCTATGGAATTGTTTGAGGTGGTGGGAGCTACCACAACAAAACCAACAACTTCGAGTGATGTAACTTCAGATATTGGAGAACTCTTTACCGGACCATATGGAGCCAAGGTGGAAAACCTGTATCTGATCATTAAGTTAAAAGAAGATATACCAAACAACCCGGACGCCTTTCCCTATTTCCGAGATCGCTACCTCCACAACATTGGTGAAAACGTTTTCTTCAAATTCATGATGAACGTCAAAAGCCCAAGCGATCCATTCTGGGAGAATGTTGAGGGTTATATGGATGTGGAAGATGATATTCATAATACGAATCACTTTAGCCTTCTCAATGTTGGAGGAGGGGATTACAATCACGCATTCATCAAAATTAAGTCGGTAGACATCGGTGACTGGGAAGTAAGCCAAAATGTAAACCCGATTGCCAAAGCTTCATGGCAGTATGGGCGCATGAATATGAGCAAATACCTGAATCAAAATTTTGATCCGGAAGACGGAGGTATTGAGCAGAACATGAAGAAACTGGTGAGTACCAATATATTCAAGAATCTATATGCAACCATTGTTGGACCAAATAGAATATACCGAGATCAAAACTTTGGGAAAGAGTTTTTAACCAACCGTTCATATATCCGACTAGGTGAACCCAGACGGGCTAAACTGGGAGGTGGTTTACGTGTGAAGCAAATTGTGATGTCCGATAACTGGAATACAATGGTCAACCAGCCGGGATACGTCACATCGTATTACGGAAAGGAATACAACTACACAACTACCGATCCGGTAAACGGAGAAACAATCTCAAGTGGCGTGGCGGCTAGTGAGCCATCCACAGGGGGCGGTGAGAGTCCGCTAATAACTCCAATTTTCTCCAAGGATGTAAAGAAAAAAGTACTGGCTCCCGATGATCGATTCTATGTTACCACACCCGTAGGTAAGGCCATATTCCCGTCTCCTCAGGTGGGATATAGTAAGGTAACGATTACCGATCTAACCATTGGGAATCCGGTAGGCTCTAGTGTTACCAGACATGCTACTGGTAAGACGATTAAAGAGTTTTATACAGCACGCGATTTCCCGGTAATCGTAGAAATGACCGGGTTGGATTTAGAACTAGCGCGCAATATTCCGAAGACCGGACTGTTTATGTCGTATTCCAGAGATTTTGCCACGGCATCTCAAGGGTTTTCAATACAGTTGAACGATATGCACGGAAAGCCCAAGGCAGAGTGGGTTTACGAAGAAGGCAAAGCAGACCCAATCTCCGGAAGTGAGTATACATACAAACAAGAAAACTACGGTGAGAGCTCCTTTAAGCTCACGAACTCAGCAGACGTCTTGCTACCTGACGGCAGTGTTACC
Organism: Bacteroidetes bacterium UBA6063; assembly: GCA_002428905.1. Lineage (GTDB taxonomy): Bacteria > Bacteroidota > Bacteroidia > NS11-12g > UBA9320 > UBA987. The sequence continues at coordinate 4,752 of DIYD01000105.1, read as the reverse complement.
ACAGGCCAGATAGGTGTAGAAACCGATGTAACATTCGATCTGCGTCAATATTATGCAGGCTCAACAAGTGGTTCCGTTCAGGTCAATTTTGAGTCGACTACCGCAGGAGCTATTCCATTGGTATTGGGAACAGTTTGGCCGGATTTGGGAGTAGATGAAACCCGTTTCAGGTCTGCAACCATTTCCAAAGTAATCTCCAGATACGGACTAATTGAAAAGGTGACAGCGTTTGATCTTGGATCATCTATTGATACTGAAAACCTTGCATACGATTCGGAGACTGGTGGCGTACTGTTGACCCGTACCCAGAATGAATTCGAGGATAACATCTTTAGTCTCAGTCTGCCTGCATACTGGTACTACGACTTAATGGGCCCTGCGTATAAAAGTGATAATTTAATCACAACCGATGTAGCCATTGACATTTCTGGGTATGCGAGCATCGAAAACGCTGACCAACGTTATGTTCGGGGAGATATAGTTATTGCTTCCAACGGAATGCTTGGCTGGGTAACCGAGGTTAACCAAAGCAATGTGAAACTCGTCACACAGGCCGGAGTTAAATTTCCAACTACCGCATCTACGGATTTGAAAACCGTAAGATCGGGTAGGCGCAACTTGCAGGCGGGGATGATGGGCACCGTAACAACCAAACAGAACCCCATATACAGTTTTGGAAAGAACTCTTACCCAGAGGTACTCAGTGCCAGTGTGCAACTCTACAAAGAGGGTTGGGGAACCTGGTGCGACTGTTTCTCCAGTTCACCTTATTTTAGGATAACCGATAATGAATATTTAACCGCCCAAAAAGGCATTTACAGGCCTTACAAGAGTTTGACCTATCTCACGGGTAGGACGCAAAGTGTCTTAAACAACAACACAAATATTCGAGTAGACGGAGAGTTCAAAGGCTTTAATCCGTATTGGGTATTTTCCGATAAGGGAATAACAATAGACGATGCGAATTGGACCTGGGTTCAGGAAGCGACCATATTCAGTCCGTCAGGTGTGGAGCTAGAAAACATGGATGCGCTTAACCGGTATTCTTCCGCACTCTATGGGTATAATCATGCCCTACCAACTGCAGTCAGCAAGAATGCGCAATATCGCGAAATAGGCTTCGACAATTTTGAAGACTACGAGTACGAATCGTGTGATGACGATCATTTTAGTTGGCGCGATTTTACACCTGACGTTCAAACCCAGGAATCACATACAGGAAAATATTCGATCAGGGTTAACGCCGGATCATCAAAAGTAATCACGAAAAATGTAGAAGCATGTCCTTAATCAAATATACCATAGCAACATTATTGTGCACCGTTTTTATGTTAAGCAGTGCGCACGAAGGAGATATCCATGACGTAGCAGCGAAGGAAAAAGCGTTCAGGTCATATAATGCGCATAGCGCACTAATTGCAGTAGCAAAAAAATACGAATACACCATTGATCAAACGAATCGAGTATTCTCGTTCTATCAGCATGAACTTTATCTCAAAAAGAAAGAGTTTATCCAGGCGTTCTACAGCAGAACTGATGTTGAAGAACAAGATTTTATAGACTGGTACAAAAATCAATTCGATTACTTCGAAACGGAAGTAGTTAAGCGTAACCACAGTTATCCAGCTGTACCGACTCCATCACCAATGGTAGCTCCACCTCCGGCTGATTGTAATACCTGTGACAACCTGGACTTTGAATTCCCACTTAGTGGTGCTGGTGAAATACAATGTTGGTCATATGAATTAGGCGAGATGCTTGGAGGTACTACAGGTGTAACCAACTTTACACCTACAACATTAGCCGGATCCAATTCCAGAGTAACTGTAACTTCTGGTATTGGGACAGACCCGTTAACCAATGATCTTTTATCCACTGTTGCACCCGGCGGTAGCTATTCCGTCCGACTTGAAGACGTAACATATGGGGCAAATGCAGCCAAATTATACCGCAATTTCGAAGTAACAAGTGCATCACCCTGGTATAAATACCGGTATGCAGCGATACTCGAAGATCCAATTAACCCACACCCACTAACCGAGATGCCATTTTTCCAGGTGCGCATGTATGCCAACGGAGTTGAAATTGAATGCGCCAGATACACCGTGATTGCAGGGCCGGAAAACGTAGGATTTAAACAAGTACAAACCAGAGGTACAGGTGATTTGTGGTTTAGAGACTGGACAGATGTTATTGTTCCTCTGGACGATTACATCGGTCAAACAATCACGGTAGAGTTTATTGCATCTGATTGCGCCTGGGGAGGCCATGTTGGCTATGCATACCTTGATGGGGACTGCTTAAATGGCAATCTATCTACGACGGGATGTATAAGTGGCAAAAGAACAATTACTGCTCCATCTGGATTCCAATCGTATTTATGGAGTGGTCCATCTATTTTGGACTTCTTAGATGACGACCAGTCGATTGAGGTATACAAAGAAGGTGATTATGAAGTTCTAATGATAGGTGGGTCAGGTTGTACACTAACCCAAAGCATCAATGTATTTCCCGAATGTCCTCAAATCTCCGACCCGTTGTGTGCAATAAGCGGATTGTCGGTAACCGAAGGAACGTGTGACCCAAGTTCAAACACCTTTGATATTACGGTAAGTATGACGCTGGCGGACGTCAGAGACAACAGCGTTCTGGTCATAAGGAGCGACCAGTTTTCTCTGGTCAAACGGGTAAATGCAGCAGACAACGGTCTCTATACCACTGTTGTACCCGGCGTTTGGGCCGATGGTGGTACACACGATTTGAGTATTATGTTATTTGCCGACAACTTCATCAGCATGTCGGCTCCTGAGTGCGGCGATATGGGCAGTTATACGGCAACCTCGTGTTTTGTCGATATGCCATTTGCCTGTGTAGATTGTCTATCATCCTTTATCCCAATCAAGGGAGAGACCTACATAGTAAGCGGATGGGTGAAGGAAGACAACATTGCGTCAAACCATCTCACAACGTATGCTGATGCCAAAATATCCATAGTGGTTGGTGCAACAACCCATGACTTCTATGCTGAAGGTCAGATCATTGACGGTTGGCAGCGGATCTATGGTGAATTTGATATTCCTACCAGCGGAGTATCAACGATTGATCTCGACCTGAATGCAACAAATGTCAATGCATATTTTGACGATATCAGGGTCTACCCTAAAAACGGGTCAATGGTGAGTTATGTCTATGATCCGATCTCGTTGAAACTGGTTGCTACGCTAGATGAAAACAACTATGCCACACTTTACGAGTATGACGAAGAAGGTGGGCTAATTCGAGTTAAGAAAGAAACCGAACGAGGTATCTATACCGTTAAAGAAACCAGAAAAAGTGTATTAAAAAACTAAGTTATGAAGAATCGCATTATTATTACCCTGATACTATCCTTTTGGGCTTTCACTGGGCAAGCTGCAGTGAGTCACATTGGTACTTTCTTTAAACTAGGTGCTGCAAACCCCATTCCTGCAACATTCGCGCTGCAAACGGATGACCAATGGGCTCCATTACCTGCCACTCCAAACTTCGTAAATACAGATGTGATGGGCTACATACGAGTGGAGTTTGATTACTCGTTTACGCAGCAAACCAATACCACTTTTCACCACGTATACCAAATTGGTTACACCTGGTGGGACGATCAAAAAAACCCAACGAACGGTACAGCAAATTTGGAACTAAGCTATGATCCGAACTTTGGTCAGAACGTACTGGATAGAGATGCTATTTATGTTCCAGGTGCTCACCAAATCAACATAACCTCTCTTGCTATTGTAGATAAAGCCACTGGTGCAGCGGTTAGTTTAACCACACCGCCGTGGGATTTTGAAACAAAGGTTAGTTATGGATTGACTATTGAGCGTTATTACGAGGTTCCTTATGGAACATTTATTTGTCCGGTTGGGAATGCGCAGGATCTCGATGGCGACATGAAAGACGATGTTCTGGATATTACATGGACACCAACAGCGCCAAATAACTATGCAGAATCGTATGACGTTGAATACACCTTTGTCGACGACTATACCGATCTTCTTGGAACGTATAAAACACCAAGCCAAATCGCCTATGATTTTAAACACAATAGTACCCGGGTTAATGTTATCAACCCGAGTTATCGTATTAACCTGATATTTGATCACGGTTTTGTTATATACAGAATCAGACCTGTTGGTAGAGACCAAAACGACCCGACTAAGTTGGTCTATGGTGAGTGGTCTTTATTCCCCGGGCAGGGGAATGACTTAGGTGCGTTAGGCCCTTGTCCCAATAGTTACTACCATGTAATTGACCCCCATGAAGGTGATCTCAACTGGGAATACTCGGTTGGATTTGCGGAAGAAGGAAAACATAAAGAAGTTATATCCTACTTTGATGGAAGTAATCGCAATCGTCAATCGGTTACGCAGATTAATTCAAATGACGAAATTGTCGTAGGTGAGTCGTTCTATGATTATAGAGGTAGAAAAGCGATTGATGTACTACCTGTGCCAGCCGATGGAGGCAGTCAGGTTATTAAATACCACGAGAATTTTAATATGAATTCCGGAGGTACGTTGTTTACAAAGGACAACTTCGATCTGGACCAGACCGGAAATCCCTGTCAGACTGACCTCGTTGGAATGAGCCCCAGTTCGGGTGCTTCAAGGTATTATTCTCCAAACAATCCTAGAACATCCATTTACGCAGAGAACCTTCCTGACGCATTTGAGTATCCGTATATTCAAACCGAGTATACGGCAGATCCAACAA
>DIYD01000033.1 GCA_002428905.1 Bacteroidetes bacterium UBA6063 | reverse complement strand
CGATGCGTGCCGCAGAACTTCGGCCGTTGTGCGGGCATAGCGCTCTTCTCCGGTGAGTAAGGTGTTGAACAATTCTTTTAATAATTCTGGATTAGTCAATGCCTCTTTGGCAAGTACCTGCCAGCCTATTTTATGCGGATGCTCCTCCAGTATGTCATTAATTTCCATGGTATTAATCTTGCGTACGTTCGTTCAGCTGTTCAATCAATTGTTCACCAGAAGTAATGAATGTATTCAGCATAGGAAGGTAATTTCGGCTTACCAGCAGTTTATGATGCACAATGCGATTTCTGGATAACGGGGCGTTTAGTACGTCAACAAACATTTCGTCTGTAAGCTTCCCGGTTACAAAGTCGGCGTACCAGGCATATCGATCGCGATAGAATTCCAGGTTTCCTTCTATGTTTCGGTCAACCAGTCCGCCAAGCGTCTCATTCGCAAGCAGTATTCCAGTGTAGAACTTCTCCAATAATATGATCAAACTATCATTGACAATATTCTCCGAAGAATTGAAATTCTGCAACATATGAAGCCCCTTTGTCTGAACCGATAATTTGGAAAAACTAAGGTGTGTGCTCAGGCAGCTTCGACATGTTTTGAGCCGTTCAGGGCTAATGGAGTCCATAAGCACAGAGTCCAGAAGGTTCATCTGTTCAACATAGGCGTCACGGATGATCTTAGCATCTGCAATATCCAGGGTAAGATCTGATTTGACCACTGAAAGTATCGTCTTTAATTCACGCTGATTTTTGCGATTCTCATTCCAATTGTTAACGCTTAATGCAATTAGAATACCCAGAACCAGTAGAACCAATTCTCGCAACGCATATTTCAGTCCGGCTTTTAATCCAGTTTTACTCATCTATTCTTTGTTCTCCAAAAATACTTGGCTTTATGAAATAATACGTATGATAATTACCCAATACAGTAGACCGAATATGCAAAACGCAATGGCCAGGGATAAGGCAAGTTTAAGTCGAAATCGACGCTTGTAAATGCGGTTAGCTCGTTTGATTATGGCCAACTGCTTTTTAGAGGGGTTGTGGAAGGTGAAACGGCGATTGACTTTGCTTCGCGATTCCCCTTTTCTCGTTTGAAACAGACTATTGGTTTTAACCAGATTGCGATTGCCGCTAATCCGGTTGTTCATGTCTTGTATGGATCCACCTCCTCCCATGGGCAAGGTGTAAAGATAGGTCAATGTCAGTCGAAGAGATGGATGACACCTTTAAAAATCTCTTTGTTACCCAGAGGGAATTTGTAAGCAACGACATAATAATACGTATCTGCAGGTGTTTTTTTAAGATCCCAGTTAAAGTGAATATCTGAAGACATGATCATTACTTCTGCCTGGCGATTGTAAATGGTAATATGGAATGAGTCGAGGTCACAATTTGTGGAGATTAAGAACCTGTCACATCCGGCTTTAGTTAGTATGGTACTTGAGTGAACGTCTGTTGGAAAAGTAATTTTGCACGAGTCGCTCATATGCTGACCTTGCGCAAAGGAGTAACCTCCAACTAGAGACATAACAACAATAGCGATATGGAATAGCCAGGTGTTCATGTACAATGCCCGTTTGTGCGTGAAATCAATACCCTTAGGTTAGAACGTCTGCGGTAACAGCGATATTATCGAATCACGGTGATTGACCCGTTAACTTCTTCCAGTTTTCCCATGGGTTTTTTAAACTGAACAACATAGTAATATGTGCCTGTCGGTTCATTTTTAGTATCCCAAACAAACGTTGTTTTGTTCGACTTGAACTTCAATTCTCCCCAGCGGTTGAAAACCTGAATGTTGAACGAATCAAACGTACAGGTTGTCCTCATATAGAATTGGTGTTCGCGCCCTAATTCTGCACTATTCACCGAGATTGCATTAGGGATATACGATGTGCATGTATCCTCGCCTTGCTGGGCCTGAGCAGTGATGGGCCATGCTAGTATAGCCATCAAGGTCGTGCACACGATATGGTAAAACACTTTATTCATCTGAAATTCCAGTTCCATCAATCAATTCAAACAGTTCCAGATCAAAGAAGGATACGGAGGCAATGATATGATCGAAAATGTCGGCCATGATATATTCATAATTCACCCATTCTTTGTCCGAGCTGAAGGCATATACTTCTAACGGTAATCCTTTGTCGTTTGGTGCCAGTTGGCGTACCATTATCGTCATGTCTTTATTGATTGCGGGGTGGCTTTTTAGATATCGGTCGATATAACTTCTAAACAAGCCAAGGTTGGTCAAATTACGACCATTCATCAACAGATCTTTGTTAATGTCGTTTTTGGTATTGTGTGATTCTATATCCGCCTGTCGGTGTTCGATGTAGGTGGTTAATAACTCAATTCTTTTCAGTTTTTCCAGGTCGGTAGATTCCATGAATCGAACACTGCTTTGGCGTACATGTACCGCACGCTTTATTCGTCTGCCCGGTGCTTCCATCATGCCGCGCCAGTTGCGGAAAGAATCAGAAATCAACGCATAGGTGGGTATGGTGGTGATGGTCTTGTCGAAGTTTTGAACTTTCACCGTAGCAAGGCTGATTTCAATAACGTCTCCATCGGCACCGTACTTCTCAAAGGTGATCCAGTCACCAATATGCACCATATCATTAATCGACACCTGAATGCTGGCTACAAATCCTAGAATGGTATCCCGGAAGATGAGCAGAATGACAGCAGATGCCGCACCAATAGTCGTAACAAACCGTAGGAAAGGAATTCCCGTGATGATGGCGAAAACCGACATAGCACCAATGATCCAGGCGAAGATCATAAACACCTGAATATAACTGTCGATTGGCTTGTCTTTTAGGTTTTCAAGAGTTTTAAAGTAATCACGAAACGTGTTTAACACAGCGCGAGTGATCCACAATATCAATACCACAACCAGGGCATGCAGTATAACATCAGCCGATTTTTCATACGGCTCGAAATCAGTGAAAACCAGTGGTGTTAATTCAAAAGCCAGAAGTAATGGAATAATGTGTGCTACGTAATTGGGCACCTTGTTTTCTACCAGAAAATCATCGAATTCTGTTTTGGACTTTACGGCAACTCTATGCGTTACTGCAACCAGAACTCTTCGAATTACATAATCCAGCAGTAGAATAAGTATCAAAATGGCTACCAGCAGAATAACCATATTGGTGTATTTCGCTGCCGATTCAGAGAAACCAAACGCGAGTAGGTTGTTGTAGAGCCAGTGACTTATGCGATCCATAATACCTCGATCAATTAATGACGCAAAGGTACCAAAAGATTAGTCTCTAATCACTTTTTCGGCGGTAGTGACTTCCTGAAATTGACCATCTTTCACAACAAATACCTGGTTGCCTATTTCAAGCATGTGCCCTTCGCTTACCTGTGCCAGATCATTCAGGTCTTCTTCCATGGTGTGAACTGTGCCAT
>DIYD01000198.1 GCA_002428905.1 Bacteroidetes bacterium UBA6063 | reverse complement strand
GTATTCAATTTCCAGGATTTTGTTGAGTCTTTTCCAAGATTTCGAAGGCTTCTTACATCAAATCGTAAACCATACCCCTGGTCATCCTCTTCGTCCAAATCACTAAATGTATTTAGGTCATTTTGGGTAGAGACAAATTCAACTGATGCCTCCGTATTTTTAGAAAAGAAATAATCGAACCCAATGTTGAACATACGTTGCCGCTTAGGTGGAACCAACACTTCTACCGGTGCATATTCTCCTACAGATTCTGCACCTATCGGTTGTGTCCATTCAAAAACCCGTCCATTGGATGTGGATAGTTTTTGCACGTAGTCCCCATTCCCGGGTCCAACATAACTGAACGAAACACGGTATATGTTCCCTGTATCTTCGGGCACCGCCTGCTGAAATATAGTATAGCCAAGGCTGTCTCGCTTGCGATAGACAATTTCACTGGGGTCATACTCTAAAACAAGTTCTTCCCGTGGAGCGTACACCAAATTGGCATCGCCGGCGTCGCGTAAGAATTTTCGAATCGGTACTCCAGCCACCGAGTCATCAAGATTTTGCTGAAACGGTTGGTTTTTATTGTCCTGCTCGCTAAATGCATTCGCACGAATTCTATATTTCGGCGTTGTATACGAACCTCCTGCTCGTAAAACGGAACGCCCATAGTTTCGATCGGAGTATTGGAACTCAATTACAATCCGACTGTATTGCGTAATTAGTTTTCGTGGTGTGAATGTAAGTTCACCTGTGTTGTAATTAATGACGTAGTCGTTTTGTTCGCCTCGGGTGAGCAGTTGACCATCTAAATAAACCTGTTCCGTTCCGCTTATTATGATGATAAACGTCTCACCATTGGCACCCGATAGTCGATAAGGTCCCTGATTTCCTTCGATACCCGCAATGGTGTTTCTGGAAAAGCGACCACGGCTAATGGCACCTTCTCCACCCATTCTCCAAACCCCTTTTTCTCCTTTTATCTCATGTTCTAGCTGAAGTCCCCTTGATTTCTTGTTGTATTTCATGAAATAGGATCCAGCAGGCGTTAACATGGGAAAGTCACCTGCAACCAACCGGGTACTGTCTTTGCCCAACTGGATGAAGACACGGTCGAAATCCTGGACCTGCTGCGTGTTTCCTTCAGGCTGTATTGGATTGTTTTCGTCAGAAATGGCAGCAACGATGTCAATTTCATCCTGAATGCGGCCGGATAGTCTAAGGTTCAGGTTACTGTTAACCGTAACATCTTGTCGATTACCAAAACCAATGCCTCTTGAAACGTTGCCTAGCGTTCTGATTTGGCTGCTTTCGGTTTCTATAAACCGATCGTTTTTAGGTACGTAGTCAAACGGATTCTTTTTGTACTGCTCATTAATTAGCGAACGGTTCTTTTTTTCGTAGACCTTACTAAAATCGAAGGCAATTATGCGATAGGTAACCCGGATTGAATCCGAGGGGTATGCGCTACCCTCGTTATCCCAAACAATTCGTGAAGGGTGCCAGATAATGTGATAGTCGGTATTGGCCAGGGATTCAATGCGTACGGAGGCATGAGAAACCACACTGGAATCGAGGTAGGTAGTATCACTTGTGATCAGAATTTTTTTACTGCGAAATGTCGACAGAGACTGGGCCCGGGCAGTGAAGCAAAAGGCTGTCAGAACGATCCATACACTCAGTATTCGGGTCAACATCAGTTATTTAACTTACCAAAAGTATAAAAAGTATATGGGGACTGTTTGAAAACGGTCTGAAAAACGACCTACGTTACCGTTCGCTGGCGTATGCCTTCGTAGACGACTACCGCCGCCGCCGTAGATACGTTCATCGAGTCGGCTTTGCCACGCATTGGAATCTTGATACAGGTGTTGGCATGGTCTACCCAAAAGTCCGTAATGCCAAAAGCTTCCGAACCCATGACAAGCGCAGTGCTGTTAGCCATGTCAACATCAAAGTGAGGAACCGAAGCTTCAAGATATGTGCTATAGATATTGAAGTTGTTCGAGTTAAGGAATTCCAGACAGTCTTCATTATTGCAAATTGCAAAAGGCACGGTAAAAACTGTCCCCAGACTGGCCCGAATTACATTCGGGTTGTAGAAATCTGTATTTGCATTGGCGATGATTATTGCGTCTATACCGGCTGCATCTGCTGTGCGAAATATTGCACCCATATTGCCTGGTTTTTCGATGGCTTCCAACACCAGAATCAGACTATTCCCCTGTAAGTTCAAGGATGATAGGTTAGTGTCGAACAATGGAAAAATGGCGAGCGCATTCGCCACGCTGCTGCGGTAGCTTATTTTTTCAAAAACTGCATCACTCAGTATATAGTCTTTACTGTCTCCGACTGATTGACGAAATCGTTCGAGTTCTTCAGGTTGCCAATACTCATTATACAATATTTCAATCGGTTGAATGCCAGCTTCAATGGCCATTTGAATTTCTCGAATACCTTCTACAAGGAACTGCCCATGTATTGTGCGCCCCTTTTTCTTATTCAGCGCCATGACTTTCTTTACCAACGGGTTCTTAACACTCGAGATCTCCTGCATGTCTATTTACTTAGCTCGTCCAACCGTCGTTTTTCTTCATCCGTCAGACCATCATAACCCACCTTGTTCACTTTATCCAATAGCCGATTTAGTTCTTCATTTTTATCGATGGATCGACCGGGTTTTTCACCGTTTGATCGAGGTCGTTTCTGTTTGTTCCACCACTGCACAAAGGGACTGTTTTCCCAGTTAATCACACCAGAGTGTAACCATTCAGGATGGAAGATGACAAAGTATAGAAACACCAATGTAGGAACCAGAATTGCTGTTAGCAACAGGTAATCAAATTGATGTGTTTTGTTCAGGAATAGGTAGGTAGCGAGCAAACCCGTAAGTGCTCCGCCTAAATGGGCTTCATGGCCAATATTGTCACGTTGAGACTTAATGCCGAAAATGCTGTACAACATATATCCAATACCAAACAGCCATCCTGGAAAACTAACTACCGGAAATAAGATGAAGGTTAATGGTAAATCAGGATATAAAAGAATAGCGGAATAGATGATCCCGCTCACTGCTCCTGAGGCACCCACTGCGCTGTACTGATGATTGCGATGAATGTATAGCGAAAGAAGGTTGCCACCAATTAAACTGCCGAAGTAGATTGCCAGAAACTGAAAAAAACTTGTGCTACCCAACACAACTCCACTAAACACATACAAGGCAAACATGTTAAAGCCCAGATGCATATAATCAACATGCAGAAAGCCCGATGAGACCATGCGTACCTGTTCTTTCCGACCAAGTATTGCGTAGATATCAAACTTATATTTTTCGAAAAAAGCAACATCGGAGAAACCCTTCCAACTGAAGATGACGTTCACCGCAATTATCGCATAGACCAACTCCATGCTATACGTGTTGCTCGATGTGGTCTATGAGGCTATGGATTACTTTAATATGTATTTCCTGAGCACGATCGGCGTAATCCGATTTAGGCGCGCGTATTTCAACGTCGCACAGTTCTGCCATGGCGCCGCCTGTTTTTCCGGTCAATCCTACCACGGTCATGCCGAGCTCCTTCGCAGCTTGAATAGCGTTTATTACGTTTTTCGAATTCCCGCTGGTACTTATGGCCAATAATACATCGCCTTTTCGGCCCATAGCTTCAACATATCTTGAAAAGACAAAATCGTATCCATAGTCGTTGCCCACACACGACATATGGGACGGGTCGGAAATACTCACGGCCGCCAGGGCTTTACGATCATTACGATAGCGTCCAGAGAGTTCTTCGGCAAAATGCATCGCATCGCACAAACTGCCTCCATTCCCACACGAAATGACTTTTCCGCCGTTTTTCAAACTGTTGGCCATGTAATTGCCTGCCTCACGAATGCGATCAAAATTGGCTTCGTTGTTCAAAAACTCACCAAGTACCGAGTACGCTTCTTCGAAATGTGACTTTATGCTCATTTTCTCGTATTACACCACCAAATTTACGATTCTACCAGGAACGACAATCACTTTTTTAGGTGACTTGCCGTCTAACCATTTCTGTACTTCGTCATCTGCTAACACAGCCTCTTCGATTTGATCTTTCGAAAGCGAAAGTGACAGTTCCAGATTCGTACGTGTTTTACCGTTAATTGAGATCGGGTAGTTCTTGCTGTCTTCTACCAGGTGTTTCTCTTCAAAAATTGGCCAATTGGCTTTGGCGATTGAATCTGCATGTCCGGCGCGCTCCCATAACTCTTCGCAGATATGCGGAGCAAACGGAGCAAGCACGATCAGGAACTGTTCCAGGACTTCCTTGTTTGTACATTTCTGTTCCGTGAATTCGTTCACCGCGATCATAAATGTACTTACACAGGTATTCAGCGATATACGCTGAATATCGTCGCCGACTTTCTTAATGGTGGCGTGTAATGTTTTGAGTGATTTCTTCTCCGCCGGTCTGTCATTGGTTGGAACAAAGTTTCCATCCTTATCAATAAACAGTTTCCAGGTCTTTTTTAGGAAGCGATAAACCCCATCAATTCCGCTAATACTCCACGGTTTCGAGTCTTCCAAAGGTCCAAGGAACATTTCATATAGGCGCAGTGTATCCGCACCGTATTCCTCACAAATGTCATCAGGATTAACCACGTTGAACCAACGCTTTGACATTTTGCCGATGGCGGAATGTGTGTAGAATATTGGTTCTACAGCCCCTTCATTGCCTTCAAAGAACCCATCAATAAACTTACCGTTGCTGCATTCGAAGATGGCATCGTCGTATCCGTCTCTGAAATCCTGAAAACTTCGAATGCCTTCGAGATTCAAATAGGACGGAGCATCCGTTTTTACATAGTCGGTTACATAATCGACGTGAACGGGTATCTCAGTATAGTCATCAGCGTTTTCCACTTTGTCGGCACTCACGAAGTGATTTTTGCCGTCTGTTTTTTCTTTTTTGAGGTATAGCGTTTCAACCACACCCTGTATCATGCCCTGATTTACCAGTTTCTTGAAGGGTTCATCAAATGGGATAACGTTAATGTCGTGCAGGAATTTGGTCCAAAAGCGACTGTACAACAGGTGGCCGGTGGCGTGTTCAGATCCTCCGAGGTAGAAGTCTACCGCCCCCCAGTAGTTGATCGCATCTTTCGACGCAATCGCCTGATCATTCGTTGGATCCATATAACGGAGGAAGTACCAGCTACTCCCTGCCCAACCTGGCATCGTGTCAGTTTCCCGGACTCCGCTTTCAGTATTCACCCAGGAGTCAACAGCGGCCAGTGGCGATTCCCCAGTGCCTGTAGGCTTATAATTCTCTACATCTGGAAGCGTTAAAGGTAATTCACTATCTGAAATGAGCTTAGGTATGCCATTCTCAAACACAACAGGTATTGGCTCTCCCCAATAGCGCTGTCGTCCAAATCCCGCATCACGTAACTTGTAATTGATGGTGCCGTATCCCAGCTTTTTGGTCTCGATAAAGTCGATTGCCTTTTTGATGGCGTCTTTCACTTCCAATCCATCGAGGAAGTCCGAATTCATACTTGTACCTTCCTTAGCGTCAAAGGATTCCTCCTGAACATTGGCATCACTATTTTCTATTACCTGAACAATGTCAAGGTCAAATTTCTTCGCAAAGGCATGATCTCGGCTGTCATGCGCAGGAACGGCCATAATTGCGCCGGTTCCATATCCGCCCAATACATAATCCGCTACCCAAATAGGAATTTGCTTGCCCGTGAACGGATGCGTACAGTACGAACCGGTAAAGGCACCGGTCACCTTCTTAACTTCACTCATTCGTTCACGTTCTGAACGGTTTTTAGCCCATTCTACGTAGGCCGAGGTTTCTTCTTTGTATTCGTTGGTGATCAGGTCTTCCACCCAATCGTGTTCTGGGGCAACAACCATAAATGTTGCACCAAAAATTGTGTCTGGACGTGTGGTGAAAATCTCCAGAGATCGCTGCTGCGCATCATTGGTGATCGCAAAGTTTACTGAAGCCCCTTCGCTTCTTCCGATCCAGTTGCGCTGTATTTCTTTGATTGAATCCGACCAGTCAATAGTGTCTAATCCGTCGAGTAATCGTTGTGCATATGCAGTTATTCGCAGAAACCACTGTTTCATTGGCTTTTTAACAACCGGATATCCTCCACGTTCAGAAACGCCATCTTTTACCTCTTCATTGGCCAATACAGTACCCAGTTCTTCACACCAGTTCACCGTAGTTTCCTTGATGAAAGCCAGGCGATAATTCTGAAGTATTCCTTCTTTTTCAGCAGCGTTGAAGTTTAGCCATTCTTCGGCAATGAATGATTCCACATCGTCACCGGCGTGCTTGACATTTACATTCCCTTCGTTCTCAAAGATTGCAACAAGATTGTCGATGTGTTCGGCTCGATTGGTATTGGCATTGAACCAGTGGCTGAACAATTGCATGAAAATCCACTGTGTCCACTTATAATAAGAAGGCTCACAGGTGCGCACCTCTCTCGACCAGTCGTACGAAAAACCAATACGATCCATTTGTTGACGGTACCGGTTGATGTTTTCCTCTGTGGTGGTTGCCGGGTGCTGGCCGGTTTGAATAGCGTATTGCTCTGCAGGCAATCCAAACGCATCGTACCCCATCGGGTGAAGAACGTTAAAGCCATTGTGCCGTTTATAACGACTCACAATATCTGAAGCGATGTAACCCAAAGGGTGGCCAACATGTAGTCCCGCACCCGATGGATAAGGGAACATGTCGAGTACATAGTAGGCTGGCTTGGCCGACTTATTCTCTACCTGATAAAGATTGGTGTCGCGCCAGGTTTGTTGCCATTTATGTTCAATAAATCGATGGTTGTAATGTGCTTCTGACATGCTTTTGAGTATTGCAATTAACGAAGCCGCGAAAATAGCACGTTTTGTGTGCTATTGGAAGTTCTTAAAATCCAGATTTCCTCATTTTTAGGAAATCTAGATTTCTACTTCAAAACCGTATTCCGATTTGATTTCTTCGGGTGTTTTGATGATGAATTTCATATTCATCGGAATACGTTCTTTTGGTCGATTTTGAGCTATGCGGCCCTGAACAACAATTTTGTCTGCTGCTTCCTGACCTTGGATAACCTGACCAAATACGGTGTAATTGCCATTCAAACCTCGTGTGCCGGGTTCGCTTACGGAGATATAGAACTGGCTGCCACTAGAACGTTTGTCGGGGTTTACATTATCACCCAAACGTGCTGCTGCCACAGCGCCCACAACATGTTTGTATTTGTTCGTGTCGATTTCATGTGGTAGTGTATAACCGGGGCCACCTGTTCCATCATTTGTTCGGTCGTTATCCTTGCTCAACGGGTCACCTCCCTGAATCATAAAATTTGGAATAATGCGATGGAATTCGGTCCCGTTATAGAAGCCTTCCCCAACCAATTTGTGGAAGTTGGCACGATGAATTGGCGTGCCTTTGTACATATACATGATCATGGTGCCATGATCTGTGGTCACCTCGATTAACGTATCTACCGTATTGTCAAATGCAGAAGTATCTACTTTTGTATCAACCTCTGGATCCTCACCACAGGACGTTACTAAAACCAGCGCAGCGAGCACAGGCAATAAGGTTAATCGGAATCGTATCTTGTTCATAATGCAGTCGAAAGTACTGAAATTTAATGAAAAATTAACCTGAGGTCTGTCACGGTTTAATCAACGGTTGGCCACAACAGATAAAAGGTGGTGCCTTTGTCTACCACCGAGTCGAAACGGATACTGCCTTGGGCCGATTCAATCATTTTACGGGTGATGGCTAACCCTAATCCCATGCCACTGGTTTTGGTGCTGAAGTTTGGTACGAATATCCGCCCACGGTCTTCATCCTTGATCCCTCGTCCGTTGTCGGTAATACGTACTTCTACCTTGTCGTTGAGTTGTTCCAGTTCTACTTCAATCTTGCCCTTTCTGCCTTCTGGAATGGCTTGAATGGCATTTTTTAATACATTGTTGAAGACCCGACCAAGCTGTTCTTTGTCGGCTTCAACGAAAACACCCTTCCAGTTGGAGTTGTATTGGAATACCACGTTTTCACTTTTCTCGAACAGGGTAATGGTGTTTTGCAAGCTCTCCGTAAGATTGCATCGCTCAAAATTGTTCTCGGGCATTTGTGCAAACGACGAAAATTCAGTCGCCAGTTTCGACAAGCTGTCAATTTGCTCAATGAGTACCGTTGTTACCCGTTTGAAGGTATCTTCTAAACGCTCGTTTTTATCCGACCAGGCGCGTTGAAGATGTTGAATATTCAACTTCATAGGAGTGAGCGGATTCTTAATTTCATGGGCAACCTGGCGCGCCATTTCTTTCCAGGCTCCTTCACGCTCACTCTCGCTCAGTTTCTGTGCACTTTCGCCCAGTTGCAATACCATCTTGTTGTATTGCTTAACGAGTCTTCCAATTTCGTCGTTTTGTTTCCATTCGATCAACTCGTTTTTGTCAAGCCCGGTTTGCGAAAGCTTTTCCCTGATGATTTGCAACGGTTTACTGATACGTTGAGAAATGATGTAGGCCAGGGCAATCGCTAATAATATCAAGAAAAGATATAGGTTTACGAAGGTCACTGTGTACGAAGAAATCTCATTGTTTAACTCGTTTTGCCGCGAGTAGTAGGGTAGGTTTAAGTACGCAATAACCTGCCTTTTGTCATTGATCAGCGGGAGGTAGGCAGATGTAAAATGTAAGTCTCGAATCGATTCATTATGAATTAACTGAGAGGTTTTTTTCTCTTTGAAGATGCCAAAAGCCTCTGGATTCATCAACGGAGCTACAAGGCCTTGCTCGTAAATATCGGCGATACTTGATGCCAGCAGGTATCCGGAACTGTCAAATAAATTGGCATCGATTTTATGTACGTCTCCAATTTCATTTACAATCAATTGCCGCGACTCTTCATTGTGCAGCTTCTCAGCAAAGTCTACCTCGTTTTGAAGTTGGTTCGCCACCTCGCGAATTTTATACATCAACTCATTTTCGGATCGATTTTGATGATTAATCTCAATGAATTGGATGGTCACATAAATGGAAACCAATAGTCCAACAAATACCAGTAGAACCATCGATAGACGAATTCGCGTGCTCAGGTAAACCTGTTCAATACC
>DIYD01000089.1 GCA_002428905.1 Bacteroidetes bacterium UBA6063 | reverse complement strand
GTCTTCTAACGAAACAAAGAACTGCGATGATCCCGGATCTCCCTGACGACCGGCACGACCACGTAACTGGCGGTCTACACGACGAGATTCGTGTCGCTCTGTACCGATAATGGCCAAACCACCTGCATTTAAGATTTGATCGCTCAGTTTAATGTCCGTACCACGACCAGCCATGTTGGTTGCAATGGTAACTGCTCCGGATAAACCTGCTTCTGCAACAATTTCGGCCTCTCGCTGGTGCTGTTTTGCATTCAGTACGTTGTGTTTGATTTTACGCATGCGCAACATCTTACTTAATACCTCAGAAACCTCAACTGATGTAGTACCAACCAACACCGGTCTGCCTTCATTCTGTAAGCGAAGTACTTCGTCAATAACAGCATTGTATTTTTCACGCTTGGTCTTGTAAATCAAGTCCTCACGGTCGTCTCGAATAATAGGTTTGTTGGTTGGAATTACCGTTACATCCAATTCGTAGATTTCCCAGAATTCACCTGCTTCAGTTTCCGCCGTACCCGTCATACCCGAAAGTTTGTGGTACATTCTGAAATAGTTCTGAAGTGTAATGGTCGCAAAGGTTTGTGTGGCTGCCTCTACCTTCACATTTTCTTTGGCTTCAATGGCCTGGTGTAATCCGTCGCTGTATCGACGTCCATCCATCACACGACCGGTTTGTTCATCAACAATTTTAACCTTGTTTTCCTGAACAATATACTCAACGTCTTTTTCAAATAGGGTATATGCTTTTAGCAACTGATTAACCGAATGTATACGCTCTGATTTTACAGAGAAATCACGCATCAGTTCATCCTTACGCTGTTGCTTCTCACTATCGGATAAACCGCGTTTTTCAAGCTCGGCAATTTCACTACCCACATCGGGGATAATGAAGAAGTTCGAATCTTCGCCCGCTTTGGTAATCAACTCAATTCCTTTGTCGGTTAATTCAACCTGATTGTTTTTCTCATCGATGGTGAAGAACAGATGTTCATCCACCTTGTGCATTTCTTTCTGATTGTCTTGTAGGTAGAAATTCTCTGTTTTTCGCATTAATGCCTGCATGCCTTGCTCACCCAGGAACTTAATCAAGGGCTTACTCTTTGGTAATCCACGGTGGGCCTGGAACAGCTTAAAGCCACCTTCTTTGTCCTTACCTTCTTTGATTAAGCGTTTAGCTTCGAGCAATGCTGCACTTAATTCCTTCTTTTGAGCTTCTACAATGCGTTGAATACGTGGCTTTAACTCCGCAAATTCGTGTTGATCACCTTTTGGAATCGGACCAGAAATGATTAACGGTGTTCGGGCGTCATCAATCAACACCGAGTCTACCTCGTCAATCATAGCGTAGTGGTGCTTACGTTGAACAAGATCGTCCACGTCGTGCGCCATGTTGTCTCTAAGGTAATCGAAACCAAACTCGTTATTGGTACCGTATGTAATATCAGCGAGGTAGGCCTGCTTTCGATCGTCTGAATTCGGTCTGTAGTAATCGATACAGTCTACTGTTAGTCCGTGAAACTGGAAAATTGGGGCGTTCCATTCGCAGTCACGTCGTGCCAGATAGTCGTTCACTGTTACGATGTGCACACCGCGTTTGCCCAATGCGTTTAGATAGGCCGGTAGGGTAGATACCAGTGTTTTACCCTCACCCGTAGCCATCTCTGCAATTTTGCCCTTGTGCAGTACAACACCACCAATGATTTGAACATCGTAGTGAATCATGTTCCAGTTTACATCGGCACCCGCTGCCTGCCAGGATGTTTGGTATACCACATCAGACCCTTTTATCGCAATATGCGGACGAGACGCTGCTAGATCACGGTCATACTCATTTGCCGTGGCCGTTACTTCGTCGTTTTCAGCGAAACGTCGTGCTGTTTCCTTTACAACAGCAAAAGCTTCTGGCAAGATGTCTTCCAGAACTTTTTCCAGCTCTTCATCTCGTTTTTTCTCTAAACTGTCAATTTGGTCGTACCAGGCTTCCTTTTCTGCCACCATTTCAGGTGTGGCATTTTCGATTTGCTCCTTTAGCGAAGCAATCTCAGAATCAATACTTGAAAGATGTTCATTTATGCGCCCAATGAATTCAGGCGTTTTCGCTCGCAGTTGATCGTTACTTAACGATGCATACTGCTTGTAGAATCCATTGACTTTATCTACGTAAGGAGTTAGTTCCTTTAAATCTCTGCCCGCTTTGTTTCCGAACATTCCGGAAATTCCTTTTACGATATTACCTAACATAGGATGTGTTTTCTTTTAACGTATCACGATTGTTTAGTTTACAATCTTTCTGGCTTTACATAAAAAATCATGCCAACTACCACAAGCGGTAAAATTGGCATGATTTCAGTTTTTTTTGAGGTGTTTTCTTACTCAGTATCCTTGTAACCGTGTGTCGACTGATAACCGTCAACACTGGTTTTTAAAGACATAGCGTTGGCTCCAATGCTGATGAACACGTAGTCGTATCGATTGTTCATATGGTCTACCAGATTCATGGTGTCACCGTTGTTCTGCCAGGTCCAACGACCATCGAGTGATTTTGCCTGACGTAATGTTCCGTCACTCAAGAATTCGTGATCGATGCCACCGGTTGGGTTGGTGGAATACCACACCTTATCATATAACATGTCTTTTTTAGCCTTACTCAACGAACCCGTTGTTCCGTC
>DIYD01000132.1 GCA_002428905.1 Bacteroidetes bacterium UBA6063 | reverse complement strand
GTTCGTCTGCATAGATATTCTCGGTTAAACCCACTTATTCCAGAAGTATTTTGGTTACATGCCTACCCGAGCTCAAGACCAATTCTACAACGTAAATGCCAGACGGCAAATCTCCAACTGGGACTTCCATAGCGTTGATTTCGTCGTTTGAACGTATTGAAAATGAGCAAGTTTGCCCGTTCATAGAGACAAGCCTCAACGCTCTAACTTCATCTGCATCGACCCCCTCCATGCTTATGATTTGTTTTTGGGGAATAGGATAAACCCGAACTTCGGTTGGAAGGACTGTGGACAAGGCATGTAAATCGGGAGATTCCAATTTACTTATTCCTTTATCAAAATAAGCAAACCACATACTCCCTTCCTTATCACGTACGATATCTGCAACTTTATTAGACACAAGCCCATTATCTGCAGTGATCTCACTCCATTGGTTCCCATCCAAAACAGCCACACCACCAGACAATGTACCGAACCAGATTCTTCCCCGTAAATCCTCTGTTATGGTCATTACACGACTATCGGTCAAGAGACCAATCGTGCTATATGAAGTCCATTGACTTCCATCGAACATAGATACACCTTTCGACGTTCCTACCCAAAGGTTGTGCTTCTTGTCTACATATAAACATCGGACATCGTCATCGACTAAGTCGTCGCTCGCCTGGTAGACCGTCCAGGTTGTCCCATCATACCGCACAACACCACCCAGGTTGTTAAATGCTGGTGCCTTTTCACAACCAAACCACAAATCTCCATTATTGTCTTCGACGATATCGGTAATCACATCGCTCCGAAGCTTCGAGTTCGATTTATTGAAGTTTTTCCATTGCTTGCCATCGAACATATCTACCCCTTTACTCCAGTTGCTTGCCCAAATCCGTTGTTTTGAATCTGCAAACAAAGAGGTTATCTCTCCTGCGCCGGTTAACCCATTGGATGAGTTGTGGTTGGTAGTGTTGGTACCATCCCATTGTATAACACCCATACCAGACACGGCGAACCATAAGTCTCCCGTCTGATCCTGAACGATATCTTCAACGAACTCGCTCTTAAATTTTGTTTCGAAATTACCATCCTTGTACTGGTTTGCACCTTGCAAGGTACCAATCCAGATACTACCGTCTGAACTTGAGAGTAAAACACGGGTCTCACTGCTTTCCAGCCCATTTTTCGAGGTAAAATGTGACCATTTTTCCTGAGCATGAACCTGCATGAATAAGAGCGCCAACAACAAACTCAATGTGATCTTTTGCATAATTAAATGTTTGAACTGTTATCTTACTCCCGTGACAGTCATTCATCATATGCTATGTACCAGTATTACTGGATTTATGAAGAGCTTTCCTTCAGCTCTTCGATTTTTCCCTCGACGTATTCGATACGATCCTCCGGAGCTAACTTGAGCGCCTTCTTATAATTCTTAAGGGCTTTCTGTTTCTCATTTTTCAGACCATAAACCTTGGCTATATTGTGGTACGACACCCAGGAGTCCTTGTGATTTTCAACTCCGTATTCTGCCCATTCCAGTGCTTTATCATAGTCTTCTTCATTGATGTGAACGCGTACGACCAAACTATAATTCGATGCAGTAGCCAAGCTTCGCACCTTTTCCTCGAGTTGAGAAGCAATGGCTTCATCGTTGAGTCCTCGGGCTACCCGTGACCGCATCCATACCGTATAAAAGTTGGTATCAATTTGCATAGACACATCCGCCCAGTCTGCAGCCTGTTGTAATAACGTATCGGCATAAAGACAATACCTGGCGGCAATATAATAGTCGTTCCATATCAATCCGGTTGTATCTGCCAGCCTCTGTTTTAAATCCGCAATACAATTGGATTTTACATCCACTTCAAGTGGCACGGCAATCTGAAGATTTGCCCAGTGCAATGCCATAACACAGCTTGATTTCTGAACATCAATAAAACTGTAACTTAAGTGCTCCGTAAAGGTTTCAACCTCAACTGGTGTAACCTCTACGCGCAGCGCATCATTCTTCTCCTGATAGGCAAAACTCCCCCAGATGTCGTCCTTTTTCGAAAAAATAACTGTCCAGTTGCCTTTCTGGGGGATCATGTGAAGCCCGTAACTTCCGGCTGGCAATGTATTCCCATTGATTACAACGTCATGCTCTGTTTGAAACACCGTATTCTCATTTGCGCCTGCCCTCCAAACCACATCATAGGGTACAAGTTCGCCCCAGATTTCGCGGTCGTTTACGGCAGGACGATGGTAGATCACCTTGAAATCGGTGGTACCAACGCGCTGAGAAACCGTTGCGTGTTGACTTACCATCGGCATTTCGATGGTTATTTGTGCAGTAGCATTGTTCGGATTTAAAAAACCCCATGCTCCAATCATTGCGAATAATATGCGTGCCTTAGTTTTCATTGTTTCAGTTGCTGTACTGTTTATTGCGAATTTAATATATAGTCAATTTTGCAGTCTCCTCTATCCCATTTCCACTCGAATAGTGTACGATATACGTGCCTGCGCTTAAATCGGTTGTATTTAAGTCGATTGTATTCTCGGCAGAAACCGAAGTTGCCGCAAAGTTTACGATGCTTTTCCCTTCAATGGTCAGCACCGAAAGCGACATATCTGTTGTTGTATTTCCAGCCGGCAATTTAAAACGTACTCTATCGTTGGCTAAATCGTATTCTATACCTAACTCTTTCTGGTTTTGAACCACTTCATCTACCGACGCGTTTTGCAATTTATCGTATTTGTGCAGCACCAACTTATCTCCCATTGTCACGAACCATACCGTTTTATCGTTCGCAAGATCTACTTTGATTACGTTATCGCTGTCAATGTTGGATTTAGACTTATCAAACACTTCCCAATTCGTAGTGTACGTGCTGATTGCAAACCCTTTATCGGTTGCTACAAACCATCGGTTCCCGTCAACTGAAATGTGGTTAACCTGGTCGCTTGGCATGTCGCTGTTTGCTTCAGTTACCGTGCTGATACCAGGAGGTATTCCCGGAGGAGCATAATCGGCTACCGTGATTCCCTTGTCGGTACAATCATAGGCAACATCACCGTCCATAAAACCAAATAATACGTTGTCACTTGTCAATGGAGAATTATCCGACTTAATTCTGATTTGAAAGTTATTTTGATTCGTTGCTACCAGCAACACACCTTTGTCTGAAACCACGTTAAACACGCCTGAAGAAGCCATACCCATTCCGGTAATTTTGCCAAGGCCTTGTGGGCCATAAGGTCTTTCACTTAGCTTCTCGGAAGTCTTCGATTTGTCAAATACTTTTCCGTTGTCTGTACCCAATAACAGT
This sequence comes from Bacteroidetes bacterium UBA6063, assembly GCA_002428905.1. Lineage (GTDB taxonomy): Bacteria > Bacteroidota > Bacteroidia > NS11-12g > UBA9320 > UBA987. The sequence goes on along the minus strand of DIYD01000132.1, from coordinate 12,983 downwards.
GTACTACCCAATGGGAACATGTAATTGACGAAACCAAAGTCTGACGGTGCATCGATTTTCACTTCTTTCCAGCCTTTTCCTGCCTCCAATTTGGCCAGGCCTTTCTCTGCAGTGGAAACATACAGCTCATTATCGAACCAGGCGATATCTTTGATATCGTTATTTGGCAAACCCTCCTTGGTTGTAACGGTTGCCCAGTTTTTCCCATCAAAACTTAACAACCCTTTGTCCGTAGCCAGGTGAACATGACCATCACCGGAAACAAAAATATCGTTTACCACGGTTGCGGATGGAACATCAAACTTCTCAAATTCGTTTTGGGCTATGAGCGCCAATGGTAGGAGCACCATAGCAATTTGAAGTATTATTTTTTTCATATATCTATTATTTACTCATTGGTCGACTTAAGTCAACTCATGTATTAAACCTTGAAGTTAAAAGCATCAGCAAATGACCTAGTTCACTTATCGACAAAACCTCAACCTTAGCAATTGAACGCCTTTCGTCTGTCATTGCATCGTTTCGTAAAACGTTGGTTTCAGACACTTCTATTTCGTTTTTAAAATCCGAACACCAAACACCTCATTATCTGATTGTATTTTGATTATATATACACCAGGCTCACCCTCAAAACTCAAGTCGTATGAGCCTGAAATTGTGCTCGGATCGGTATACACAATCTTCCCATTGACGTCTATTACAGTCAGGTTGGTATAGATCTCAGTTGGAGGAAAATCCAGTTTTACGTGGTCTGTCATTGGCACCGGATACATTTTAAACCGGGCCTGGCCCATATCTTTAACTCCAAGGCTCCGTACCTGATAGCACAATGATGTGTCTGTACAATTGTTCTTTTGTACTTCAAGTGCATACTCGCCACTTACATCCGGCATGAAGATCTTCGCTGTGGCGTTCGCGACTTTACTGTAATTGGCTTCGCAGTCTAACCACTGATATTTCGCCTGATCTTCAACCGCTTCTAAACTTGTGTCTGTTACGATTAACGTTTCATCTACGGTATTTACAGTTAACTTAAGGGCTACTGTAGAATCGCACCCAAATTGGTTGGTTGTGGTGTACACCGCATCCTGATTAGAGGTCGTATAGGTGTTTCCATCGATCCAGGTGTAACTGTCGCAGGCCTGAAGGTTATCCGTACTGAAGGACGACTTATTCAGGGTTAGCTGCAAGCGTACAATGGAATCACAACCGGCCGATGAAACCAGTGTATCCTGATCGGAAAAATTGTTCTCTTTATACGTAATACCATTGATCCAGGTGAAGCTGTCACACGCCTGAACTTTGTCCATCTTAGGGAATTTGGAAGCGAATGTCAGATCGAGAATGACGGTAGAGTCACACCCAAAGGAATTGGCCAACACCATTGAGTCTCCGTAGGAATTACTGGTATATCGTTTACCGTTGATCCATGTAAAACTGGATGCACAGGACGTTTCTTTCTGAATGGTGCGATCCGGTGCCCCGAAAGAGAGGTCCAATTGAACTATAGAATCGCAGCCCTGACTGCTGGTAAGCATCGCTTCTGCCGTTGTATTGTTGGTGTAATACGTCACGCCATTGATCCAGCGAAAGGAATCGCAGGCCAGTACAATGTCTTTTTGCACCGAACTATACGCCATACTTAGTTCCAACGAAACTACGGAGTCGCAACCTTTTGAATTCAACAGGGTATGCTTGGCCGTGTTATTACTTGTGTAATAGGTTTGACCGTCGATCCACTCCAACGAATCACACGCACTCACCTTATCAGTTCCCGTTCGGTTAAAACTAAGGTTTAACGTTACAATAGAGTCGCACCCATCCTGGGCAATCAAGGTGTGTTTAGCAAAGTTGTTATCGAATTTATAGGTCAGTCCGTTGATCCAGGTGAAACTATCACAGGCCACGACAACTTGTGTACTTGTTTTGACCTTGCACTCTTTCAATTTCTGAAAGTAGGTATCGGATATACCATTTGACGTCATATTGAACTTCGTTGACTCTGGATCAAAATCAACGGTACCATAAAAGCTGCCTGATGTAAAAATGGTGGTTCCACGTTTTTGATCCAAATGAAGCGTTCTTCCCCTGTCATTTTGGCTAGCCCCCTGACCAACGGCCCAAACAAAGTCTCCGGTATTCTTCAGTTTAAGCAAAAACGCATCGAACCCACCGGTTGCCGTGAGATCGAAGTTCTTTGGTCCGGGATCGAAATCGGTCTTATCACTGAACAATCCCGTCAAATAGATATTCGAACTGGTATCTAAAGCGATGGCATCAATATCCACGAGATTCGGACTGGTTAGTGTTTTCACCCAACCAAAATCGCCTTTGGACGTGAGGCGAAGAATATACCCATCCGAAACTGGTGCCGCCTTCACATTATACGTTTTAATACCTGGATCAAAATCCACCGTATTATTGAAGTATCCAACCAGGTAAAGGTTCCCATTTTTGTCGAGTGTAATCGCGTTTACAGTTTCATAGCCGGTACTTCCGATGGATTTAACCCATTGTAGTTTTCCTGAAGAATCAAGTTGTAGAAAGTAAACGTCCTGTGTTCCTTTCGGATCTATTGTAGTACCGGCCACCTTAGGATCAAAATTGATACTGTCCTGGAGTTGTCCGGCAACATATATATCGGTCCCATTGGTTGTAATTTCCGTGTTGAATTCGCGCTCTGTACTTCCGAATTGTTTCACCCATTTAAACGAACCTACACTGTTCAGTTTTAGCACGAAAGCGTCGGTAAAACCAACCGATTTAAGTATGTGGGTTCCTTTTCCCGGATCAAAATCAATTCGTCCAACGAAATTACCAGCAACCAGAATATTGCCGTCTTTGTCTTCAACCATATTATATAGGTTGGTTCGACCGGCTGCACTTGCCTGAAGGGGTTTTACCCAATTAAAAGCGCCATTGGATGTTAAACTAAGCATGAAGCCTTCATAATCATCTCTGGATGTTAAGTTATTCATTGCAGTACCCGGGTTAAAGTCAACTAAGCCGGAATAATACCCTGCCACAATTACATTTCCCCCCTTCGTAAGGAGAATGGATTGTGCAACATCCGAGTTGGCATTGCCAAATGTATGCACCCACAGCAACTTGCCATCTTTATCAAGCTTGAGCACGTAAATGTCCTGTCCACCTTGTGACACCTTAGTTTTTAGTCCTGGCCCCGGGTCAAAATCCGTAGTTTGGGAGAATAACCCAGCTACATAAATATTCCCCTGACTGTCTACAGCCGTTTTTTGATAATCATCTAATGCCGCAGAACCAATTGATTTTGCCCATGTGAGCGAAAGATCTTGAGCACTTGCAATACCAGCTACGACGACCAACAAAGTCATCCATAAAAATCGTGTCTTCATCCGTTTGTTTTCTACTTTTACCTAATTCGAGCCACGTAAAGATGATCAACCACATAGGGTTCTGCGCGCGTCACTGTGACCAGTTGTGTATTTAGGGATTAAATTGACATATTCGTTTCAGCTATGACCAGCCATTGACACTTAGCGCTTTACAAGCCATTGTAAGACGTTATTTGGATGTAAACCTGGATAAAATTCAAAAAAAAGAACCCTCGAGATGGCGATCTCAGAGGGTTCATGAAAAAACTAATGCTTAAAAAGCTGTGTTGATAAAAGTCTGTTAGCCTGGGCTGTTCATTTAATCTCTTATTAATGTAACCGTTCCACTTACCGGTTCTAAACCGTCATTCTCCGCACGATTCTTCAACTTGTAGTTGATCACGTAGAAGTAGGTTCCGGCAGGACATTCAGTACCGTTATTCATAACGGTTCCGTCCCAGCTATTCACTGGATCATCTGCCTTGAATACCAGTTCACCCCAACGGTTATAAATATTGATCTCATACTCTTCCCAACCTTCGATGTCAATAACGAATCGGTCGTTTTTATTGTCACCACCTCCGGTATTCGGTGTGAATACGTTGTACGGCACAAACTTGATAAAGAAATTATTCTCAATGGTCTTGCATATGGTGTCTCTACATCCGATATCGTTGGAAGCAATCAGACAAATGGCAAACGTTCCAACGGTTTCACCCCAGTTCTGACAAGACGGATCCTGATCCAATCCGGTTGTAAACTCTGTGGTTGTATCTCGCTGTTCTGTTTCAAATTTCCACTCAAAGTTATTCGCACCCTGCGATGTGTTTGTAAAACAGTAATCTGGTTTGTCTTTATCGATGATATCAAAGTTTGCCGTAACGTCAACCACGGTCACTTCTCCACTATCGATAAGCGGACATTTCGGTCCGAAATCACCTGCCGGTAGATCGTAATCAGGTATCATCAATACTTTGTACGTGCCAGGTGTGGTGTAACTATGTGAAACAAAATTCACTGGCTCACTGCGCGTTGCGGTATCTCCATCACCGAACGCCCACTGGTAGTATTTGTAAATGGTATCTGAGTTACTGGTGAATACCACTTCCTGATTTGGACACACCACGGTGTCTGATATCTCCAGCTTCGCAGGTGTGAATGGCTGTACGATTACCTTAATCTCTCTCGGCACCTTACCATTAAGCGTACTGGTATCCGGGAACAAGCGTGTGCATGGTGGTTTACCTGGCTCTACTTCATCCTCCATAAACATATGCAGGTAATATGTACCCGGATTGTTATACTGGTGGGTAAGAATCTGATTTATGTCTTTTGTACCGCTGGTTGCCGTATCGCCCCAATACATAACCCAATTCGGGTCGGTCATTGGTGTACGACTCGTATTGAGGATGTGAACACTATCACCGGCACAGATTATAATCGAATCTTCACCCCAGACACTACCACCATCAAACTCAAATCTAGGCTGAGGTCCGGCAACAAAAATGCGTTTCACCACCGAATCCTGGCAACCAATGAGCGTGGTAATCTTGAGTTTCACCTCAAACCAACCGCTTGACGTATAGTCGTGTGAAGGGTTCTTGAGTACACTTCGTACCGAACCGTCACCAAAGTCCCATTCATACCACACTACGCTGTCACAAGCGTCATAAACTCCCGGACATGTATCTCTTCCTCTACACGGATCGAATACCACAGAGGAATCGAAGAACGAAACAATTCCGTCACAAACATCACCTCCGGCGTTCAAATCCGTTTCGAAGTTTGCCTTAACACCTGTCACCATCGCTGTGATGTATGACGTATCAACACAACCAATACTATCCTGTGTGGCAATCGCTACGCGATATTCTCCCGGCTCGTCGTACTGATGATAGAACGTTAGATTTCGCTCAAACTTATTGTCGTTATCGTCGGCGTTCCAATCAATTGCTTTCAATTCCAGATTACCTGCTCCAAATCGTGCCGGATCTTCCCAGAATTTTCTTGGATCAATCGGATAATCAATCGGAGAGAAATCATCTTCGTACTGCCAGTAGCGTATGCTATCAATAACTTCATGCACTTCTCCCACACATACGGCGTCATTGGCTAATTTAAACTCGTTTAGGTAACCTACATTCAGGAAGTCTGCATCGGTTTTCTCACAACCCACGCGATTGTTTAGGTAAAGATTCGGTGTCATAGCACCGCTTGAATTCACAATAAACGTATCTCGTTTTGTAGGGTCGCAGAAATTAATGCGTACTTCTGGGTGGGTATAGGTAAACTTGAACAGACCGGGTATGGTATCCCCTACATTGAAAATGGTACCATCACTGGTTTCAATTGTTCGAGAGGCAATTAACGTATCATATCCTTGCATGGATGAATCTCTGAAGTGCAACACCTGCTCAACAATAACCGAATCGGTCTTTGCTTCATTGGTATATTGATATTTATACGCTCCATGTGTCACTACGTTATCTTCAATACCAATTTTCCCGATCACGAAGTACTGACTGATCCCTGTGGTGTCGATACATCCAAAGCTTCCATCGCCCAACATAAGTGCAAATTCGTCTGCCGGAATATCACGGATATCCAGATTTAACTGACCAACCAGGTCGGTAATGATTTTATCTGCCTGATAGGTGTTCACATATAGATCCCAGTCTCTGAAAATGCGTGTTACAATGGTATCTCGTACCACATCGCCATACACTTCGTCTAAATCGTGTCGGACAACGAAATTGTATAACCACTTGTCTTTACCTGCATCCCAAACCACATCCTTGTCGTTACGTGTGGAAGTCGGCCCTTTGTATTCCTGGAAATACTGGAATTCTTCATAGTATCCAGATAAGCGATCCTGATATCCAAGATTCCAACGTAAAACCGCCATACTATCCTGAATTGGATTTACCAGTCTAAAGTATGCAGACTCTCCTGCACAGATCGCTGGAGGATCGTTTGATGGGTGGATGATATCGAAATCTGCGTCCAGGAAGTTATAACGGAACATATCGCTATACCATGCCGTATCGGTACATTCCGGAGCAATCGGTACGCCGTTCTGATCCACACGTGGTTGACCATTACCTACAATTAGGCCTATGGTAAATGAGCCCTTCGGGCGCTGGTTCGGATCGGTTCCTACCTCACCTGAAGAATATCCTTTTACGAACTGAGAGCCCCAAGCACCCACAGTAGTATATCTACTTGTAAATGGTGTAGCATTCCCTGGAGCTGGCGGTGCAAGCACATTACCATCTCGATACTTATTCCAGTTATTTGGTCCGGTTAACGAATCGTAATTCACCTCAAACCATTGCTGCGTACAACCTGGTTTGGTCTCGCTCATATCGAAGACCAGATAATACTGAAGTTTATTTCCGTCTAAAGGACATGGAATACCTTCTTCCCAACGCAAACCACGCGCACTTGGTGGGATAAGAGCCAAAGAGATGGTATTTGATGTCTCACAGCGCAGGTCGTGCACGGTGTCTTGATGCCATAGAGTGACGCTGTTACACAATGCTCTATTCTGATAGAACATACTTCTATGATACGCCGGATCCACAATGATGGTGTCTCTGGATACTGTTGTTGGTACTCCATTAATAACCGTATCAATGAGCATTGTACTCGGTGTAGCGTAGGTAGTATCTACCGGGTTGATCACAAGCGATGGTATCGAAAGAATTGAATCACCATCGATCACTTCAAACTGCTCTTCGAACTTTATCGTTTCTGTTCGTGGGCCTGTTACGGTTCTCACATTTCCCTGCGTACTGCCGAGATCTTTGATACGCACAGTTACTCCGGCCGGGATATAGTATTTCTGGTCTTCCCAGATTACCGTGCTCGTTACATTGCCTTTGTAAACGGTTTTAGGCCTCCATACTCTTAGTCGATACGTGTGCCTGAAACTGTCTTCGGGGAAGTCGACGCCAGCAGGAATTGTAATGGTGTCGGTTTTTGAAACACCAAATGAGTCTACATAGGGTATTTCATAAACTACCGTAGAATCCCATGGTGCAAAAATCACGGCCTCCATTGGTATGACCATCGTATCTGCCGAGAATACCTGTACGGTGAAACACTGACGGGCATTCTTGCTGAATAACGTTTTTCGTGCAGCTGTTTTATAATACCATCCATTGTCGACCGTCATATAGACTTCATCCCAGGGCTTATACCAGTGAACCGGTAACGAATCAATTTGGAAGTTACAATTGAGGCCCACGTTTTTATTTGCCCGTGTGTCGGTTGTACATTGTGGTGCCAGATCATCTCCCAGGCTCCATACACGCAATACATTGTCTTTTTTCCGAACACTTGGATAGAATGTGTGCTGAATAATGGTTTGGTCCCCCTGGCGGGTGTCTTCATCGTAATTGAAAACAAACCGACGCTTCGGATGTACACCGGCTAAATTTCGCAGGAAGGTTTGTGTATCGGCACCATTGATTACTAAGAACGAATCTCGTTTTGTATCGAAATATGCCTTGATACTTCCGTAATACAGTGTATCCGTCATTTCAAACTTATCGACCAACGTATCGAAGTTGGTCTTGCCATTTCTGTAGGTAAAAATGGAATCGACCTGGGTAATCGGATGGCGAACAACACGGAACGATTGAGGATAGAAAATAAAGAATGAATCCTCGTCCCAGTAATTGTTATCGCTATGATAGAAAATTGAATTATTGGTAAAATGTACTGAATCCGTGATCTGACACTGGTACTTTTCGCGCTCTGGTACACGAATGGAAGGCACCTCAATAATTGACGTCGGACCAACCTTTAGGATGGTATCGTAAATCATAATGTTACAGGGCCCTGATCGAATGTTTAATGAGATCATCCAGGGACCGGGTTGATAATCATGACATGGTGTCCAGGACGTTTGATTGTTGTTGGCAGCTCCAGAGTTCGGATCTCCAAACGTCCACAAGAATCGCGCTCCTGGAATTGGCCCGGTAGACAACCTGAAACAGGTGGTAGGCTCACTTGTACAGGACGAATCCAGATCTGCTAAAATCTTCGGTTTAAGACTTACGTTGGTGGCCGCGGTTTTAAATACATAGGTCGCTGAGCACCCAAAACGTGATGTTACTTTTAACGAAGCATCAAATTTCCCGTCCTTGCGATATGTTTTAACAGTTTTACCGTCATTATTTTCACCAGTCCAATATTCCGTATTGGTCACGGAGTCTCCAACAATGACTTCTCCATCGCCAAAATCAAGGACAAACTGGGCAATGTCTTTTAACCCAATATTGGTTAATGGGTCTTTCTTCCAGTTGATATAAGTATCGTTGGTAAACGTTGCATCTGTTGAATCACATTCGGTCGGTCCGGAACTGGTGAACTGAACCCCTAGTCTCGCACTTATATATATGGCGCTATCAATGTACTTCTCAGTAACACAACCATTGGCATCTTCTAATTCAATTTTTAAATTAAACCATCCTCCTTTGGGATCCTTCACACTGTGGCAAATGGTATCACCCATTTCCGGGTTAATCTTATCGTATTTCTGACCATCTCCAAACAGGTATGTTCGGCGTATGATTTTACTACCCGGAGCCGGTTCACTGCTATCGACATAGCAAAACTGATTCCCCATGAAACATTGCAACCTGGGCGTAAGTAAAATAGGTTTGGCAATCGGGCTTGGTTTGACCACTACGGTAATCGAGTTATCGCAGTCACCCGCGACACCTGAAGCCTTTAGCGATACGGTATATGTACCCGGCTGTTTGAAGACATAAATGGGATCACGATCGCCCGAGGTATTAATTACCGTGCCTGAGGCATCTTTGAATTCCCATGTGTAGGTGGTGAATCCGGGTGCGTTTGCTTTAAATGAAATGGCTTCATCTACGCACTCGTTTCCCTTAACGTAGTCAGGATTACAGGTCTGTGCCAGCAATGCCTGCGCACTTAGTGTACATAAAAGTACCACAAGTGTTAGGCGACAAATTGTCGCTGCAAATATCTTTTTCATTTTTACTTTATTAAATGTTTGAGGATAGTCCATTTATAGAGCAAGACAGTGGATTGCCGCTGGCAGTTGGCTGGCATTTTCCCTTATTCGACGGGGCTTTGCGTTATGTAGACTTGTGCCGCTTGTCGATGAATTTCGTGACAGAAATCTAAAAAAAATGGCGCCAACCCGAAGGTTGACACCATAGCTGTTGACCAAAAAAATCGTATTTACCGTATTAGCGTCACGGTGCCGGAGTACTTGAAGTTTTCTCCACTCCAACTTGTTATTTCCAGATGGTATGCATACACACCTTCGGGTACTTCTAATCGATTGTTGAAACTGTTTGTACCATATTTTCCATCCCACTCTTCTTCGCGATCGGTACTTTCCCAAAGCACCTCACCCCAGCGGTTAAAGATGATCAGATGATACGATTGAGCCGCGTCATTTACCACAGCTCTAAATCCGTCGTTATCTTCCGGGCCACCGCCGTCTGGCGAGAAAGCGTTCGGTATAAATACCAAAATATCAGGACCTATAACAATGTCTTCAACCGTGCTATGCGTACATCCGTATTGTGTTGTTACGGTTAATGTAGTTCTGTACGTCCCTGTATCGGATGGATAGAAGAACAACGGGCTATGCATAGAAGAGGTGTCGTCCAAATCAGAATCTACTCCAAAGTCCCAGGTGTTTGTTGTGATGGTTGAACCCAACACAGGGTCTACTTCTGATTCGTTGTTGAACTGAACCTTTGGCAAGGCGGCAGTGGTGCTTCTCGGATTTGGTGTGAACGCTGCCTTAGGAATCGGATATACAGCCACATTGGTCGTTATGGTTGTATCACATCCCGCTTCAGAGGTAACAAGCACATCAACACCATTATCTCCATCGGTGTCAAACGTATACGTTGTGTTTTGTGCAGTTGCTGATCCCCCATCCTGATACGTCCATTGATACTCTGAGTTCAGTGGGTCAATTTTGTTTTGCACCTCTACAGTGAAGTCTACGTCAACCGGATTACAACCGTTTAACGTGTCCGCCACAATTCGAGCAATTGGTTTCGGATGCACAATAATCTGCATGTTGTCTTCAACAAAAGGACACACATTATCTCCGCTCAATACCGTAGCAACGTTGACAATAAATTGTTGCGCCGTATCGATAGATGAGGTAAAACTAAATGTGGTGTTTATTTCGGTATCGTTCGAAATTGTCCCGCCGAGTACCGGCAACCAGCGTATACCGCCTGCATTCTCATACGTTGCACTAAGGTCCAACGTCATATTATCACCATCGCGACATAGCACGGTATCTCTTGGTCTTTCCAGTTTGTGTTGTTGATGCAACTCAACCTGAACAGAATCTTTCCCAGCACAACCATTTAGATCTGTATAATCGTAATGCACATAGAATGGCTGAGCAAACGACACGGCGCTTCCCGGGTCGAATGTACTTCCACTCAACACCTGCGACTGATCGCTCGACCATGTACCGCCCGAATAATTCGCTGTTAAACCAACGGTTGGATCCAGCTCACAGAATGTATACGGCTCACTGTTCGTATGCACTTTTAAATCGTCTTCAGAGATTATAGGTACCGGTAATCCGTGAATCGTAATGGTTGTATCACGCCAGGTCGGGCACCCCGATCGATCATGATAGTATCGCATAACGTAGGTGGAACTCGTACCTTCCAATGGTCGAACAGTTGCTCGTGTATCCAAACTGTCGTAGTCCAGAGAATCGCTTTTAAGTCCCTGGTTTAAGTTGGCTGCAGGAGCAAATCCTACGGAGTCAATTGCTCTCCAGTAACCATCGGCCGGTAAAACACCGGATTGGCCTTTTAACTCAAGACTTCCCTCATCCCAGCAGAAGTCACCCAAATCCGTGAATGTAATCTTTGGCACCTTGGTAATGGTTATTTTACCTGTGTCGCGGTTGTAGCACCCAAATACATTTCTGAACTCAAATTCCAGGCGGATGGTATCGGTGAGTTTAGCCCCTAGAGGAATGGTGTTTTCGTTTATGTGCGCCACAAATTTCTGTGGTGCGCCCGGAAGTCCAGAACCCTGATCTTCAATGATCTTGCTTTCATCATAGGTTCCACAGTCCACGCATTTCCATGCTTGTCTTCCCAGGGCAAGAGTTCCGCCACCCGGAAGGGCAATAATCTTGTCGTCTTTTAAATCTACAACTTCTTTATCCTGACAGAAATACCCGTCGCGTAATTCCACTTTTGGAAGCGGGTTTACCTTAATCTCAAACGAATCGGACCGTATACAACCTGTAGACGGATGTACATAAGTGTAGTAGATCTGGAAGCGCTTTGAAGCGTCATTGCCTACCAGCGAAGAATCGGTTAAGAACAGGTAATCGTTTTCGATCATATTGGGTTGCGACGGACAAGACCACTTACCACCAGTTGCAGTAGGATCTTCGTTCAGTTTCAGGTTGATCACACCTGCATCATAACACACCTCCATATCCGAAGGCATATCAAAATCAGGAAGCGGGTTCACCATAATGGTCACCGAATCGGCATGATAACATGTAGTGGTATCTTCCGTTACAAAAAGCTCCAACTGATAGTCTGTCGACGTTTGTATGTAGTAAGCCAGCGTGTCTTTTGTGCCGAGATTGGTTCGCGTAGAAGGGTCGGTGATATCCCACCATCGATACGTACCAGTTTTCTCGTTGCCACTGGTGTCTAATCCGGTACCGATCAATTCTGCCCAATCGTTCCAGCACAATACCTGATCGTCTCCCGCATTTGCTGTAACCGTATCGTTCACAACCAATTGCATGGTATCTGAAGCTTCGCAACCAAGCGAATCTGTTACGGTCAACACGTATTCACCTCCCAAATGCTGGTCGAACAACGCGGTATCCTTGCTTATGTTCGTTGTATTTCTTTTCCATTGCTTAAGCAGGGTATCGCCCTGAGCAATTAACGTGGATGACGTATCTCTAGGATCGTCCCAATACGCCACGTCATAGGTAGGAATGACGTTTATGGAATTATAGGTACATATTCTGCGGTCAGGCCCAACATCTACGGTAGGATTTTTACGCAAGAATACTTCGGTACTATCCCACGCGGTACACCCGTTCTGGTCCTTGATTTCCACATAAAATGCGGAATCCGGTGTGTTGGGTGGCATCACAATATCCAGGAAGCTGGTAGTATCTCCACTTCCCCAGTTAAACGACACGGGTTGAACCCCATTGGTAACATCGGGTTGAAGACGCAATGTTGTACCGGCACACACAAAAGTGTCGGGGCCAAAGGCCAGATCCACTTCAAGAAGTTCGGGTACGTCTATTGTATCGTAGTAATCATTCGGACATTTCGGACGATTGTTTACCGTCATCTGTAAAATGTACCGACCACCTTTTCTAAATTGTATGGTATCGTATTGTTTGTTGCTTGTGAATGAATTGCTGCTCTCAATGTAACCGTGAGAACGACCCAACAACACCACACCATTAGTATCTTTTAATTGCCAGTTGTACACTGCCGGATTGTCGAAATTAGGTTCCGGTTGCACTTCAATTGCGTAGCGTCCGCAATCCAACTTCGTAATTACTCTTTTTGCTCTGGCTTGTGGTTTAACCAAAACCTGAAATGC
>DIYD01000119.1 GCA_002428905.1 Bacteroidetes bacterium UBA6063 | reverse complement strand
AATAGTCAAACGCCATAGCTACGGTTATTTCAAAGAAAGAAGGTTTAATCTCTTCTAATTGCGGTCGAATACGTTTCACAAAGTCGATAACAAACTGTTCTGAAACCTCTTCACCATTGATTCGGATGCGTTCTCTGAAATCCACTAAATGGGGAGAGGTATATAGTCCCGTTTTGTACCCATTGGCTTGAAACACGGCAGACAATATATGCGAACAACTGCCTTTGCCATTGGTGCCCGCAATATGAATAGATTTGAATTTGGTCTGTGGATTATTCAGTGCATCGCACAACGCAAGTGTATTTCCCAGGTCTTTTTTGTACGCAACAGGTCCAACCCGTTGATACATCGGTAACCGTGCGAATAGAAAATCGAGCGTTTCTTTATAATTCAATGCTTAATGCAATGCGTAGCTAAACGATATGGTTCCGCAATTGGTTTCCGATCGATCCCCAATCGCCTGGAACTTGAATTTCTTTACCGCGTTGATACTCAGGTTTTTCAGATAAATACTCGTAGAGGTTCCACCAACCTTGTTCACAGATTTAATGTTCCCTGAACGGTCAAGACACACCTGTATGATCACCGTACCGTCGTCCTGACTTTCGTTTTTGATCGTAGGTGCACTGGAAACCGTGAATCCGGTTAAACTAAAGCTAAAGTTGCCCATAGTACCACTGGATTTACCGCCTTTACCTGCTTTATCAGCATCACGGTCACCAAGAGGGCCAGATTTCGTGCCACCTCCATTACTGGTTGTTTTGTCCGAGTTCTTTTTACCCTTACCAATTTTATTTAACCGATCTTTCAATCCCTTGTCAATGGTAGGTTTAGGTTCCTCCTTCGGTTTCTCCTGAACGGGTTCTTTTGTTGTGTTTTGTGAAGTGGTTTGGTTGGTCGCCTTGACTTCAGGTGCATCTTCTACATCCTGCGTAACCATTTGGTCTGCATCCGGTGTATTAACCGGTGGACTGGGTTCGGGGTTGGATTGAACCATGTCTTCGGCAGATTGTGAAATGTCTTCTGGTCCACCTGAGTCAGGATCACCAAAGCTAACCTCCACACCTCCAGCCTGATCAACCATATCATCCGCTTCGGCCATCACCCAGATGAGCATTAACAAGAAGATGATGGTATGAATAAAAATGGTTGCTACCAGTCCTTTTCGATCATGTTCTTTACTCAAATTCATAGCTGTACTTATTTAGCCGGCTCTAATGCCAGGACGGGTTTTCCGCCCAGTTCATTTACCATGTACACGAGGTCCATCACCTTTTCATAGGTAACACCTTTGTCGCCGTAAATGGAAACTGTGGCACCGGGATTTTGGGTTAATACCTCATTCATTTCAAAAGGTAAACGGTCAAAATCAAATTTCTTCTGATCAATCGCGTAGCTTAAATCCGCAAAAACGTAGACCTTAACGTTTTGCTTTACGGTTTGAGATACGGCACCTTTGGGAAGCAAAATCTTAAAGATCGGTTCCGGCGTAAACTTGGACGTAATGATAAAAAAGATCAGCAACAGGAAGATAATGTCCGTCATTGACGACATGTTAAATTCTGCAGCTACTTTATTTCTTCGTTTTAATTTCATGACAACATGTTCATTAATAACGAATTACGAAGCAGGTTCGTGTAAAATATCTAAAAATTCAAGTGACGTGGTCTCCATTTTGTAGATCACCTTATCAATCATTGCGGTCAGCGAGTTGTAGCTGATGTAGGCAATAATACCAACGATCAAACCTCCCACTGTTGTCACCATGGCTTCATAAATACCACCACTTAAGGATCCAACTTGAATACCGTCGGCATTCTGAGCGAGGGTATAGAACGTTTTGATCATACCGGTTACCGTACCCAAGAAACCAATCATTGGCGCCGCACCGGAAATCGTTGCGAGCAACGGCATACCTTTTTCCAGTTTCGAAACTTCGAGGTTACCCACGTTTTGAACAGCTACCTGTACATCCTGAAGTGGCTTACCAATTCTCGACAAGCCCTTTTCTAACATACGGGCTATAGGTGTATTGGTAGCCTGACAAAGGCTTTGTGCACCTTTGATATTTCCTTCCATCACCATGTCTTTGATTCGCGCCATGAACATTGGATCGAACTCTCGTGCTTTTTTAATGGTCAGATATCGTTCAACAAGTAAATAGATTGCTATTATGCTTAAAATCACGATTGGAATAAGCATGATGCCACCATTTAAGGCTACATCTAGTACATTCATTTGTTCTGTAGTTTCAACCACTAAGCCGGTTGAATCCGTTGCGACCTCTGGAGTAGCTTGCAACAATATTGATTTCATCTAATCTCTGTTTTTGTGTAAAATCTATTCTTCGGTTTCGAATATAAACGCGAATTTGTCGTCATATTGTTTAACGAGCCTTAAGAAATCTTCAGCGTTCTTCTTAGATATAAACTTTTCTAGACACAAGTAGGTGTCACCGTCATTGCTAATCTCAAACAAATTGTACTCCAATACCTCTAATTTCCGACGTTTGAACCGCTCCATTTT
>DIYD01000268.1 GCA_002428905.1 Bacteroidetes bacterium UBA6063 | reverse complement strand
CAACTTCATCTCCCGCCGATAACAGTTTTACGACCGCATCAATTGCCGCCAGTCCGGTTGCAAATGCGAAAGCGCTGTGACCACCTTCCAGCTTAGCAACCAATTGCTCCAGGGCTGATCGGGTTGGGTTGTTGCTTCGGGCATAATCATACCCCTTGTTTACACCGGGTGCTTCTTGCACAAACGTTGAAGTTTGATAGACCGGAACACTAATGGAGCCGGTTAATTCATCCACCGGTACGGAATGAATTGTTTCTGTAATGCTACTCATTTCTTAAGTTTTTAATTGTTTAACACGTCTTTGCAGAACTATCAGAGCAGCATCGGAAAGGCCATAAAAAAAGGCTCTTCCGATAAGTACAGAAGAGCCTTTATAACAACACCTGAGTAAGGTGATTAATTCGACTAATTGTGACTTATCTTTCCCCGTTTAACCGGAGCTGGATTTAGCACCTTACCCTAAGAGGTAGGTTGCTAAAGCTTCATCGGGCCATATCCCTCAGCTTTTCTTGATAAGAATCTTTAAAGAACGATTTCTTCGGCGACAAAGGTAAAAACGGATTTCATTCCGAAACAAGATAAATCAGAACAAAATTTTACATCCAGCATAAATATTTGATTTTCAGTTGTTTAAGAAAGTATATACCATTTTATAACTAACATTATTTGTCATAGGACCAACATCGTTTTGGCTTCGCTTTCATGAAGAGATAAAAAACGGTTAACTTCTCAATTCAAATCTTACCGTTATGAAAATCAAAATCGTTTTACTTTCCGCTGTTCTTTCAGCATCGTTACTCTCTTCGTGTTCCAAAGATCCCAATCCGGTTAAGTGCGATCATGAGATTGTTTTACAACCCGGTCCGGATTATGGTAAAGATGCCATGTTGTTCACCGAACGACCAACGGACAATTTTGGGTATAGCATTGACAATCAAGTTGTCGCCTGGACATGGTATGCACTTGGATTTGACGATGGAGCAATGCGAAGCATGATCGAGTTTGACTTGAGTGCTATTCCTGCCAATGCCGCCATAAAATCAGCCAGGTTGACCATGTACAATAATCCCAATTCTTCAACCTGTCGAGGAAGACACCAATCGCGCAGCGGCAGCAACGCATGGCAAATAGAACGAGTGTTGGAACCCTGGGGAGAAAATACGGTAACCTGGAACAATCAACCGAAAACATCTTCCTCAGATATCATAAATGTACCCGAATCGGTGTCGGAACACCAGGACTATGAAGTAGACATTACTTCATTTGTAAAAGGTTGGTACGATCGTCCTTCCACGAATCACGGTATGCTTATGCGCATCCGTTCCGAACATTATTATAGATCGATTGTGTTTGCCTCTTCCGACCACAAGGACGAAAGCATTCGACCAAAACTAACGATCGTTTACAGGAAGTAGTCTACTCGTTATTTCTATACTTATCTTTAGAATCGGCTTGTTGCAAATGCGGTCGTTCCTTCGCTTCAAAGAAGTAGTACTTACATGCGTTACAATGCTGCGCCTGATATTTCCAACGTCCAAGCCACTTGGTAAACCCAAGATTACGTTTCCACCAGGAACGTTTCATATCTGCATCGCTTCTCCATCCCAATCCGTGAATTAAGGTTTCTACGCTTCCCTGAAGATATCCGGATTCTAACTCACCGGAACAGATCGGGCATTTTTCAAGCTGTTTGTCATTCATGATGCACCCAGTTTAAACGATTATGCCTATCCAAAAGTTACCAATTATACAAGTACACATAGAATCTAATGTGTGCATATGTAAAAAGCCAAAGTAAGATACTCTGGCTTTCCATGTTATTGTCTATCAGCTTCCGCCTCAGCCAGCTGTTTGAATTTTCCTTTACTCTTTCGAATTCGACAACTAACCACCTTATATTCAGGGCACATTGCTTCTGAACAGTGCTCATCAGACGTGATAATATTCAACATCACCTCTGGAAAGTGGAAGGTTGAACTCAGAATTCCAGGCTTCATTTCATCGCTTATTTCCGCTTTGATGTCCACCTTACCTCTTGGCGATTCAACACAAACAAAGTCTCCATCTTCAATGCCCTCTTTCGCGGCATCTTCCGGGTTGATCAATAAAACATCCTCCGTTAATATCTCTACGTTACCTGTTCTTCTGGTCATCGCACCACAATTGTAGTGCTCCAGCTCCCGGTTTGTGGTTATGATGTACGGATAGTCTTTCTGGTATTTCTCCAACTCTTTGGACTCTTCAAATGGGAAGAATGCAAACTGGCCCTTACCATGTTTGAATTGATCGGTATGAAGCATTTGAGTATCGGTGCCATCTGGTTTTACGGGCCATTGCTTACCGTTTTCGCCAAGCTCTTCCCATTTAACACCGGCAAAGAAAGGCACGATCTGAGCGATTTCTTCCAAAACACCAGCAGCCGTGTAATCGGGTTGGTCATATCCCATGCGGTTCATTACGTCAATAATGATTTGCCCATCAGGCTTTGTACCTTCCAACGGTTCCACCACCTTGTTCACACGCTGAATTCGTCGTTCACCATTGGTAAATGTTCCTTCTTTTTCTAAGAAACTGGATCCGGGTAAAATCACTGTGGCACGTTCTGCAGTCTCGGTCATAAACAATTCCTGAACTACAAGTAAGTCCACACTTTCCATTGCCTTAATAACCTTATTGGTGTTTGGATCCGTCTGAACCACGTCCTCACCAATGATCCATAGTGCTTTTAAGTCGCCGTTGATGGCAGCATCAAACATCTCCGGAATTTTATAGCCGACATGACTCGGAACATCCGATTTGTAGAATGTGTTGTAACGGTGATTTATTTCAGGATCTGTTACATCGAGATATCCCGCACCCTGATGAGGTTGTGCCCCCATATCAGCAGCACCCTGAACATTATTTTGTCCGCGTAACGGATTCATTCCGGCACCTTTTTTACCCACGTTTCCAGTAATCATCACCAAATCAGCAATTAACTGGATCGCAAATGTACCTTGCGAATGCTCTGTTACACCTAAACCGTGGAACTCCATGGCTGCTTTGGAACTTGCATAGGCTTGAGTTGCCTCCTTAACCAAATTGCGATCTACGCCGGTTAATCGTTCCATCTCATCCATATCGAGATTCAAAATCTCCTTTTTCAAGTCTTCATATCCTTCGGTGCGTTCTGCAACAAAAGCATCATCCGCCCATCCCTCAGTAATGATGTAATACAACATCATATTCAACATCGCCACATTGGTACCAGGACGTAGTTGTAAGTGATATGTCGCATATTTTGCAAGTTCAATCTTACGCGGATCGATAACGATACTCGTTACCCCCTTCATAAACTTCTGTTTAATCTTCACTCCAGTAACCGGATGTGCATCCGTAGGATTGGCACCAATAACCAGTATACAATCGGTGTGATTGAGATCGTCAATCGAATTTGTTGCCGCACCTGTTCCAAATGCGCGTTGCATACCTAAAGCCGTTGGCGAGTGGCATACACGTGCACAACAGTCAATATTATTGGTTCCCACCACCGCGCGAATAAACTTCTGCATAAGATAGTTCTCTTCATTTGGCGTACGTGCAGAAGAAATACCCGCAATTGAATCTGGACCGTGTTCTGCCTTGATGCGATTCAGTTCGTTTACAATATGATCATACGCTTCATCCCATGTGGCCTCTTCGAACTTGCCGTTACGTTTGATCAATGGTGAACGCAAGCGATCAGGATGGTCATAGAATTTGAACGCGTAACGACCCTTTAAGCAGGTATGACCGCCATTAGCCTGCGCATCGTAAGGCGCCTGAATGGAAAGAATTTCTCCGTTTGCCGTGCTTACTTCCAGGTTACATCCAACTCCACAGTAGGTACATATGGTTCGCGTTGTCTCGTCTGCTTCCACGGCTTTCGAATGAAATACATCCGATATCGCAGAAGTTGGACATGCTTGTGCACATGCTCCACAGCTCACACAATCCGACTCCATAAACGTTGTGTCCGCACCTTTTACAATGTGACTATCAAAACCTCTACCGGCCATGCTTAATACAAAGCTTCCCTGTACTTCATCACACGCACGTACACAACGATAACAGGGTATGCATTTCGACATGTCTGAAGTCATATATGGATGGCTTAAATCCTTTTCTCTGTCGAGGTGATTCTTTCCTTCCGGGTAACGCACTTCGCGTATACCTACCTGAGCAGCAACATCTTGTAGCTCACAATTACCGTTCACCTCACAGGTTAAGCAATCCAATGGATGGTCGGTTAATACCAACTCCATAATGTTCTTTCGAAGTTTTTTCACCTCTTTTGAATCGGGATAGATGTATTGCCCTGAGGTCACCGGTGTATGGCATGAAGCCATGGTTTTGGTTTTACCATCCTGTTCCAATGCAACATCTACGCTACAAACCCGACAGGATCCAAACGGATCTAGATTCGGTGCGTCGCAAAGTGTTGGAATCAGCTTCTCTTTGCCCGTAACTCGTTTTACAAACTTTAAAATGGTCTCTCCTTCTAAAAACTCGTGTGGCTGATTATTTATGTAAGCAACTCTGTTCATTTCTGTCTCTGTTATCTTGTTCTGTTGATTAGTTTGCGAAGTATTGTTTTAATTCATCGTCGAAGTATTGCAGTGCGTTTTTCACCGGAAGTGGAATACCTCCCCCATGTGCACACAATGATCCTTCCTGAAGTGTATTCAATAAATCGTTTAAGAGATTTCGATCAATTTTATAGCCTTCGTTCAAGGCTTTAGAGAACATTTCCTGTCCACGCGTTGTACCCAATCGACATGGGAAACACTTTCCACAGCTTTCATAGGCTGCAAAATCCATTAAATGTTCAAGGTATTCCATCATTGGCATCGATTCGGGGATACACACCACGGAAGCATGCCCCAACAAAAAGCCACCCTCTGCAAACGACTCAAAATCAATGGACAATTCGTCAATCTTACTTACCGGAACCATTCCTCCCAACGGTCCTCCAATGTGCATAGCTTTAACCGGCGCTTTGAAACCTCCTCCGAAATCATCGATTACAGTACGCAAGGAAGTACCCATCTCCACTTCGTACATGCCTGGATTATTAAAGAACGAATCAAGACACACCAATTTTGTTCCGGTTGATTTATCCGTACCGAGTGCAGCATAGGCTTCACCCCCATTTTCTATAATCCAGTGAACGGCAGCCAATGTTTCTACATTGTTGACAATGGTGGGCTTATTAAACAGTCCTTGAATTGCGGGAAATGGCGGCCGTGTTCTCACTTCAGGACGTTGACCTTCAATGGAATTAATCAATGCCGTCTCTTCCCCACAGATATAGGCGCCTTGTGCCTTTATTACTTTGAAATCGAAGTCAAACCCAGAACCCAGAATGTTTTCACCCAACAGGTTGCGATCGCGTAATTCCTGAATGGCATTTTGGATAATATCGACCGATTCGGGATATTCAGCACGTATATACAAGATGCCCCATTGTGCACCCATACAATAACCACCTACCATCATACCGAATAAAACGGAATGCGGACGTTCTTCGAGTAAATAACGATCGGAATATGCTCCAGGATCACCTTCATCGGCGTTGCAAATGATGAACTTCTTATCCGACTCCGCTTTACGACAGAAATCCCACTTCACCCCCATAGGGAATCCAGCACCACCTCTGCCCCGAATATTGGATTTTTTTACCTCCTCGAGTACGTCTTCCTGTGAACGGTCAAGCACTGATTTGAGTAGCTTATAATGCGTATCCACATCCGTAAATGCCATGGTCAATACTTCTTTATTCGCCTTTACATGATAATTATCAGCCGCTTGTAAAGCACCCTGAGTGCTCACAATCTGACTCAAATTCTGGATGGCATCGCCAGAGAAATTACTGCCGGCAACGTTGAATGCCGAATTCTCATGGCAGCGACCTAAGCAGGTCATGTGGCCAATTTCTTCTTCTTTGTAATGCTTAGCCAGTTCGGATTTCACCTTTTCCTGCGTACCTGCACACAGGCAAGCCGAACCATTACATACATATGCTTTTTTACCCTTGTTTTCGGGTTTCATAAAGTCGTACGCCGTAATCGTACCATAGGTGTTTGCTTTCCCAATCAGGAAATCTTCGGCTAGTTGATCTAATTCTTCCTGCGAAACGGTTCCGGTTTTCTCGGCCGCCTTGCCCATCTTCTCAAACAGGTTATCGACGATTCCTCCGCGTCCTGATAATTCGCTTAAATTCTTTCCCATAAAATCCTATTATTCACTCAGCTATGTTTGCTGTCCAAATTATCGATTTTTTCTTGGAAATCCATAAAATGGCACTATGAATAATATCGTGTTTATTGAATTCGATCGGGATGACTATACGCCGTAAGTTTGTCGGTTCTACAGAAACCTAACAGGCTCACACCGAATTGATTGGCAATTTTCACCGCCAAACTTGATGGTGCGGAGATCGCCGCAAGTATGGGAATACCCGCATAGTAGGCTTTGGATACAATTTCATAAGAAACCCTACCGCTCACCAACAGTACTTTTGCCTTTACTATATCACGGGAGTTTAGTAAGTGTCCTATTACCTTGTCAACAGCATTATGACGGCCGATATCTTCCCGAATAACCAACAAATTATTGTCGGCATCGAAGGCGGCTGAGGCGTGGCACCCACCTGAGGCAATAAAGGCCTCCTGTACGTGCGCCATTTGATCGAACATATTATTGATGTCTTTCAGTGTAA
>DIYD01000220.1 GCA_002428905.1 Bacteroidetes bacterium UBA6063 | reverse complement strand
CCAAAACCTGAAATGCCTTAACAGTTACCGCGTTTAGTGGACAGGCATCGTCACGTGCGGTAACGGTGAAGGTATATGGCAAGGAGCTCGCCGAACCTATAGGAGGTGTCCAGCAGAATCGACCGGATTGATGCAGGGCCAGTGGGTTGGTTACAGTAAACGTTGCTCCAGGAATACCTCTGTTCCAGCTAATAGTGACGGTATCCGGATCAGGACGTGGTAAAGGTGGAGGTGGAATTTTCACCTTATCATCCGTAGTGATCGTAAAACACTCCTTTGTTCCTTCGCAAATTGACGGTGGCGTACCTTTAATCGTCGGTGCATTATTCTCTGCACACTTCTTGGTCCAGAATTGCATATCCCGACGCGTGACACCTATGACTTCGTATTTGCCACTGGCATTCTTACGCCATTCTTTAACCTCTAAAACGGCCACGGTGATTTCATCACATTTGACTGGTGTGAATATCAAATCACCCGTTTGTGGATCAAGCGAGATTCCAATTGGTGGATTTGCGTTTGAATTCTTATAAGGAGGTTTAAGGTTACCGGGATAATATGCATCAAACGGGTTGCTATAGGAGTACTGGCCTGTATAACCAATTTTACTTGCCCAACCTCTCAACGGGTGCGCAAAGCTGTACGACAACGAATCGAAGTCGGCCGTATCCGACGCACCATTGTTGTAATAGAATGGCTGGTTACAGCACAGATAAGCGATAGGCTCCGTTGTAAGTGCCGGAGACGAGTTGCACGGTGCTTTACACAGATCCAGTGTTGCATAGGTATAGAAGTTACCTGTAGGACCGGTATTAATGTTGCCGTTTCTACAGCACTGTCCGGTTTCGACTCGAATCTCGCAACAACCGTTGCTCAACAAATTCTTATATGGGGCTTTATTGAAATCGATGGTTACGTCGTACACGTGTTCTTCAATTCCCTCCATGTCCGTGTCTGTGTTTACAGGATTACACGGGTTTTGTGCATTACTACACGTAGGTGTTACGTTACGGATGCTTTGCCGTGTTAGCTTTACATCAGCACGTTTGCCACTCTTTGTACAAATAACTTTGGTGACTCTACTTGGATCTCCAAAAGGTACTCCTCCGCAATAGCGGTAGTACTTTACTGTAATTTTAAACTTCAGTGTATCGATACACTTGTAGGTAATATCGGCTCCCATAACGTGGGTAGCATATGCTTTTTGTGCGCCAGCAAAAAACAGCATAGTTATCACCAGGATTACGTATGTTTTTAATGTCTTAATCACTTTCATAATTGATAATTCAATCTTCAAACTCTTTAAACATCATCAATGCTGCGCGTCTATTGCACCGTAGTCGACCAGCAATGTGTTTAATAGGCAAATACCGTTTGTCGTTCATATTTAGTTGGTTCATTTCGTGTTCGAGCTAATTGCGCGTTTAACCAGCTGTCTGTAGTTTCTACCAATAGGCACCGAATACGATCCAACTGTGAGGGTGTTTTTGGTCATTGATTTGATATGGTCTTTTGCGACCATAAACGATCGATGAACACGGATAAAACCATAGGGCGATAGTTGTTCTTCCATTAAGGTCATGGTTTTCTTCACTACCACTGTTTTACCACATTCAAAGCGAAGTTTCAGATAGTCTTTCATTGCCTCTACAAGGCACAGTTTTTTGAGCTCAATTTTGATCACTTTCCGACCAGATCGCACATAGCTTATCTCAGGTACATCTTCTGATTCATCGACAATGGTTGAGCGCACCCGTTTTTCCAGATTAAGTGCTGCTTTTTGAAAATCCACATCCTCCTGCAGTTTTTCCTGTGACAACATCATCAGAAATGGAGGCCTTCCTGCACTCAAAGTGTTTAAGCCAATTGCCGAATGAATTCCTGATTCGATGTACAACACGTCGAAGTTTCTTCTCTGCAGCAAACTGGCTAATGAGAAATTGGCAAAGTGTTCAATGTTTGAAATGACATTGCCCTTTGAGCTCATGGTTTTTTCCAACGTTGGCTGGTCTATCAATTTTCGTGATAGAATAGCAGCAAAGCGCTTGCGACCCGAAGGAAAATCAAACTCGAGTTCATACCAGTTCAAGCCTGAATGATTCTCGATGCTATTCTCAGTAGCATGCCTTGAATTTTTAAGCGTATATATGTTTGAATTCAAATTCTTACGCATAATTAACCTGTACCATACCGACCAGTATTTGTCGGTGTAGTTGGTAAATCAGATAATTGGTTTTACGAGTAAATGGTTAAAAGACAGCAACTCATAAATACGACGAACATGTGAGCCACTGCCTTTAAGAAACTGATAGTTATTGAGTTACAATTAGTTTTTTAGTCACTACATAGTTTCCTGTACGAAGTTCCACGGTGTAAACACCCGCTTTTAAATCTTCGATAGATACCTGATGATCAACGGTGGTTCGGCCAACTTGCAGTGAAGTGGACTTCACCTGTACACCGGTAATGTCCAGGAACGAAATTGTTGCTTCACCGCTTTCCGGATTAAAGAAGGATACATTCACGTATCGGTTCGCAGGGTTTGGGTAGATTTCCATTTCCTGTGAATAGAAAGAACCCAATTCTCCGATGCCTACATTCCAGCCATGAGAATCTATGTAGTCAATTTCTTCACAACGTCTATTGTTGCTGTTCTGGTCATTCGCTTCTACCTCCCAAACCACGCTATCTGCTTCTGAACGGTTGATAATCGCGGCCGTAGCACAGATGTCGCCTCTAAAGGAGTTCCCATTGATTGTAATCGCTTGAAAATTGTTCGACACATGAAGCGTGTCTCCTACACCAAGCTCTTTTGTAACCTCGATATTGATTTGCGCTGTAGGAATTTGGTTGTTCAGTAAGAATCGATACACCAATGTATCGCTTAACAAAACTGAATCCGGACCGTTGTTCTTAATCGCAATGGTTGTGGTTACAGGCACCCCATGTTCAATTCGATCGGGCCCTACAATGTCTACGGTTTCAAGGTCTACCACTCTTTGTCCGAAAGATGATGTAAAAATCAATCCCATCAAGAGTGTGCTTAAAGTAAATTTTAAAAAGTTCATAATACTATTGTTAATTGATGTTTTACGACACCGGTTAATAACCTATAGGTTAACCTAGTTGTCAATTACAATAGCAAGATGACTTCTGCCTATAAATTGGTCTTACTGACATGTGACCAACCGCAAATCGTGTGATGAAATCGTTAATATTTGCCTAAGATTACAGGAATCTGTCTTAGTCATAGAAATATCTTTTCAGCCAACAACCACGTAATTTGCTGATTTTCAATCAGCTACAAGCGCATCTATGATCCTTTCTTTGAAGGACCTTGAAGAGATGATTTGATGCTTATTCTTTAGCGTAAACAGGTATTCATTGTTATTCATGTACTGAATATTCACAATTCGTTTGACGTTTACAATGTACGAACGGTGGATTCGGGTAAATCTGTCCGGATCTAGTTTTTCTTCCATTTCGCGCATGGTAGCACGATAGACTTTATACCCTTCTTCGAGGTGCAGCTTCACATAATTCCCATATGCTTCAATGCAGTACACATCTTCTACAGGTATATACCTTAACCGACCATTATCTTTCACCACAAAGGAAGTGAGGATATCCTTGTTTACAGATTCATGCCTGGAGAGAAGCTTTTTGATCTGGAACTGCAATTCAGCCGTCTTTTGTAACTCAATGTATTTGCGTGTGCGGTTAATCGCCATCGCAAATCGTTCTTCATCAAACGGCTTTTGAATATAATCCACTACTTCAAATTCAAATGCTTTGAGGGCATAATCGTTGTATGCCGAAACAATAATAATTGCCGGATTATACTCGCTGTCCAGTTCTCCCAGTACACTAAACCCGTTACCCTCGGGCATCTCAATGTCCAGAAAGATTATATCCGGACGTTTACGTTCAATTACTTCAATGGCCTGACGGGCGTTCCAACATTCCTTAATAATGTTGAAATCACTATCCATTTTCAACAGATTGGCAATTCTAGAGCGTGCCAATGGCTCATCATCTACAATAATCACTTTCATTTCACCTTCTTTTTTTACTGCTCGCACGGTATAACTATTGTAAAGCTTAAACCGTCGTTCAGGTTAGATATCACTTCAACGGAATATCGATCGGGGTACAGCGTTTTCAGCCTGGCCAGCGTATTGCTGATTC
The DNA here is from genome assembly GCA_002428905.1 of Bacteroidetes bacterium UBA6063. GTDB lineage: Bacteria > Bacteroidota > Bacteroidia > NS11-12g > UBA9320 > UBA987. The sequence goes on along the minus strand of DIYD01000220.1, from coordinate 5,790 downwards.
CAATACCAGGGTTTTCAAGAATCGCTGAAACATCAGAAGTCCCTATTCCGTTGTCTTCTATAGACAAACTCAACCCCTCTTTCGTCCGCTTTGCTGCAATTCGGATGGTACATTTCTTTAATGATTTGGAAAAACCATGCTTCATAGCATTCTCAACAAGAGGCTGTAAAATCATACACGGCACCTTACACGTTAAGGTATCATCGTCTATATCGTAAACTATTTTCAATCGATCATGGAATCGTATGCGTTCAATTTCGAGGTAACTTTTTATATACTCCAGTTCCTCCGACAGCGTAATTATGGTATCACTTACGCTATGCAGCGTTTTCCGCAATAACTTCCCAAAAAGGGCGAGTACCGATTGTGCTTCCTTCACATCAGACTCCATTAGAGAAGAAACCGAGTTCAACGCGTTAAACATAAAATGTGGTCTCAATTGCATCTGTAATGCCTTAAGTTGAGCCAGATTGCGTTCTTTCTCCATGTTGGCCAGTTCTAACTTCTTGCGGTGGTATTCCTGATTAATACCAATGGCGATCAAACCACCCGATATAATGGCATATTCAATCGACCTGGATAAAATATCACCCGGCAAATCGCTGATTAACATCCTGAAAAAGGGAAAAAGAATTTCATTCCAGGGATCAGGAGACGTTGGGATTTGACTCAGCGGGCACATACCCGTTGTATAAAAGTAAGAGTAGAACAGGATATTGGATATGATTACATGCAGAAATATAATCAAGAAGGCAATGCCTACGTGTTTTAACAGACTAACCAATCCATGCTTACTCAAAGGGTTCGTTTCTATGTTCCTATAGATCAACCGGATCATAAAAATCCAGGTGAGGTAATTGACGAAAGGCCCGGCTACGTTGATACTGGGAATAAAGTACCGATTCGATTTCACGAGTGAAATCAGGTACGCCTTCAGGATTAAAATCAAGCAAACCGCACCCAGGGCAATGACGACATATTTTAACGCTATAGGCAGTGTATACCTTTTCTTCATTTTGCTAATTATGCTACTTCTCATTGCTGCGCCGATAAAAAAATTAAGAATTCCCTTTACATTGAGACCAATAAGATAGTACTTTTGTCTCTTGTGTTGAAAAGGAAAGCCACAGGCACAACTTTTTAAACTCAAAAAGGGTCGACGCATCCCGCGTCAACCCAAAATGTGAATGTTTACAATCCACGTCCTCCCCAATAACGTGTTTAAGAGGAGAGGCGTGAAAATTTTAATCACGGGATATGATTGTATCTTGTTTTCTATTCTTACGACTTTTCGTCAGATCTGCTAATACCTTTTAAATCCACTGATCGCGCGTTCATTCTTTATAATGCCAACAAGTGTATCATCAGGTCAAAACATTCACATACAGATCTTCATTCTTCCTTAATAGTGTGAAGGATCCATTACGTAACCAAACCAATAATCGTTGCGATTATGGATAGATAATACTGGGAATGGAATACCCACAACATACCACTCATAAGACTTCTTCTCCCACGATAGAATACCAAACGGTGTATCGCTTTCGTAGTTTCGATCTCTTACCACTCTATACGCATCTAAGGTCTTGCCCAATAAATTGATTTTACCATAGGTATCTACTTCGTAGGAATTCTGACCATCCCAGTAAAACTGAGAATTTGCAGATATAAAACTTCCATTGAATTCATCGGTTGAAGTACTTCCAACTTTAAACGGATACTGCAGTTGTATATCCTTATCTCCAAAAGGGTTAACGAGGATATTTGTTTCCGACATTTCGTCTACGCGACCAAGCTTGGTTAGCTTGTTATCAGAGGTAGTGAAGAAATGATAGTTCTTGTCTGGATTACTAAGACCCCGACTACCATAATAATTGTTGGTTGTAACGATTTCTGCACCTGGAAAGTCGGATGCGTACGAATTCGAGCTTGCTGCTTCAACTTTAATCGTGATCTCCTCGTCGGCCTCATACGCAGGCAAGGTTTCATAATCAAATGTTGTCCCATCATAACGAGACTCCATATCGATGTCGTCAGCCAGAAACATGTGCAACTTAAATTCGTCACCAATTTTCGGCATCGTGTTGAAATTCTTTTCGGTGTCGGTTGCAGTTGGAGGGATTTCTTCAGAAGTACATGCTTGTAATCCAACAAGTGCCAGACCGACGGCTAGAAGTGGATTAATCAATGATGTTCTCTTACGGTTTTTCATTTTTACTTTTTTTAAGTTTTACGTTCATGCCAGCTCTTCCAGTCTAATAAGGTTTGAGCGAATAGCACATTATCTTTATTTATTATGGCAAAGTCAGGTCATTCTATTTTGATAAAAAATGGTTGACATGGCAGGAGTCAAAAAGTGTGATAAATAGTTGTTCATTTTGCTTATTCTGACATATCGATGATTGGTGTTGACATTGGCCTGACAGCGGCTAAAACGCTTTAAACCAGAGACAAACGTCAACAGAAAAACGAATGGCGCCAGCAATTTCTCGCCAACGCCACTAGGTTTACAAAATGTTACCATTGTAAACTTCACGTCGTTCTAAGGGCTTGAGTTTTTGGTTTGATTTACTTGAGCGTTTCCAGGTTTAACTTAAACCGCCCGCCATGAAATCTATAGACAAGACAGGCGGTTAATTCTAACTGAAAACTAAACCTACTAAGTCTAATATTCTTACTCCGATATGAGCGCACCTACGGAGGCGTTAACCACCTTGTACTCCGAACCGGTTTTATTATAAATCACAGCAATAACTTCCAGATTGTCTCTGTTCCATTCACTGCTTATGGGTATAACTGCATCGCCTTCATTCACTTCATTGGTGCCCAATGCTCCAACGGTACGCCCCCACAGTTTACCATCCATGCTCGCACGCATCACATGTTTATGTGAGGCAAGACTTGGTGTAGGGTAACCCGACTGATGACCCACAACCTTGTTTTCATTTACATAAATGGCAGTGCGTAAATCAGCCCCATTTAAATCTGAAAATGCCTGCGTCTTATATTTAATAATCAGGTCGTCTCCTTCAATTTTATAGATCACGGCTGTATTGGCTAATACATCTCCATTAATGAACTTGGTTGCATGCGCCACAGTAAGATCTTTCTCTTGCTGTACGTTAACGCTCTGATTCGCGCGTGCGTCACTGAGCATGCTTTCGTTGTTTACGGTAAACGTTGGAAAGCCTTTTATGTCGCAATAGGTAGAATAGTCTGTAACCTCATCAATGATATAGTTCTTACCATATGCGTACGATGCCATAAACACAGCCTCGTCTTTAAATTGAGTTGTAAACTCTTCAAACATATCCCAGCCCCAGGTTCCACATGGCGAACAATGTGTTCCTGTGTGCTTCACAATGAATGGCATGTTTACCTTGTCTACTGTATGGATTACGAAATTATCTACGGGTTCGTTTTTGTCTACTTCTTCAATTTTTTCCGGTCCACAACCTATGAGCAACGCTATAGTCAGAACCAAGGGAATTGTGTACTTCATTTTATTACTGTTTGTTTCTTGAGATTTGATATGCACCTGTCATATCGAGCAATTCGAACATAGGCCTTAATACCCTGTCTCGTATGGTCGTTCCGACAAGAAGTAAAGTAGGAAAGTCACTCTCCGTTTGTCGATAGAAATGGTGACCTATCCATGACAACAAGCCTACCAACGACTGACAATCAACGAGTTGTACAGAATTTGACCAAATACGTCGGAACTGTTGATGTTAGTTTTTAAGGAAAGATAGACCGGAGATCGTATGGAACTCTAGTAGGCCGCCACAAGAACGAAACGGCCTTATCCAGAGCCTCTTTTATGCCCAATTACACGCAATTCTTGATGGTATGAAATGGCATGCCTTACACTTGTAGTAGGTGTGTATATTATATTTTGGGCATACACATCTAAAGTATGCTGGTTTCACGATTGTTGGTATTCCAATCGTGTACCACTTTTCGATGTGATTGTATCCTCAAAGTTAGACGGACTACAGATTAGTTAATTCACTTTTCGAGTACTATTATTCACTTATTAGATGACGGATAACTTATTCATGTTCAGTGCCATTCGTCTACAAAATTCATGACTTGCACCCGACACTTCGCCGACAAAAAAATGGAACGCTGCGGCCCCATTATACTCAGGAAAGTCGCTTTCCGTCCCATTATCTGTTACCAATCACAAATGCTTATTTATTGCCTTAGACATGCGTTTAATTTGGGTGTATTCATTTCAATCATATGCAGCAAACTGAACGCATTTCTTCTGAAACTTATGCCAATAGAATCGATGCCAACACGGCATTGATCATTGAAGAAATTGCCAAGTTTCCAGTAGAGCGATTGGACGTTGAAAGTGGCAAAGAATGGACGCTTATTGAGGTCTTAAAGCACTTATATCTGACCGACAAATTGGTTATTGATCTACTCCGCAGCACCGCAAAGTCCTTTGCACCTACCTCGGAGATCTTTGGACGATCCGCACTTCGATCCATTCTTGTGGGCGACCAGAATCACAACATCATGACTCCGGACGTCTTGCTCCCTCTTGGTCCAAACCATGGTTTAGATGTGCACCTGAGTCAATTCATCGAACAACGGCGAAATCTAACCAGCTGTATTTTGAAAGGAAAGGTCAAAATTGACAACGGGATTCACAAACACCCCGTTTTGGGCACAATGACCGGTGTGGACCTGATCCACTATTTGGTCTACCATACATTGAGGCATACAAAACAAATTCGAAGAATTGCCATAATTCCTATGGCCGGAGCTGCTCAATACGTGGTGTAAGCATCAGGCAGTAGAATAATTCATATTCACACCTAAGACCTGACATGATCTGTCACCACCACCCGGATATTTGCATCTATGAATACCCTCGAGATAAGCCTTCGCCCTGCAACCGTACCTGACCTGGACCTGCTATTTGCAATCCAGGCTAAACGGGCTTCACTGCATATGGCGGCCTTTACTTCAAAAGAATCGGAAAACAGAGATGCCTACATCGCCAAATGGACCAGGTTGCTTCCGACACCATCCGTAAGCGTACAATGCATCTTATTTGCCAGCACACTGGTCGGTTGCATAGCCCGGTTTGAGGTCAACAATGAGGTACATCTAACGTATGTTGTAGACCAACAGCATTGGAGGAAGGGTATAGCCAGTGAGGCAGTGCATCAGTTCCTGAAACTGGAGTTGAGGCGTCCGGTCTTTGCGAGAACCGCCCATGACAACCTCGGGTCTCAGCGCGTATTGGAGAAAAATGCGTTTCAACGCGTTGGGCAAAACACCGCATTCGCCAATGCCCGACAAATGGATATTCTGGAATATATTTATCGCCTCGATCAAAAACACTAAGAATACAATGCCAACCCCACTTAAAGAACTTTATTCCAAAGCGTTTTATGCGCAATTCGCAGAAATAATCCAGGATCTGTACCCTACATTTGACCAGGTCAATTTCATGAGTGATGTTCTGTCTGACGGTTTCGAACAACTCGAATTAAAGGAACGCATGGCGCACACCTCAGTTACAGCCAGGAACTACCTACCTGCTAATTTTGAACAGACCACTTCTCTGTTTACCGCCTTATTTGATCGATTAAAAGGTGCGCCCTGGACCGACCTCACCCTGCCATATATGTTTGTTCCAGACTACATTGCGCGTTATGGCCTGAACGAATTTGAGACCTCGGTTAAGGCCATGGAATACATCACCCGTTTTACGAGCTGTGAGTTCGCAGTTCGTCCATTTTTAATCCAATACCCGGATCGCATGCTCGC
>DIYD01000219.1 GCA_002428905.1 Bacteroidetes bacterium UBA6063 | reverse complement strand
TTCTATATCTTGAGAAGTTACCTGATGGAGGCGGGTCACAGTCATAAATTCAAACTCAAAAGAAAATTCATACTCAGTGGTAATCCGGACTATCCTGTTTGCGTTTCACAAAACATACATCGTGTTCCCGGACTAGTTTGAGGTCAGAAACTTCGATCCGTGCTATATTTCTGATGGATGATGTTTGACAGGTGCAATATCCGAATGACTAACAATTGTCATTGTCATTGAAATTGGCACTGCCATTGAGCCTATCGTTACCGTTACGCCTTCTCCTCGTAAATCTGAATCAGTTCAATAAGCGTTTTAACCGCAGCTTCCATATCCTGAACACTTACGTACTCTTGTTTGCTGTGAATACCCATTTCTCCGGTAAATATATTCGGACACGGCAACCCCATAAACGATAGTCGAGAACCGTCAGTTCCGCCTCGAACGCTATCTGGTCTAGGAGTGATACCTGCACGTTTCATTGCCTCAATGGCATTTGCTTCAATGTGTGGATGATTGCTCAACACCTCGTGCATGTTTCGGTATTGTTCCACCACCTTTGTTTCAAAGCTGGAACCCGGAAACTTAGCAATTGTCTTTTCCGCCAAATTGATCAGTACCTGTTGATGATTTTCCAGTTTTTGGGTGTCGAAGTCACGAATTAAAAACTCGGCCTGTGCTTGTTCCAATTCGCCTGAGATTGCATAGGGGTGCACAAAACCTTCTTTTGCTGCGGTAGACTCTGGTGATAATTTATCGGCGGGTAACTCGGCCATAAAAGCACTTAACACCTTCATGGCATTAACCATTTTGCCTTTGGCATATCCAGGGTGCGCACTAATACCGTGGAATGTAACCGTCATTGCATTTGCCGAAAATGTGTCGCCCTCAATTGAACCCCGGGTTCCTCCGTCCAGCGTATAGCCCACATCCGCATTCAAACGTTCCATGTCTAACTTGTCAACACCTCTGCCTACCTCTTCATCCGGGGTAAACAAGATACGTATATCTCCATGTACAATCTTATCATCAACGTCTGCACACAATACACGTGCAAGTTCCATAATAATTGCTACTCCTGCCTTGTCGTCTGCCCCCAATAGGGTTGTACCGGATGCAGTAATTATGTCATCACCAATTCTTTCGTTGAGATAAGGGTGTTTATCTGTAGTTATTACCTGGCTTGTATCATCGGGTAACACAATGTCCTGCCCCTGATAATTACTATGTAAAATCGGTTTTACTCCGGTACCACTGCAATCTGGTGCCGTATCGACATGCGAGCAAAAACAAATAGTTTCAATTCCCTCTTTATCCGAATTACCTGGTATTGTGGCAAATACATAACCGAACTCATCCATAATGGCATCGTCTATGCCTAAACCTCGCAGCTCTTCTACCAGCATCATGCTAAGGTTTAACTGCTTAGCTGTTGAAGGGAAGTCGGTACTGTTTGGATCGCTTTGGGTATCTATTTGCACGTAACGCATAAAGCGTTCGGCAACATGCTGAACAATGTTTTCCATAATCTAATCTACAAATATTCCGTTTAGCTCACCGTTCTCTTCGTAAATAAAGTACGCGGATAAGCTTTTATCACTCTCAATTAATTCTTTTGATTTAGTTAGCCCCATAACCATGCAAGCTGTGGCATATGCGTCTGCTACTGCGCAACTGGAATGTATGATGGATGCACTCTTTAAGTCTGAGATCACGGGCTGACCCGTTTTTGGATTTAACGTATGACCAATGAGTTTACCATCTACCTTGTAATAATTCTGATAATTACCACTGGTTGCCATTGATTCATTGCTCAACTCACGCACCGAAAAGTACGTGTTGGGCAGTGCATTCTCCATCGGCGTATTGATTCCAATTTTCCAGGCTTCTCCTGTACTGTTCTTTGCTGAGACACGAACTTCGCCACCAACTTCAACCATAACACCGAATGGATGACGACTGGAGAACAGGTCATACAGTAAATCCACAAAATATCCTTTGGCTATGGCATTGAAGTTTAACTGAGCTACAGAATCGCGTTTAAAGACATAGGAGGGAGTAAACTCAAACTTGTCAAAACCCTGATATTCCAGGGCTTCCTGAACCGCAATACTATCCATCAAAACGCCTTGTTTCTTCGCACTTGAATACAATTTGAACAAGTGTGCGGCAGTAGGATCAAAAGCACCATCGGTTTTTTCTCGAATTTCTTTCGATAACGCAATCATCTCACGGAAGTAATACATCCGCTTATCTGTAGAATCTAATGGTGAATCTAACTTCTGATTGTTATTGAATTTACTGATCAGCGATGTCGTATCGTACGTAGACAAACTTGCATTAAACTCCGTTATCAAACGACCGATTTGATCTTGAATTCCAGGTATTTCGTCGCCTAAATACGTAATATGATACGTGGTACCTAATGCATTACCAGCTAGTTTATTTACGGTATGATCTGCTTGTTGTGTAGGGTTACATCCTGCAAAAACAAGGACAAAAAAAAGGCAGATGATACTGCCTTTTTTCTTATTTAAAGATTTGATAATCATTTTATTACCCTCCGAAATCGTCAAAAGAAACGTTTTCAGGTGGCACACCCCAATCGTCTACCATTTTCAGAACTGCCTGGTTCATCAATGGAGGTCCACAGAAGTAGAACTCGATATCTTCTGGAGCGTCGTGCTTGGTTAGGTACTGATCAATTACAGCCTGATGAACAAATCCGGTAAAACCATCACCATCCGATTCAAGGTCGGCTTTTTCCTGCCAGTTATCTTCTGGTAATGGCTCGGAAAGTACCACGAAGAACTTGAAGTTCGGGAATTGCTCTTCAATCTTACGGAAGTGATCCAGATAGAACAATTCGCGCTTTGAACGACCACCATACCAATAGGTCACCTTACGGCCTGTTTTCAACGTATGGAATAAGTGGAACAAATGCGAACGCATCGGCGCCATACCAGCACCACCACCGATGTATAACATTTCCGATTCTGTCTCTTTGATGAAGAACTCACCATAAGGTCCTGAAATCGTTACTTTGTCACCTGGTTTACGGCTAAATACGTAAGAAGAACAAATACCTGGATTAACATCCATCCACTTGTTGTTCTTTCTATCCCATGGAGGGGTTGCAATACGAATGTTTAACATTACGATATTACCCTCAGCAGGGTGGTTGGCCATTGAATAGGCACGGAAGATTGGTTCATCATTCACCATCTTCAAATCCCATAAACCAAACTTGTCCCACTCTGATTTGAAGTCCATAGGGTCACGACCTAGAGCCACCAATTCCGGGTGTGCTTCAATGTCGATATCCTTAAAATCAACAACTACCTTAGGTACGTCAATCTGGATATAGCCCCCAGCTTCAAAGTCCAGTATTTCGCCTTCAGGAAGCTTAACGACAAACTCTTTGATGAAAGATGCCACGTTGTAGTTCTTAACAACCTCACACTCCCATTTTTTGATACCGAAGATCTCTTCTGGAATACCGATCTTCATGTCGTTTTTCACCTTTACCTGACACGCTAAACGCCAGTTTTCTTTTTGCTCACCACGCTTGATGTGACCAGTTTCGGTTGGAAGAATATCTCCCCCACCTTCGAATACCTGGCATTTACACATGGCACAGGTTCCACCTCCACCACAAGCAGACGGCAAGAAGATAGACTGATCGGTCAACGTATTTAGCAACGTTGTACCGGCAGCTACCTCAATATCTTTTTCTCCGTTGATGTTGATCTTAACATCGCCCTGGTTAACCAATCTTTTGGCAGCCACCTGAAGCATTAAAACCAACAACAGTACGATTACAGCCAATACAATGGCTGAAGTAATAATGATTGCTCCGTTAATTTCTAAAAACATAGTTACTCTACTCCAAATGGTATTTTAAATCCAATAAAACTCAAAAAGGCAAAAGCCATCAGGCCTACGGTTATAAACGTGATACCTAACCCACGTAATGGTTTCGGTACGTCTGAATAGCTCAACTTCTCACGAATTGCCGCCAGTGCAACTACTGCAAGGAACCAACCGATTCCTGAACTTGCACCGTAAACCGCACTCTGACCGAATGAGAATTCTTTACCTGGTAAGAACAATGCCGCACCAAGGATAGAACAGTTTACAGCAATCAGTGGCAAGAAGATACCTAATGCATTATACAACGATGGAGAAAGCTTCTCTACCGCCATCTCGGTCAACTGCACAAATGCTGCTACTACCGCGATAAATACGATGAATTTAAGTACTTCCAAATTCACTGTTGAGAAGTCGGCAAACTCTTTAGAAACGCCTAAATCGTTTAGCCAAACTAATGCGCCTTCCTTAATAACATAGTTGTACGCCAACCAGTTCAATGGTACAGTCATTAATAACACAAAAGTTACAGCCGCACCTAACCCCACAGCAGTTCCAATTTTCTTTGATACTGCCAGGTATGAACACATGCCTAAGAAATAGGCAAAAATCATGTTGTCAACAAAGATTGACCGAAGTCCGATGTTTAAATAATTCTCTAACATATCTCTATTCTTTTGTTGCTATTATGCTTCTTCGGTATAACCGTTTCTAGCGCGTTGGAACCAAATAATTAAACCTAATACGATACAAGCTCCTACCGGACTCATCATAACACCATTACCCGGATAGTTTTCACCTAGAATGTTGATGCCTAATAAAGATCCGCTACCAAAGAGCTCTCTAAAGAAAGCTACCGGAATAAGGATTACTGCATAACCTAAACCGTTACCCACTGCATCAAGGAATGCAGGCCAGGGCTTGTTCGCTAACGCGAAGGCCTCTAAACGCCCCATAATGATACAGTTGGTGATGATCAAACCTACGAATACCGTGATTAACTTGTATACATCATATGCATATGCCTGTAACACCTGGTCAACTATGGCCACCAGTGTTGCTACAACCAAAAGCTGCACGATGATTCGAATACGGCCTGGGATTACGTTTCGCATTACCGAAATAGCCAGGTTTGAGAAGATCAATACAAACAATACCGAGATACACATTACAAGTGTTGGTATTAAACTTACGGTTACCGCAAGTGCTGAACACACCCCAAGTACCTGAACCGTAATCGGGTTGTCGGCATCCAAAGGGTTGTTAATCAGTTTTCTATTTTTCTTTGAGAATAAAGGTTCTCTTTCCTTTACCTCAACGTTTTCTACCGCTTGTGTTTCTGTACTCATCTTAGCTTTTCTTTGAGTTAATGAATGATAGATACAATTTCATATAATTCTTCATCATGGCGTTCACACCATCTGCAGTAAGTGTAGCTCCAGACATACCGTCAACGGCATGTTGGTTGGATGAATAATCATTTCCTTCCCCTTTCATCATCTTAATCGACACCAATTCGGCGCCATCAAAAAGGGTTTTGTTTTCCTGGTATCTCGACTGAACCTTGTCTTCTGTAATACGTGCGCCCAAACCTGGTGTTTCCCCTTTGTGGTCGAGTACAACGCCCTGAATCGTGTTCAAGTCTTTTTGCAATGCTACATAACCCCAGATGTTGTCCCAAAGGCCAAATCCGTATGTAGGTAACACATAATATTCTACAGAAGTTTTGTCTTCACCGAGAATCTCATAAACCGGAAGGTTTACATCCTCACCAGCACGTGGTGTACCGTCTTTTTCTAATTTTTTATATTCTTTTTTGAGAACAATCGAAGTAACCGCAATACCTTCTTTAACGTTTCCGTCAACGCCAATAACCGACTCTTTTACACGGCTTTCATACATGGCCTTCACTTTCTCGCCGTCCATTTCTGCGATTTCATTTCCGAGCGCTGCCTTTAAGATGAAGGTCTTTCGCTCAAGCTCTCTTGCCTCATACTGTTTTTCGGCTAAAGCCCCTGACACAACAGAAAGCAATACGCCACAAACCAAAATGATTGCTAATGCGAAGCCGAAAATATATCCGGCTGAATTTTTATCCAACTTTGACACGATTCAATCTTCTTTTAATGTTAGACTTAACGACATAATTATCTACTAAAGGAGCCATAACGTTCATGAATAAGATCGCGAACATGATTCCTTCTGGATATGCCGGGTTAAATACTCGAATTAATACGGTTAACACACCAATTAAGGCACCGTAGATCCACTTGCCTCTGTTAGTTTGCGCCGCAGAAACAGGGTCGGTTGCCATAAATACGGCTCCGAAAGCAAAACCACCAACGATTAGGTGCTGGTAAGCAGGCAGATCATAGTAAGGATTGCCTCCAACCGCATTTAGTATCAATCCCATACCCAATGCACCTAAAACAGTAGAAAGAATGATTCTCCAGCTCCCAATACCGGTTACGATTAAAATAACCGCACCAATTAAACACATCAGTGCCGATGTTTCACCAATCGACCCGGGAATTAATCCCATAAATGCATTGTAGGTATCTACAGAGTAATTTGCTGCTGCTTCCGCATCAGATCCACCGAGTACACCAAGAGCCGTAGCTCCGGATGCTGCGTCAACAGCCCCGTCTTTTATTCCAGATACCCATATGTTACCCGCCATTTCTACTGGGTAAGCAATGTATAGGAATACACGCGCAGTTAACGCTGGATTCAAGATGTTCATACCAGTACCACCAAATACCTCTTTTCCAATGATTACGGCAAATGCTGTAGCAACAGCAACTGTCCATAATGGAATATCAGGAGGTAGTACCAATGGTATTAACATACCTGAAACCAGGAATCCTTCGTTAATTGGGTGGCCTTTGGCCTGACAAAATGCCAATTCTATTCCAAGACCCACAATGTAGGAAACCAGAATAATTGGCAACGTTTTTAATAAACCAAAAAGGAACTTGT
>DIYD01000101.1:3244-7837 GCA_002428905.1 Bacteroidetes bacterium UBA6063 | reverse complement strand
TTCAGTGACAACTTCAAACTGGAACTCACCGCGCGATTCACGCGTGGGGGTGCAATAGGTTATGTATCGGAAGAATCCGTTCGTTCTCTGGAAATCGGGTCAACAAGCTTCAACAATTCCGTCATTCGATCGAATTACTCCGATTTAATGACTGTAGGGCTCACAGCAGTTCACACCGGCTGGAGATAGAATTATTTCGGGTTTAGTAAAAATTCCACACCTATTGTAAACAAACGGTTGTACATGCCAACACGGTTGAAGATGCGCCGTGAGTTTGGGAAGTTCAACCCTATTCGGTTAATGGAATAGCCGTGTCTTACTTTAAAAGCAAACTTATCATTAAACCGATATGCTGCACCTAAAAGAAAAGCAGCCTCAATAGCATTAAAATTAGCCTGATCTACTCGAAAACCATCATCAATAGTTCCTCCTATATTCGCTCCAACACTCAATCCGGTATGCACATAAATGGCGTCAATCGACTTAATTCGAAACTCATACACCAGGGGAAACTCTATGTACGATGATTTGATGATAAAAATGGGTTGTATCGCAGCGTCCGGATCATTCACTAAACGACTTCCTTTTTGCGCGAATGCAATTTCAAAACCTACCGACGATTGTGGGTTTAACTCATGATAAACTCCAATACCCGCATTAATACCAACCTTATTGTAACCAGCAATATGGTCGCCATCAATTTGGCTAAAGGTAAACCCGGGTAAGAGTCTGGCCTTGAAGAACTGTGCATTCGCATTACCAGCAAGAAACGCCATGCTAAAAATCACAAAAAGGAGACGTTGTTTTGATTTCATATTGAGCCAAAAATAAATAAACTTGTATCAAATTCTTTAACAATGTACAAAGCACGGTTCAATAAAGACGTATCCGGTTATTTAATGCTATCCATTCTCGCAGAAGCTGATGGCGATTTTGACGCACGCGAGGGAACAGTTATCATAGATTACATCAAAAAAACCTTCCCATTCGGTAGTAATCTGGAAACTGCAGCCGATGAATTAAGCAACTTGTCTCCAGACAAATACGAAGAAGAATTAAAGATGCTGGCTCAGGATTTCTATACGGAAAGTACGGCCGAAGAGCGAACCGACTTTTTGCGCTTTGCCATGCAATTGGTTCGCGCCGACAATGAAGTTTCCAACGAAGAGAACAAGATGATCACACGCTTGTTCGAAGCCTGGGACGTCTAGGTCCTCCATCCTGTTCTACATCGGTTTCATCGATTGTCCAAATCGTGGCAGGTGATGCATGTAACTTTTTTCGACGTTGATCGATTAAGGTAGTAAACATCACTTCATTATGAAAACACGATTTATTGCAATTTTAGCCGTAGGGCTATCCTTTTTATTTACATCTTGTATGGAAGATGAACTGCCTGGCATACTTAATCACGGTGTAACCGTTCCGTTTACCGGTAGCTTTGATCAGGTAGAAAGCGTTGTAAGCATTAAGAAAAGTACGTCTGACACCTTAAAGTTCGTACACAATCTTACACGTAAGGAAATCACCATAGTTGACGGCACTGCCGAGTCGAGCTTTGATCTTGGCGAAGAAGCAACCTTAGAGTTGTTAATCACCCACAAGAACGGCGAGGTTATTTACAACGGCGACTATGTCATCCGATTTGACGATCCGAACTGTATCGAACTAGTTTCGGGTGAGCATGATGAAATTCGATTAGATTAGTCATCACACAACAACAGTACTGACTGTTACTTTAAGCCGTGATGATTCATGGCTTTCCGTGTTTCCCAACGTGATGTTTACAGATTAATCCTGGGGAGTCAAGCCCAGGATATCAGCAGCCTTTGCGCAGCAGGCCTTTTCCGCATTCTTCTTCGAATAATTCTCCGATGTACACACTTCTTTGCCATCGATGATCAACGCGATCTTGAACTTGCCGTTTTTCGCTTCGTTTTTATCCACCAGAACATTGAACTCGAGTTTCTTTTTGTTCTTCTGTGCCCACTGGTTTACAAGACTCTTATAATTGATATGGAGGTTTTGAATATCGTCCAAATCAATGTACGGCTTCAACAATTTCTTATAAACGAATTTCTTGGTGGCTCTATATCCTTTATCCAGGTATATAGCACCAACCAATGCTTCTAGGGCATTACCAGCTAACGAACTCATCACATGCCTGTTTTTAGACAATACATGTTCCGCTTCAATAAAGGAAGGTAAACCGATTTTGAGGGCCATTGTGCTTAACTGCCGTCGACTTACAATCTTACTTCGCACCTCCGTTAGGAAGCCTTCTCCTTTAAATGGAAACTTCTTGAATACGATTTCAGCGATAACCATGTCAAGCACGGCATCACCCAGAAACTCCAGGCGCTCGTTACTGTTCTTAACACTGGTAAATTGAATCTTCTCTGAAGCTGACAGATGACGAAACGCTTTTTTGTACAATTCCAGATTCCTTGGTGCAAAACCAATTAAATCTTTAATTCTTGCCCGTTGCTTTCGATCGCTTTTATTGGCAAGAAAAGGGACTGACATAGGCGTTTAGTTAAGCCTGAAATTTCTTCATAATGAGAGACACGTTATGACCACCAAATCCGAACGTATTACTCAAGGCAGCACGTACTTCACGTTTTTGTGCCTTGTTAAAGGTAAAGTTTAACTTCGGATCGAATGCTTCATCATCCGTAAAATGGTTGATGGTTGGTGGAACGATGTCTTTACATATAGCCAATATACAAGCAAGAGCTTCAACGGCACCAGCCGCACCCAACAAATGGCCTGTCATCGACTTCGTAGAACTGATGTTTAAATCATATGCATGGTCACCAAATACCGATTGAATCGCTTTTGTTTCAGCTACATCACCCAGCGGAGTAGATGTACCGTGAACATTCACATAATCAATTGCGTCTGGCCCTAGATTTGCATCCTCCAAAGCATACTTCATTGCATTACTCGCACCCAGTCCATCCGGATGTGGAGCAGTAATATGGTGGGCATCAGCAGATAATCCACCACCAGCAATCTCACAATAGATATGCGCACCTCTTGCCTGAGCATGTTCTAACGTCTCGAGCACTAAAGCGGCTGCACCTTCTCCCAAAACAAAACCGTCTCTGTCTTTATCAAACGGACGACTTGCTGTTTTCGGATCGTCGTTACGATCGCTTAAAGCCTTCATGGAATTAAACCCACCCATAGCCAACTCATTCACACAAGCTTCAGAGCCACCTGTGATCATAACATCGGCCTTACCCATTCGCAAATAGGTAAAGGCATCCATAATGGCATTATTTGATGAGGCACAAGCACTTACTGCTGTAAAGTTTGGGCCTCTGAAATTATATTTCATGGAGATATAACCACTGGCTATATCTGAAATCATCATAGGAATAAAGAATGGACTGATACGTGGCATACCATCCCCTTCTAAATAGGCTCTGGTCTCATTTAACAACGTATGTAATCCTCCAATTCCTGAACCCCAGATTACACCTGAACGGTCTGGATCGTGGCTTTCTCCTGAAGCAAGACCAGCGTCTTCCATTGCTTCTTTGGCCACAACCATTGCGTAATGCGTATAAGGGTCCATTCGTCGGTGTTCCCGACGGTCTAAATGATCAGCGACATTGAAGTTCTTCACCTCACACGCAAAACGTGTTTTGAAGTTCTCCGGGTCAAAACGGGTAATTCTATCGGCCCCACTAACACCCTTTTCCAGGTTCTCCCAATACTCATCCTTGGAATTACCGATAGGTGTTAGTGCTCCGATACCCGTTACTACAACTCTCTTGAATTGCATGAACGACAATTACTTTGTGTGTTCCTCGATGTACGAAACAGCCTCTCCTACTGTTCCAATTTTCTCAGCTTGCTCATCTGGAATAGCAATGTTGAACTCCTTTTCGAATTCCATAATCAATTCCACTGTGTCAAGTGAATCAGCGCCTAGGTCGTTTGTGAAACTCGCTTCTAGTGTTACTTCTGATTCTTCAACACCAAGCTTTTCAACGATGATGCCGGTTACTGTTTTTGCAATTTCTGACATTGTTATTACTTTATTAAGTCGTTAAGGCTGCAAAGAACATTTTTTTCATCAAAAAACACAAGTAAAATATTTACCCTCTTAATTTTGACGTAACTAAAAGTCTAAGGTTGAAACGGCACATTCTAAAGGAAACAGATGTCTTTGATAATCGCATTTATGGCATTGTCAGCACCAAGCCTTTCGCTCAACTTACCTGGAACCTAATTGAGCAACTTAACATTGAGTTTACACGCGACTCCGATTTGCAGTCAGAAATTAACAATGAGGTGCAATATTGGCCACGCTACACCTTTGAAGATATTGAAGCCGAAACCAATTATACCCTTGTTAAAAATAGAGGTGTGGACAGTTTACTGGCTCCGGAGTTGAAAAATGTGGATGTCTTTCTCATCGAGACCAATCATTCATTAACGTTTCAATTAAGTGTGGAAAACATTTCAAAAACTAGTTTTGTAGACTTTTGTTTTGAAGTTAAAGAGAACATGATTAAGCACGAAACGCGGCAGGTGTTGAATTTAGAGTGAGCCGCTTATATATATGAGAAACAACAAGAC
>DIYD01000101.1:0-3192 GCA_002428905.1 Bacteroidetes bacterium UBA6063 | reverse complement strand
TATATGAGAAACAACAAGACTAAAATAATCGCTACTATTGGCCCGGCCACATCCGACATAGAAATGTTGCGCGAGATCATTGAACAGGGTGTTGACGTGTGTCGCATCAATTTCTCGCATGGCGATCACGAGACCCACCTGGAGACCATTAATAATATAAAGACGCTCAACCGCGAAATGGGCCTGAATATCTCCATTCTGGGAGATCTACAGGGGCCAAAACTGCGGGTTGGTGAAATTGCAGAAAACACCACCTTGAGGTCGGGTTCCAAAGTACTGGTGACCACCGATGAATGTTTAGGCGATGCACACAAGATATTTGTGAACTACCCCGAGCTTCCGATGGAAATCCGTAAAGGCGATGAAATCCTTATCGACGATGGCAATATTTTCTTAACGGTAACCGGGGTATTGGATGACCATACCATCGAAACTGAAGTAGTGCATGGTGGCCCATTAACTTCGAAAAAGGGGTTTAACCTGCCGAGTACCGAAATCAGCATGCCCAGTCTTACCGAAAAAGACATTTTGGATTTGGAATTTGCCGTAGCGAACCAGGTAGACTGGATTGGCCTGTCGTTTGTTCGACGTGGTTCAGATGTAACCGATTTAAAGCAGCGCATCCAAGCACTGGGAGGCACTGCACGTGTAATAGCTAAGGTAGAAAAACCACAAGCCATTCAAAACATCAAATCCATTGTGAAGAAAACCGATGCCGTAATGGTAGCTCGTGGTGATCTTGGAGTTGAACTTCCAATGGAGCAAGTGCCAATGTTGCAAAAGAAAATTGTTGAACGATGTATTGATCACTCTAAGCCGGTAATCATTGCCACGCAAATGATGGAGAGTATGATCAAGAACCCACGACCAACACGTGCGGAGGCAAGTGATGTAGCCAATGCCGTTATGGACGGCGCCGATGCTGTAATGTTGAGTGCAGAAACCTCGGTAGGTAAGCATCCGGTTGAAGCAGTAAAAGCAGTATTAAAGATTGTTCAATCGACGGAAACGGGTTGGGACATTTACCACAAAGGCAAGAAACCCTCTAAGTCTTCTCCAACGTTTTTGTCGGATCAAATATGTTACTCTGCAGTACAGATTAGTGAGAATATTTCGGCGAGCGCAATTATATCCATGACCCAATCGGGTTACACGGCATTTAAGATTGCGAGTTATCGACCAAAATGCAACGTGTTTATCTTCACCAGCAACAAAAAGATATTCCGATTGTTAAACCTTGTATGGAACATTCATGTGTTCTATTACGATAAGATGGACAGTACAGACGATACAATGAGTGACGTACTTGCTATTTTAAAAGAGAAGAACCTGATGCGTAAGGGTGATTTGGCCGTACATACAGCCAGTATGCCAATTAAATCCAAATCCAGAACAAACGCATTAAAAATAAGTCGCGTAGACTAATGGAAGAAATTGTAAATAAGGTAGCACAAAGCGGGTTAATTACGTTTAACCTTGAAGAATACTTCGACACCACGGATGTAGTGGAGTTCGATATGAAAGACCACCTTTTTCAGGGTCTTATATTAAAAGAGCGAGATTTCCGGACCTTTATAAAGGAAAACGACTGGAATCAATATGAAGGAAAGCATGTTGCACTATTCTGTACTGCCGATGCTATTGTTCCTACCTGGGCCTATATGCTGGTTGCCAACAAACTATCCGGTATAGCTTCGGAAGTGTTCTTCGGATCAAAGGACGCACTTCAACAAAACATCATTCAAAAAAGATTAGAAGCGATTAATGTCGACGAGTTTACCGACAAAAGAGTCGTAATAAAAGGATGCAGCAACTACGACGTACCCATTGGGGCGTATGTGGAAATAACCAACCTGCTTAGCCCTGTGGTTAAGAGCATCATGTTTGGTGAACCGTGCAGCACGGTGCCAATCTACAAAAAGAAGCTTCGCTAAGATGCAAAAAGTAGTTCTTACTTCGGCAGCAATCTTTGGTGCGCTTGGTGTTGCTCTTGGGGCTTTTGGAGCACATGCCTTACATGACTTTCTTGTAAAATCTGATAAAGTTCAGGTGTTTGAGACAGCGGTTCGCTATCAGTTTTATCACGTATTCGCTTTGTTGGCAGTAGGAATCTTGATGTATTACGGCCAATCGAAGCTCTTGACATACAGTGGTTATGCATTTATCATCGGCATTATCCTGTTCTCGGGATCGTTGTATGCGCTCACAGCTACCGGAATTTCGAAACTAGGCATGATTACGCCATTGGGTGGCTTGTCTTTTATTCTTGGATGGATATTGCTCGCTATTGCTGTTTCGAAAAAGCTTTCTATTCCGGCTTAATCTGTTTTCTCCGAAGTCGAATTCGATTGAACTGCTGCCTGAAGTAGAATCCCACTCCGGTGGTGGCCACGTTCGATACATCACCTAAGGTAGGGTCATTCGCCAACTTGTGATAGGCCTTTAACTTCAGAGAGCCATCCTTTTTCACCTTGTAAACCAGGTCAACCGTATAGGGTTTGATGTTGCTGTTGTTTACTGCGCTGTAATCCACCGCCAACTCCACACGATCATTTAACAACTTCCGACGCGCTGAGAAAATCAGCTCAGCCCTTTCCTGATCGGATATACCACTACCGGTTAGGTAATCTACACCAAATTCCCAGTTTTTATCGTACTCTGATATCCAATTGTTTACCTGGTTCGACAAGAAGTTACCAATACTCGAACTTACAATATCTCTATAATCACCTGTTGCCGGGGTATTGATTCCTAAACCATAATCGGATGCCGGGGAGAACGATCCAAACGTGAGTAACGAGAAAACCTGACGGTTCAACTCGTCCGGATCCGCTTCTACTTTCTTCACGAGTGTATTGAACTCACTCAGTCGGGTTACACTAACCTGATCTGGGAACTCCCAGTCGAAGGTGATCTCCGGACTAAACAAATCTCCTTGCAGGTTAAGGATTACATTCATTTTAATATTGTCGCTGTAATCGCTACCATCCTGCACCAATCCACGCATCAAATCAGCTGGCTTTGCGCGGTTCCTCGACACTGCGGCTTGCAGGTTTATCTTGGCATTGTACGGATCTCCATTCCATATTACCTGACCGCCCTCGCGTAAATCGAACTTCTCACTTACCAATGTCGGCGAAGAGAACGGGTATATTCCTTCTTTTATCGTATAAACACCGTACATAAAGAAGT
>DIYD01000339.1 GCA_002428905.1 Bacteroidetes bacterium UBA6063 | reverse complement strand
GTTTTTGAAAATTTTAAGCGAATGTGGGTACAATAAAGTAGCATCTACACGTTTAAGTTTTGGAATTAGTTCAATTTATGAAGGCGTTAAATAATAAAACGTTCCTAAAAAGTGGCCTGTTGGGGCTGATAATGGTGTTGGCCAATATTGGTCATGCACAGGAGATCAATCCTACGTATGATTTACACAGGTTGCACTTCGGATTCTCCATTATTGGTAATTATGGAAAGTTGAAATACACGACAGCCAGTGATTTCATGAACAATGATACCATTCAAACCATCCAAACCAACAGTTTTCCTGGTTTTGGTGTGGGGGGAATCATGAACGTTAAGATTGCCGAGTACTTCGATTTCCGAACCATGGTAAACATTCAGTTTGTTGAACGCCATTTGCAATATAATTTCAGAGGAGGAAATATTGAGACGGCCAAGATAAACTCAACTTATATGGAAATTCCGTTGCAGATCAAGTATAAATCGAAGCGAAACCACAATAAACGATTTTATTGGGTTGGAGGGGCCACGTATCGCTATGATTTCGCCTCCGATATTGAAACGGAACGAAGCAACACAAAGCCCATCGTGGCACTTTATCCGGCAACGTTTAGCTACGATGTAGGTGCGGGTCTTGATTTGTATTACGAGTTCTTCAAGTTTTCGCCTGAAATCAGAATTAGTAATGGTTTAGGGAATTCACTGGTACCCGATGAATTCATCTATGCCTCATCACTGTCTAGAATGTCACCTAAACTGGTTCAGTTCTTTCTTCATTTTGAAGGATAGTTTTCATGCAGTTTACCCTACAAAAGAAAGACGATAAGTCTTCAGCGCGTGCAGGTGTGTTAGACGCCCCTCATGGTGCGATCGAAACCCCCATATTTATGCCCGTGGGCACTCAGGGGACGGTGAAAGCCGTCAATCAGGAGAGTCTTCGAGAAGATATAAACGCGCCCATAATTCTCGGAAATACCTATCATTTATTTCTGCGCCCAGGTGTGGAACTCCTTGAACAAGCAGGTGGTTTGCATAAGTTTATGAACTGGGATCGAAACATCTTAACCGATAGTGGGGGATATCAGGTGTATTCCATATCAGATCAACGAAAGATAAAAGAAGAGGGCGTGGTGTTTAAAAGTCATATTGACGGATCTAAGCACCTCTTTACCCCGGAAAACGTCATTGACGTTCAGCGTTCAATTGGTGCCGACATCATTATGGCATTTGACGAGTGCACACCCTACCCATGTGAGTTTGAATATGCCGCCAACTCAATGCGCATGACACATCGATGGTTAGACCGTTGTTTTGAACAAATGGATCGCACAGAGCCAAAGTATGGCCACGATCAGAGCTTGTTTCCGATCGTTCAGGGCAGCGTATATCCCGAATTACGTAAGCAAAGCGCCGAGTATATTGCATCAAAAACGGCTGATGGTTATGCTATTGGTGGTTTGAGTGTAGGTGAACCGCATGAAGATATGTATGCCATGACTGATCTCGTTTGTGGCATATTGCCAGGCGATAGACCGCGTTATCTAATGGGTGTAGGAACACCAGCCAACCTGTTGGAATGCATTGCACTGGGAATTGATATGTTCGATTGTGTGATGCCTACCCGAAATGCCCGTAATGGCCAGCTTTTTACCAAAAACGGTATAATAAACATCAAGAATAAGCGCTGGGAGAACGACTTTAGCTGCATCGATGAAGATATTACACCCAATTACTCTAAAGCCTATTTGCGCCATTTAACGATTTGTAAGGAACATCTGGCAGCACAAATTGCAAGTAAGCACAATCTGACCTTTTATTTGTGGCTGGTTCGCGAAGCGCGAAAGCACATTTTAGCCGGAGACTTTAGTGAATGGAAGACAAAAACTATGAAGCAAATCACCAATAGATTATAATATGAATCCATCAGAAATATATACACGCACAAATACCCTGGCCAAAGCTTGCCTGAAAGTATCTCAGGTTTTGCCGCACGACAATCAAATGGCAACCTTCGCACGTGTGGAGCTGGTTCGACATTCTTCTGATCTTGGTATCCGTACCAGAGGATTAATGAAGGGTCAACTAGGCGAGGTGTTTGTAGAACGTTTGAGTAAGGCGGTTGACAGTTGTAACGGTTGTGGCTTCTGGCTTCAACTTATATTGGACGATGGGATTCTGGATAAAAAAGAAATCCTTCAACCACTTATCTCGGAGTGCGACGCTATGTCAACCATGTTCTTAGCTGCATTAAAAAGTGCTAAGAACAAAATGGAGTAAGTTTAGCCATGCTGAAGAAAGTCGATTGGTATATCATTCGTAAATTCCTTGGGAGCTTCGCGCTTACATTAGGGCTGTTTACCATTATTATCATCGTCTTCGATGTGGCGGAGAAAATCGATGATTTCGTTGAGAAACAAACACCGCTCAACGATATTATCTTCGATTACTACCTCAACTTTGTCCCTTTCTTACTGAATTTGTTTAGCCCGATTTTCGTTTTTATTTCGGTCATCTTCTTTACTTCAAAACTGGCAGACAAATCCGAAATGGTGGCCATATTAGCCGGTGGCGTTTCCTACTTGCGCATATTGAGACCGTATATGCTGGCAGCATTAATTGTTGGTGCATTTTCATTCAGCTTAAATGCATGGATTATCCCACGGTCGGATAAGAATAGGGTAGAGTTTGAAAACAGAAATATTCGGAACCTTAAACACAACTATAAGCAGAACATCAAACAACAGATACGCCCTGGAATGATCATGTCGTTACAGAGCTACAACTACCTGGATAGCTTTGGATATCGAATTCAGCTAGAACATGTAGAAGACGGTGTACTGAAATCGAGGTTATTCGGTGATAAGATACGCTGGAACGAAGAAGCTCAGAAATGGCGGATTACCAACTATCGGATTCGTGAGTTTAAGCTGGACGGTACAGAGGATTTAATCTCAGGTGCGTACATCGATACCCTGGTACCTTTTGATCCGGAAGATTTTTTCAGACGACAGGAAGATGTGCAGTCGTTTAACATGAAGGAGCTCGACCAGTATATCGAGTTAGAAAACATGCGAGGCACGTCCAATGCTTTTTTCTATGAAACGGAAAAACAGCGGCGTTATGCAAGTCCGTTTGCCATGCTTGTGCTGACTTTCATAGGCGTATGCGTGTCGTCAGCCAAGGTGCGAAGGGGAGTAGGGAAGAACCTGGCCAAAGGGATTCTGATCAGTTTCTTTTACCTGTTTGTCATTCAATTCTTTAACTCCATGGGAACCAAGGGGTCTATGCATCCCGTATTGGCCGTATGGACACCGAACATTGCCTTTTCGTTTGTAGCCGGTTGGCTCTATTATAAGGCGCAGAAATAACTAGTATATTCCGATTTTATTTCGCGACACCTCACCCGTAAGTGCGGTAAGCTCCACAACATAAATGCCTGGTAATAAGTCAGATGGAAGCTGAAATCGACGATCTTCAAAATACTGCTGTGTCATTAAATTTCCGGCAATCGAATACAGTTTAAGTCCCGTAATGGTTTCACTAAAGTGCAAAACCCGGTCCTTAGAAACTCCGGTTTGAATACCAACGTTTTTCGGGAAAAGTTGAGCGGTATCCGAATCAATTGCTTCACCAAACACGTCCATGTGTCGAATGAAATACTGTGTAGACCTGATGCTTCGGTCTACATTGTAGTCCACGTAAACAATGTCTTTATTGGGCTTTCCAGCACAGCCGATCTCGTCAATTTTAGAAACACCATCCTGATCCATGCGGTATACTTGAAAAGATTCACATTCGTCAAGGGTATTGGTTGTCCAAACGAGTACGGCACCGTCTTCATCTTCGTGTACTTCAAATGTTTTGAATTGAAGCCCTAATATGATATCGAAATCGTAATCGACGGTTTTCTTTTTATCGGCATCTCTTCTTTTGGCGGGTATACTGCCAGTACCTGGTTTATTTGGGTAGCCTATAGACGGGTAGTCTGATTGTGTAAGAAATAGTGGCTCATTGGGCAGGTAAAGTGTAGAAACCAGAGCGTTAACAGCTTGTGGTACCATTGTAGTACGGTGCCAGTTACCGTATTCGTAATGCCCGGTTCCGCACAAGGAATAGATGCCTTTTGGGAACGGAACGAAAT
>DIYD01000071.1 GCA_002428905.1 Bacteroidetes bacterium UBA6063 | reverse complement strand
CACAGCTTTCAAACTGGCATAATCGTAACCGGAATATGTCCCGTCACCGTCCACTGAGTTCAGCATTATCTCACCTGCGCCCAAGGCCTCAAATTCGCGCGCTAAAGTAACCATATCTTTAGAATTATTCGAACTTATAGCATGTTGATAGACCTTTATTTTTCCAAACAAATTCTTCTTGATATCTATAGAAGCAATGACACTTTGTGAACCATACCGTTCCGCAATTTCTGTTATTAAATTCGGTGAAGTAAACAATACGGTGTTCAGTACAACTTTTTCAATACCATTGAAGAATAATTCCTCGGCGTGTTTAAGGCTCGTAATTCCACCTCCATAGGCCACCGGCATGAACGCTTCACTGACTATATCACTGATTTTGTCGTAATTAGGCCCACGCTTTTCTTTAGATGCATCTATGTCGAGAAGAACAAGTTCGTCCACTTCTTTTTCATTGAATATACGAACCGCATTTATAGGGTCTCCAACATAAACTGGTTTCCCAAATTTACGGGTCTTATATAAACCACCCTTGTGAAGCAATAAGACGGGAATTACACGCTTTCTAATGGGTTTCATAAGGCAACAAAATTTTCCATGAGTTTCATCCCAAATTTGTGACTCTTTTCAGGGTGGAATTGACAGGCAAATATGTTTTCATGTTGGTATGCAGAGCAAAAGTCGTAACCATACTCTGTGGTTAACCAGACATCGGATTTGTCGTCCATTTCAAGATGATACGAGTGAACGAAATAAAACCTTGGATTCGCATGCATGCTTTCGAACAGGTCAACTTTTTTGGCAGGAAGTGTATAATTCCAGCCCATATGAGGAACCTTATCGCTATCTGATAATTTTGACCGATCAAAGGCAACTGTTTTGCCTTTTGCCCAGCCTAATCCGGGAAGCTTACCCTCGTCGCTACTCCTGGTCATCAATTGTGCACCAAGGCAAATCCCAAGAATGGGTTTCTTATCTTCCAACACCATCGTAGAGAGTGGTTCAACCAGTCCCGACTCGTTCAATCGTTGCATTCCATAATCAAACTTACCTACTCCAGGTAAGATCAGTTTATCTGCAGCTTGTATGGTATCGACCTCCTTCGTGATCTCAACATCATATTCTCCAACCTTCCTGAGCATATTGCGCACGGATGCCAGATTGCCAATACCATAATTAATAATTGCTATCATTTCATCAGTTGAATTAGGGTTTGCGATAACTTCTGAGCATTTGACCTTGCTTCATATTCTCCACTAAAAGTTGCCAAAGCAGAAGTTCTCATGGAAGCTATTTCATCATCATTAAGGCGTCCAAAATCACGGATTTGATTGGCCAGCTCTTCAGCTGTGATATCCGGGTTCAACAAGACACCATTGCTATTGTCCACAATTTCAGAGACTCCCCCAACATTGGTAGCCATGCTCGGGATACCTGCAGCCATCGCTTCCATAATGGATACCGGAACTCCTTCTGTTTCACTCACGTTGATAAACAGATCAACACATTTATCACTATAATACGTGGTAACATCTTTACTATTCACCCAGCCAGGCAAGTTTACTTCTATGTTTGATGGTAATCTCGCCACGACCTCTTTAATAGACTTCATTTCTGTGCCATCACCAATATGGGTCCAGATGACTTTACGATCTGAAATGTATTCCAATGCATGGGCAATGATCTGTGTTCGCTTTAATGGAATAAGCGAAGAACAGGATATGATCCTCAAAATGCCGTCTTGCGATCGTTTAGCTTGAGGTATACCGAGTGTACCTAGTCTGCTCAGAAGCAATTTCCCTTTTATATTCCTGTACTTCTGAGACAGATAATCGTACCCGTGTTTTGAAATGCAAAGAACCAAATCACATGCAGTTAATAGTGCTTTCTGATAAGGTAAATACCCTGTACTCAGCCTGTGATGGTACAAGTCATACCCATGCAGTCGCACGACGAATTTGATGTGCTGATTCTTCACAAATGGCATAACTTCTGCTGTATTACGACCCCAGAAACAATAGGCGATTGTAGGTGTTGTAGACTCGAGTAAGCGCGATTGAATCAACGGATGGTTAAGTAACCTAAAAATGCGATAGGAATTAGAAATCCATTGACGGAATTTTATTGAATCCAGGCCTACATGCGTGACCATTTCCTTAAAAAAGGTTACGCGATATGGACTTCCAATAATACACTTCAATTTCTTGAATGCAGGCTTTAGAAACGATTCATCAAACAATGGAGCGTGATAGATGACTTCTGCAATTGGGTCTACGGGCTGTTTGTTCTTGCCGTAGTGGAATGGAATAACCTCTATTGTATCGAATACTTTAACAAGTTCCTTTAACTCGTTCGTTTTCCATTGTTCTCCGTAACCGTAAGGATATGAATCGGTAAAGTACAGTAGCTTCATGAAGTACGGAACGAAATGGCTTTATTGTATCGACGAAATAACCACTCTATTTTTTCTATATAGCCAATTGGTTTCAAGCCTAAATTACTCCAGACGTTGAATTTTAGAACGTAATTCCATGGGCGTTTGTCGGTATGCTGCGCCAATAAATCTAAGTAGTTATTTCGATCAGATTCTCTAGCGGCCTTATCTGAAGCCATTGAACGACAGTAATTAAACAGGTTCTTAAAGGAAGTCCTGTTGGTGTACGCTTTTATGGCTTTAATGCAAGACTCGTGGTTCACTGCCTTGCCTAAACTCATTGAACTGCTTGATTCGTTTATCTGGACTGTTGATTCTTCAATGCAACCCCATTGGTATTTTTCATGAAAACGAATAAGAAAATTGTAATCTTCATGGTGCACCAATGATTCATCGAACTTCACGTTTAGGAATGCTTCGCGCTTAACCATTATCGACGGGGTAGAAGCCATAAGCCTACCCGATAATAAATAGTCTAGCATGGAGTCCGTTTTACGTATGGAGTGAACTTGAGAGGTAACTACTGCGGTATTATCTTCATACAACGTACTTGCTCCATAAAATCCATCGATAGAAGCGTCACCTTCAAATGCGTCTAAACGCAGTTGTAAATGATTGGAAGCCCAGGTATCATCGGAATCCAGAAACGCAATAAACCGTCCTGATGCCAAGAATGCGCCTTTATTCCTTGAGGGCCCGGCTGTAAGATTTGATTCGTTTACAACAATTTGTATTCGTTGGTCCGACAGGGCCTTCCATGTATCACTCATTTCAAGCGTGGAGCAATCATCAATAACAATTATTTCGAAGTCTTGATAGCTCTGTTGTAAAACACTATGCACCGCACGAATCAATTCACTCGTCCGGTTATAAGTAGGAATGATAACAGAAACGTTAGCCACGTATTGCGTTTAAGTACTTTGGTTTGATTGTATCCGGATAAGGATAAGCCGACAATAGTGCTTTCCAGTCGTGTTCAACACGTGTCCAACGGTTCACGTATTCAAGAATCGTATTCATTTCATAATCAGAACTCAGATTCAGCGGCTCGGGATTCAATTTGCCGACCGAGGAATAATAATCTCTAAACTTAAAACCATTACCCAATACCTTGTCTGAAAAGCGAACCCATACATTGGGTATATTGTAAGCATCGGCCACAATTATCGCGTGCAATGAGCTCGATAGTATGAAGTCACAAGATACGATGGCATCGATAAACCTCTTCCAGAACTTACCCGATTCAACATCTATGAATCTCGATTGAGGCTCGGTTAGTAATTGTTCAACTACGGGAGAACTTTTGTCGACGTAATGCGGCACGATACCCATGTTAAATTTCTTCTCCAATTTGGGTTGATACACCAATGGAAGAAGTATGGCAGGATCGCCCAAAACGGCGTCTTTAAACTCAAGACCTGCCTTGTTTAACTCGTGTTGTGTTAACCGACCGCGAACCGCTTTTACTGAACGAACACGTTTTCCTTGTAAGCCAGTGCTATCGATGCATCCGGAACCCCAGATCACGGTTTTCTTATCGGCATGCTTTATGGTGCTTCCAACAGCCATTAGCTTTTCATCGTATTGATTGTAAGCCAAACAATCTGCATTGACAACGCTCGAGGTTGTAAGTTCTTCAAGAAGGCATGTATTCAAACGATCTCCAAAATTGGTGTAACCCGTATATCCAGACACGACCAACCTATTTTTGCGGTTGAACCTCCACTTCACTTGATCACGAAACACATCATATGGGGAGAGGTTTCGATCCGCCAGATATTGAAATCTGTCCGCTGGTTTGCCAAGTATTCGAGCAACGATCCTCCATAATTTGTGCGAAGCCAAGATCAGTTCTGATTAACTGTTTCCATAGAATACTCCAGCAATATCTTGCTAGGTTCGTGTTGACTAAGTCTTCCAGTACCGTAAAAATCACCCGATTCAACATGAAACGAATATGCATGTTCAATGCGTTCAATTCTGTCCGAATCAACTGTTAATGAATAGCTTACAAAATAAGTGCCCGGCAGAAGAGGGAGTTTGTTTAGGCCAAGACGTACTGTATTTTTACCTTTAGTCAAACCGATGTTTTGATCTATGATTTCGTTGTTAAAGTATGCCAAACGTTCACCTTGTGCGCTATCGATTCCAATTTCCAGACGAACATTTTTGAGATCTGCGTATGCCTCAATATGAAATTGCAGATTAAACGCCTGACCGGTTAGTAAAGACTCCATTTTGTCACCAGTACCATCCATTAACTCAATAGAAGTTACAATGGCTTTAACACCTTCTGAAAGGCTACGTTGGTTGAACAAGGTTTGATTCTGTTCGATATTGTCTTTCAGATACAGGTCGATAATCTTCGCAGTTGGTCCTTTGTCGATAATCTTGCCGTCACG
Source organism: Bacteroidetes bacterium UBA6063 (assembly GCA_002428905.1). GTDB lineage: Bacteria > Bacteroidota > Bacteroidia > NS11-12g > UBA9320 > UBA987. The sequence goes on along the minus strand of DIYD01000071.1, from coordinate 9 downwards.
GATGAGCAT
>DIYD01000030.1 GCA_002428905.1 Bacteroidetes bacterium UBA6063 | reverse complement strand
ACTTGGGCTGGACGTATTACAGGGAAGAGGTTTCTCCAGAGAATACCAAACCGAGGCCCAACAAGCCTTCGTTATCAACCAAACAGCCGCAGACGTCTTTGGTTGGAGCGACAATCCACTTCAAAAAAGAGTTCAATGGAACTTAATGCCCAATGGAGCAGCTGCAAACGATGGTTTTGTAGTTGGTGTGGTCAATGACTTTAATTTTATGAGTCTGCATAATCCACTCGAGCCCTTGATACTCTGTTATACGCCTACGGGCGGACGAGACTTATCGGTTCGTTTGGCCAAAGGAGATTATACCGAAACCCTTAAGGATATGGAGTCTGACTGGAACTCCACAATTGAAGGCATACCTTTTAGTTTTTCCTTCTTCGATCAGGATCTCGATGCAAATTATATTCAGGAAGATAATATGTACACCATATTCACCTACTTCTCCAGTATTTCGATCATTATCGCTTGTCTGGGGTTATTTGCTTTGCTAAGCTATACCATTGAAACCAGACGAAAAGAAATTAGTGTGCGAAAAGTACTGGGAGCATCAACACTGAATTTATCCTGGATTACGGCGAAAGACTTCATTTACCTCATGGCGATAGCCTTTATTATCGCCAGTCCGGTTGACTACTACCTGATGCAACGATGGCAGGCCGATTTTGCGTACAAAGCCGGTTTCAACATATGGAGTTACATACTGGCCTTTATACTGACACTCGTACTATCTATGACTGCTGTTGGTTATCACAGTTGGCGAATCGCCCGGTCGAACCCAATAGATGCATTACGACAAGAATAACCCACATTTATTAATCTTTCATTCGAGAAACGGTCTGTCTCTGGCAGGCCGTTTTCTTTACCAGGGTGTATAGGTGTACAATCCTTTTGATGTGCCTACCCAGAGTTTGCCTTGAGAATCGGCTTCAACAACTTGAATGGTCTCGTCCTCATCAAACTGTTCGTTTAGATCGGTAAACGGTTCAAAACCGTCTTCCTTGAGCTTATATACGCCGTGATTACTGGTGACCAATACCTGGTTATGGCATATGAATAACTTATTGCCAAAAACACCGTCAGGTAGATCGTAGATGTGAAAATCGTTTTCTGCATATTTCTGAGACACAGCATGGTGGGTCAACACCCAAAGATCACCTTTATGAACTCTAAGATCCTTTACATGACTGTCTCGTAGTTGTCCATTACCCGCAACAAACACACCTTCCGGCCCATGTACACTGTATCGGTAGAGTCCTCTATCGGTTCCTACGTAGGCCCGATCTCCGTACGACGCCAGACAGGTAAATTGATTGCGAAACACCCATAAAGATTTGTTGTTCGGTGAACTGCTCAATTTGTAAACGACGTTGCTGGATCTTCGGGTGATCAATTCTCCGGATATATCGAAATCATCCACTCCGTTGTTTGCCCATACGGTTTTATACTCCTCCTTATCGAAATACCCCACACCGTATTTGGAATCAGCAACATAAAGCTTATTCTCTTTATCGCGTTTAAGCTGAATCACTTTGCCAATATTGGTATTGATCCAGGAGTAGTGCGTAAACGAACCATCCCATATGGTATAGCGCACCAGTGCATCTTTATGGTTAAACAGGCACATTTCATCATTCACCGCCAATCGATCCACTGCCCCATCTCTAATAATCAGCTTCAGTTCACCGCCTCGATCATAGTCGACGTAAATCGGATCTTTTTCGCAGGCCTGAAACGTCGTTGTAACCAGCCAGAAAAACAAGAAGGCAATAGATTTAGCGGTATATGATCGGTTTTGCACGGTATAAATATAGAAAACCTATTAGAATCGATTGTAGGATGCATCGTCATAAATTGAGCATTGTATCCGAAAAGGAAATGAGGCATATATTAAACGGAGGGAGACTCAATGCCTACGTTGAAATATTTCCGCATTAAACAAAGAGATGATTCAGTAATTTATTGCGATCCTTGAAAGATTACTTCATATGTTTGAGGTGGTGAATCGATTACCCGTTACAAACAAACTCTAGTCCTATGATATTCCTGCCTAATAGTTTTCTAAGATCTTTATTGACCGTCGTGTCCGTTGGAATTTCGATGCTCGCTTTCGGTCAAAGCGCATTGTTTAATTATGGTAACGACTATTCGGACAAAACGTTTATGATGGGCCATGAAAACAACCGTCAGTATAAAAATCTAACCTCTAAGTACATGGTAATAGTTCGTCACCAGGAGCTTAAGAATAGATTTGGTTCGACACCTCATGGTGTCTTAGACTCACTTGTCTTCTTCAAGGATCAGAGTTGCGGATATGCTGGTTTTGGCAAATTGAATATTTACATCAAGACGACCAATGACACGTTTGTTGATGTTTTAAGTTGGAAATTTAATCAACAAAAACTGTCAGCCACTCAGGTGTTTAAATCAGATCGGTTTCGAATAGATGATGCTTCAGGGCCCCTCGTATTGCATACAAATCATCGGTTCTCTTATGAAGACAGTTCCAACCTTATGATTTTGGTGGAATGGACACGCCCAGACATTATTTCATGTTTTAAAACCCGCTGGAAAGGTAAAATTGTAACCGACAGAACAAGCATGTCTTGGGTAGGTGTAAAACCTAAATTCAGCACTACCATTGATTCACGTTTCAAGGTAGATATGATGTTGAGTTTTGATTCTACCGCTAAGATATGTCCGGATCAATCCACTTTTAAAGAGGGCGAGATCAATGGACAAAAGTTCACTGTAGGTTTAGATACCCAAAACTTAGAGTCAAGGCTATATGTCAACTTCAGAAATAAGAATCAAGAGTATTCGGTATACGAGAACAATCAATTTGAGCATTTGGATACGGTAAATTATGTATACCCCTCAACCGTTTATCATGTGCACACCAATAACCACTGTGTTCCTAAAGGGTATCAAGGTGAAGACCACAGTAAGACCATAAAGACGTCGTGTTCGATTGATTTACTGGATCATATACCCTACCATCAAAACTTCGAATCCATGTTTGCCGACTTTGGATATGAATCGTGTTGGGAGTACGATGATACCACTTTAGCGGAAGACGCCAATAATCCCCATACCGGAAGGCATGCACTTTTACTTTATCATAACTGGAATGAATGGGCCAGTACACCAAAGATTTGGCTCACAGCAGGAACAAATTATGAAGTATCGTTCAAATACGCGTCAGAAAATAATACCGTCCCGGTTTATATAATCTTAGGATTGGATTCAGTACCGATTCGCAATAATACATATACCAAAATAGGAGAAATTAACAGACCGAACAACGACCAGTATAAAACCCATACCACGGTGTTTTCAGCGAATAAAACGGGGTATTATTACCTCGGAATTATACGCACGGGCTCCCAGTATAAACGGGTTTTTATCGACGACTTAGTTATTCGCGTACATGAAGCATGTCCGCTACCCGAACTCAAATCAGTCATTCCCGGTGATCACACGATTCATTTTGATTTTGAAAATGATGCTGCAATCGAAGAATACCAGGTACGCGTTTTCAATGATGACTTCGATTCAACGTATGTCTCAAGCTCAGGTTCATTCAATACCCCTGGTCTTTTACAGAACACATCTTATTTCTATGAAAGTGCTTCAAGATGCAAGGATGAAAGGTCAAGCACGACAAATGCAATCCGATCTATTTTAACCCTATGTAAAATAGACACGCTAAACCGCGAGAATCCCAACGTTCTGCAGGATTATGAAGATTTGACCTGCATCGAAGACTATACAAGAATTGGATCGTACATATACACAAAACAACAGGGTATGTCTGGGAATTGTGTAGCTGGTCGTAATTACACCAGACTGATTGGAAATCATGTTTATCTGCAAAAAAATGATACTGTACTCCTTGAAGTTTACGTTGCTAAAGAGTTTCAAGAGCCTCGGTTTGCCGGTGATTCTGTTCCGTTGTTTGCTTATTTTGTTAATGGAGATTTTGAAAACAGCGACACACTAAATTCCACATTGGACAGTATTTTTTTTGGTGAGTACAAACGAGCTTATACCGAATTCGTAGCCTCATCTGAAGGGATTTACTCCTTTGGAGTAGGTTCGGCTGTAAGACATAATATCGTTATGGACAATTTCAGTATTTCCCTTAGAAACAATGCCTGTAACGATGTCATAAACCTTGAATTAATACCGACGCAAGAGGATCTGCTTCACATGAAATGGTCCTACGAAAAGCCGGGGCAAACATCCGCGTTCTTTAAACTTCGCGGGAATAAAGATGTTTCTATACGATATTTCAGTACTGCGGATACATCGATTCAAATTACCGGACTAATTCCGCGGTCTTTCTATACAGTAGAAATGTACTTCATATGTGGTACAGACACCCTGTTAGGTCAGGCTCCTTTTGTATATCATACACCTTGTGCTCTGGATACCATTAAACCAAATCGTCCATTACACATAGACTTTGAGTCAGAAAGTGAGATCAAATGCTTTAGCCATGTGACTAAGGATTGGTTGCTGTACACCTCACCGGGACAAGAGGCATACCAGAGGTCGCGAAATGGCAGAGGTTATTTTTATATCGAAAAATCGAATTCCACTCCTACTTTTGAGATTAATCCTGTATATCTTACCCGTGACGTAAATTATGGTATCTCCGCTCTTTTCGCCCAGGATGCGCAAGAAAGTCGGATATGGATTGAAGTCATCGATAGTGCAGGTATAGTAATAAAGAAAGACCAACTCGTGTTGTCACCCTCTGATGGCAATGGTTCCGTCTATTCCGAATTCACGCCTGCATATTCTGGCATCTATAGAATCAGGTTTAAGACCGGATTACGGATTTCCGTTGACGACATTACCGTGGAACATTTAGATTTCTGCCATGCCATAAGTTCACAGAACCTTGAGGTTACTTCTTCAGGAGATACAACGCAAATTCTACTGAAATCCATCGCACAACAGATCACACGATTAGATATTCGGTACGGCCTAACGGGTACGTCTCTGACGTATATAGACACTGCTGTTGATAGTAGTCGTTCTATCCATTTAGACCTGGTCTTACCTGGTCAATCGTTGTTCGACCTAACCATTCAAACCTTTTGCACCAATACAAATGGGACAAACAGGTCGTTTCAATTCTTAACGGCGCAGAAACAAGTAGATACCATTAACGGTACCCATCCCCTCCAACTTGATTTTGATGAATACCCAGCCGGCAAACAGAGCCCATTTGTGGACAACGGTGAAGACCTGGGCTCTCCTCAAATTGCTATAGAAGAAAATGTTGGATTTCCTGCTTTAAGTGGTTCAGAATTAATTGAAATCACTCAAGGTCTGAATGAGCTAATTATACCTATACACTACTTTGACACCGGAATCATTTATCGCTTTTCTTGCTTTCTTAATGCTAGAACTGTTCAGAGCAAGAAGGTAACCCTGATCGTAATCAATCAGAATTATACAGACACTGCATACGTTTCAAACTCGGTTGTGAACTTCGGTCATACATACATTGAAATAATTCGTCAGTTCTCGATAAATAAACCGGGGAATTACGCTGTCAAACTACAGATCGAAGATCGTACCGCTCCAATCTTTATGGATAACCTGAGTATAACAGCTTCAAGTCTTCTGAAAACGCCAGTTTCAATCGTTGAATGGGAAAATTCATATGATCAGGTCTCCTTGAAATGGCAACATGAGAGGAAACAGGAATTCGATCATTTAGAGTTATCTGTGTATGAACGCGACAGTGTTTTATCCGGATTGCCTTACAAAACGATAACTTCAATTGCCACAAGCGATTCAATAGTAGCCATTTCCGGACTTCCTTTTAATAAGGAGTTTTGGTTCCGTATTTCTGGGCAGAATGCTCAAAATGAGAACTTATCGGTTTCTCCAGCACAAATGGTTCATACGTTGGCAACGCTTGACTCCTCGGCTCTTCGATATACGATTCGATACACTTTTGATGCATCAAGCCAATATGGTGTCGTACCGATGGTGAGTGATACAGCATCTAACGCTGTTCTTCAGGCGCAAGAAGTCGCACTTGAATATGGTTACTCCGGTCTAAATAGTTTATCAGGGAGCAATTATATAAACCACCCGGTTTATTTGCTTAAGGATTCTGTATACTCAATGTCCATTGCGGTTAGACCAAATTCCAGATATGACAGTAAAATATACTTCAGTATTGATTCTATACCTGGCTCAAGCCAACGAGTTTCCCTAAGTGATACGTTTTCACTAGTTAGGGGTACAAATTGGAATGTATTTGCACGCAAATTTAAAGTGAACGAATCCGGTTACAGGAAGTTGTCGTGCAGCACTATTCTTCCCAATGCACAGATTCACTTTGACGACTTCCAAATCGGTAAGTCGGATCCATGTTTGGACCAGGTAGACCAAATGCTAGCAAAGAATGCCGTTGGTAAAGACTGGGTTGAGATACAATGGAGGAAACCTTCACTTTCCTCCGGTTATGTTGTTGAAACAGTATCAAACACTTCCATTACTCGTGATACGATCACCACAATTAACGATACTACCTATCGTATTAACGGTCTTGATCTTGAGTCTATCTACTCCATTCGGGTTGGCAATCAATGTGGCGATTTAAAATGGAGTAAACCCATTGCTCACAAAACTGAACCTGCGGTGGATACAATCACGAATGTCCGATCATATGAAACAAGTTTCGAGCAGCCCATTGATGAAAAGCTTTCGTGCCTAATGTACGCTTCCCAGTTAAAACGAACCGATATCACCAGCGCGGAGGGAAATTATTCCTTGAATTACAGAGCTAAATCGTCGACCGACACCGTTCGATTTTTATTCGCTAAGGTGTATTTAAAAGCAGGTAAAGAGTACACTGTCAATTACAATCGTGCAGTTTTCAATCAGTCACACGAAAATGCTGTTTTGTACATTAACGATACACTAACTACCAAAGGGGCAACAGCAATTGGTACCTCGAATACATCTCAAACTGCCTGGAGGAATATAGAATTCAATAAACTTACCGTTTCCAAAACAGGTGTTTATTACATCATACTGGAATCTAGATTTGACCATCCCTTCGCCAGCTTATACTTAGATGATATCGTAATTAAGGAGCACCATACGTGCAAAACATTCGCCACGCTTAACCTGTCGATTGACAGACTTACAAGTAATAGTGCAACATTCTCAATTAACAATGGTTATAGTGCGAACCTTGGTTTTACCTATGACCTTATGACTCGTAACCTTGGTGCATTGGTCAATTATGATCATAACTACTATCATTTACCATCTGGTAGTACCACAATCGAACTGAAAAACCTCAATACATATACAGATTACCAAATAAGTATCTCTGCGCGATGCGATGTATCAGATACCACCAGTTATATAACACCATTACCATTTACGTTAACCTGTTTTGACTCGATTCATCATGTTACAGCCTCAAATTCTTATCTGGAGAATTTTGAAGCACATAGTACAAATGTGCTGCCCGAATGCTGGGATGGTGATAGTCGGTTTTCAGGTATTGTTCGGACTAGAAACTCTAACGACAGAACGTTAGATTGGGAATTGCGCATGTACGGAGGTGGTAACGTCACGTCCAAGAAACTCCTTCTTGATTCAGGGGTAAATTACTTGATAAGTGGCGATTATACAGTGTTTGCCAAAGGTGGTGATAGTATAACTATTGAAGTATATGATTCAAAACACCAACGGTTGGTTGACTATGAAATCTTTGGAAACTCAACGAAGGCATCCGGCCTTAAAACGTTTCAAATGAAATTCAAACCGCAAGGAACATCAAATTACTATCTAAAGCTATGGAACAACAGTCGAAGTACAACCTGGATATCCTACATCCATTTCGACGAAATATCCGTACAAACAGAACCTGATTGTAAGCTCGACAACGTGCAGCTGTTACCGTCAAGCACTGGTGTAAAAGGCGTAATCATTTCGAATTCAAATACCGTTTCCAATACGTTTGTTGTACACAATAAGACCCTGATCACCACCGACACCATTGTAGTGCCTAAACACATTACATATGTTGACATTCCCGGATCCGGGTACAACTCCTACCAGTTTGAACAGCAAACCAGTTGTGGTACGTCCAATAGTATAAAAGCTTTTTACACGTTCAAAGCGAGTAACGAAGCCATAGACATTGGTGAAGGGTGGTGTGAAGCATTTGACCACCTATTGGCCAAAGAACTCCAGGATGGTTGGTATGCCACCGGAGTTAGGGGGTCTGGGGCATCAAACCGTATTCACAGTACAGAAAACATAAGCTTCGAAAACACCGGACACGTACCTGCTGTACGGAGCTATCTCAGGAATACGTTAACCTGGGACGTGCACTACGCTGAGAGCCCCCCAATCGCATTTCCCTATGGAGGTGCATTCCACGTAGACATGCTGTACATGGTAAATCATGGCGAGTTTGACAGCTATTCCTGGAATAAACTAGGTGCTGATAGTATAAGCTTTGCTTTATATGATATTGCAGAAGATTCCGTAATCTACTTTGGTAAGCCTAAAGTACCTACAAGCCAAAATGCTACGGTAGAGTATAGTGCCGATCTTTATCTTAAGAAATCTGGCAACTTTAAACTGCGCGTTTACCTGCACATACAACGCCCCTATGTAACGAATCCGAACCAATACCAAAAGGTTTATGTAACATTTGACGATATATGCATTACTCCTTTCGATCAGGAGGATTGTGCCGCTCCAAGAACATCGAACATTAATCTGGATACTACGTTGAAACAGCACGTAATTAGTTGGGAAAAAATTCCAAACGCCTATTCAGGATATGAATGGTATTTATCTAATGCCCTGGACACCACTCCAATATTTTCGGGCTTCACTTTCAATCAAAACTCTACCCGGGCGTTACTACCCGATATCCCTGTTGGAGACTCACTTCGGTTATTTGTTCGGGCCAATTGTGCTGATAAACTGGATTCTCAAGAAGTTGTAAGAGGTGGAAAAACGAAACCAATTTTGTCGTTTTGGTCCATTGGACAACCTATAATCGCTCCCTGCAGAGCAACCTACGTGGATCAGGAAGCTATAACCTATGCGTTCGAAGATAACAGTACATCATTACCAGAATGCTGGTCTTCCTCCGGAGATAACTCGAAGGTGTCTTTAAATCATGGCGCTCTCTACGGAAAGGATTCCAGAGGCTTTCTGCATATTACTCCTCAGGTCAACAGCTCCTTAAAAACGAACGCGTTTGCCCTGCAAAAGGACTCAATGTACACCATATCCTTTGATCTGATGACAGACGGCCGATACAGTTGTGACAGCATCTTGTTTACATTAGTGAACCAATTCAATGGAAGGCACAAAATTGGAGTTCTTGCAAATGAATTTGAGCAAAGTGTTTATCTGAACAAGACCTTTAATTTCAAATCACCTGGCAATTATGACTTCAGCATTGAACTATTACCCTTCTTTAGTAAGACATATTTATCAAGCGGCCTGGCAATAGATAATTTTAGTATTAAGCAATCGAATGCCTGTAAATCTGTGGATGACTGGAGCATTGGATGTATCGATTGTGATACCGTTACCTTGAGTTTAGGTAATCTACTACCAATAACCAAGCTAACCTTACAAACCAAAAGTGCCATCATACCGTTGGACACTGCTTTAATGGGTTCAAACCACTCCTGGGATATAAGTCGAGCGGTGTTAGGCTATGATTTACAAACACTACGGTTGGTGAGAACATGTAACAGTGATACTGTTATTTCGAACCAAAAACTAGTTCCAGGAATTCACCATGAGGCAATTAACGTAACAGATACCACTCCTTTTCTTTCCAACTTCGACAATAGGTATCCACAGTTGCGACAAACCCTTCATTGGAACGGTAACCAGGTTGGTAAGTGGTACATTGAATCAAAAAAGGCAAATCATGGTCCTCTATCGATATCTCCTCTTGATGGTGATTTCTTGATGTATTCGTCTATAAACCCGGGTGATCTGAGTGTAAAATCGAGCTGGCTTGACCTGGTTCAATTTGCTACCTATGACCTTAGTTTTTGGGCAAAAACCACATATGGTCAAAACTTTAATGTAGGATATATGGATACGGACAGTACGATAGTCTGGATTGCTACACCCAACCTCAATGAAAAATCTTGGTCAAAAAACCAATTTGACTTCAAGGTTAACACGTCAGGTAAATATAGAATTGTATTTCAAACTTCGATTGGCGGTTTAACAGGGATAGATTCCGTAAAACTGGTAAGAAGACCACAGTCGTGTAGTTCAGATTCAATGAACCAGATTCTGAGTGTAGGCACTAACTCAGTGAATATTGAGCTCGCCAACAACAAATCCTTAACCATTGGCTATCTCATCACCGATGCGAATAACAACACCATTTCTGGTGGATATGGAACGCCAAAAGATGTTGTGAATGTCAGCAATCTTGAACCAGGCAAACAATACATACTGTATTCCAATGTGGTGTGCCCCTCAGGGGATACAAGCTTCTGGTCGAAGTCGGTTGAATTTAAAACCGATTGTTTAGCTGATACATTGGCGTATGGCAATACAATCTGTACTGACTTTGAAACCACTCATCAATCGCCATGTTACCGCATGGATAACTGGAACTTCGGCACGGACACACTGAGTAATGGTTTACATACCAATAACGGCAAACGATTTATTTATACAAACCAAAAGGGCTTAGCCACGTATTATTCTGAAACCATTACTGGCAACTATGGAGACGCCTTTGATATCGGATTTACAGGATTAACACATGGGCCTGGTTTAGACAGCATGCAGGTGTTGTTGCACCACCTGGATACTGATTCACTTCAGATACTCCTTAATTTACGCGACACCTCATTTAAGCAGTTTTCACGAATGAACGCATCCGCATCTATTCAGATTCAAGGCGCATACCGATTTGTGTTGCAGACCGGATTACAGGACGAGGCAACGCTGCTAATTGATGATATATGCATTACAAGGTCAAGAGGTTGCGCTCCTCCGAAACATATTTTCATTGACAGTTTAGCCAAAAAAACGGCACGGGTAAGTTGGTCTCGTTTTGCAGATGCTAAAAATGGATATGCCGTCGATGTTGAAGAAATGAACCAGGTTAACCTTGTTGGTCAGAGTTCATTTACTACACCTACTTCACTTGACACCACAATTCATCTAAAAAATCTCAAACCGGGTGGTAATTACAGAGTTACGTTAATGTCTTTGTGTGACATTCCGCAAGTCAACGATTCAACCAATGAAGTCAGTTTTGTTTCCTTGTGTCCGGTGTATGGAATCAATGAATTCAACACGATCGGCGCGTTAAGTACCTCTGATTCTAATTGGAACTGTTGGGAATTTAGCAATCCGTACAATAAAGGTGCATGGTCTTTCAAAGACTCCATTGAATACAACGGAAAGACCCTATCGGGCTTTGATGTTGTTGCACCGGACTACCTCTCTGTAAAAGGACGTGATAGCTTATCGACGAGCGCTACCGATGAAGTTAAGACACCTTGGTTGCATCTTGATCCGGTAAACATGATTTCATTTAGATTGACCGATAACTATTTTAAATCTGGTATGGGAGAATTCTTAACGGAAAATAACACATTCTATGTGGGCGTTGAGGACAGTGCCATACTGGGAAAACTCGACACATTGGTTACCTTTAATGGCGATGTAAAAAGCGCCTGGTCCACCATGTCTTTAGAAGTGCCAGGTGGAATATCTACAGGACGATTTGTGTTTGGTATAACCCGAGATGCACTTAAACCGTATCGAAACGACTATGCTATAGACCATATTAAGCTCCGAACGGATTCGTGTAACACGATTTTCTCCGTACATAGCAATGCGTCCAGTAACAACCATATATGTTTAACACAAGGTGAAGAACTATACTTAGGCGGTGATAATGATCTTTCATTGACCTTAAAGCGGAAGTCTGATTTAGCTGTTTCCTACAACTTGTTCAACATGCTTTATGAGACCAGTGCTATGGAAGTTTCAGATTCAGTTCAATTCGACGTAGGCAATAAACACATCGTTTCATTGATGAAGATAAGCACTGAAAACGTTGATCAAAACAGACTGGATGCCGTGAATGAAGTAGGTTTTATTCTACCCCACGCTGCACTGTCTTCAGTTATTGATACAGCCAGGAATATCTCTGCACATTTTAGATGGATAGACATTACAGATCTTTGGTTTTACAGCACGGATTCGATGTTAGCGCCTGTGGTAAATGGCATGAGTAACGTGAAAGAACCCGAACTAACACGACTTAAACATGGTTCAACGGTATCCAATACCAATTGGCAACTTGATACAGTCTTACAAGGCTCGAAAGTCACAATTAGAGGCTCAGTGGTTAAATCAAATATGACACTTGGGCTATCGCTGAAAGACGAGCCAAGCAGTTCAAACGTACTGGAATTATCCGAAATACGGATTTATCCGAATCCTACATCAAATGATATTACCATTCAACCGATTGGTTTCATTGGCATCGACCACGTAGTTGTGAAAGATGTGCTTGGTAAAACTGTTCTTGATCAGCGATGGAACAATGTAACGGAACCGATCACATTAGACTTATCTTCACTCGAAGCGGGAACCTACTACATTCAGATTAACCAATCGACGGGTATTGGGGTGTTAAAAATTATCAAGATATAAAGGACAGTTGGTTTAGGACCGTTCGCCTGAGCTCGAAATCAGTTAATCAAGGTCATTGATCGATGAATCAATGACCTTGAATTCTAATCCGGAATACGGACTACAGAAATCCTGGGGTTCTGTAGCAAATCAGAAACACGAAGATTACCGCAGGAAATACGTCCAATTACATAGCTTCGATGTTTTCCAATAAAGCGTTCCTGTAAATCTTCCAGTCCAGATAAATTGATGTCTACACCATGATCAAACGCCACATAAACGGTTAAATAGTCATCCTTGCTCTGATTAAACACTCCTACCCCTTTTTTGTACGCATACTGATAATCGTATTGTAGCGCCGAAATGTCACTTAAAACGGCCGATGACGTTGGATACCTACCAGCACCTTTGCCATGGAAAAACTGCTCATCGGCAAGAGTACTGCCAACCAGCACACCATTATACTCGTTAATGGTTAGCCCTAACGAATCGGACTGGCTGACGAACGTTGGAAGTACAGTGAGTACACCTGTATCCTGAAGAGACCCCAGGCTACAGGAAGCAACCAATTTGATCACGCTGTTTTTCTCCCTGGCATACTGAAAATCAAACGGATGAATGCTCGCTATTCCCTTGCGGATTATATCCTGAGTCGGCACTCGGGAACCAAATGCATGCAGCGAGATTATACTTAGCTTATAAGCTGCATCGTAACCTTCCACGTCCATTGCCGGATTGCTCTCTGCAAAACCTTTCACCTGAGCGTCTCTTAAAGCCTCCTGATACGGTTGCTCTTCCTGATGCATTTTACTCAATATGTAATTTGTAGAACCATTCACAATTCCGGAGACATGGGTTAATAAATCGTTGTCGAAATACTCCTCCAGGTTCCGGATGATTGGAATACTGCCGCATACAGCAGCTTCGTATAACAGTGAAACGCCATTAGTCTTACTTAATGCGATTAGTTCTTCCAGGTGCTCAGCAACCATTTTTTTATTGGCGGTAACGACGGATTTTTTCGCTTCTAACGCCTGTTTCACGATCAGGTATGCCGCTTCCGCATCGTCGATCAATTCCACCACAAGGTTGATGTCTTCATCGTCCAGCACATGTTCCGCTTGGGTGGTAAATAAAAAATCTGGAGCGTTG
>DIYD01000249.1:8560-9246 GCA_002428905.1 Bacteroidetes bacterium UBA6063 | reverse complement strand
GGATAAGGCCAGGAGTTCAGACAGCAAGCAGTTGGACACGAAGACGTCCTTCTTAATGGGGCTGGTGCAGGCCATTGCTATTCTTCCAGGCATAAGCCGCTCTGGGTCTACAATTGTTACCGGAGTATTGCTCGGACTAAATCGTACCAAAGCGGCGCGTTTTTCGTTTATCATGGTACTTCCGCTTATTGGTGGTGTGGTGGCTAAGAAGCTACTCGACTTTATGGGAGAAACGGAAGCAGTTCAAGAAGCTTTGCCAGTGGCTCAATTGTCTATAGGCTTTGTGGCCGCATTTGTGAGCGGCTTGTTCGCCATTAAATGGATGATAAAACTGGTTGAAAACAGTCAATTAAAATGGTTCGCTTACTATTGTTTTCTGGTTGGCGGCGTTGCCTTGGGCTATTCCTTGTTTGCTTAGTTGCAAGTGTTCAGGCAAGCGCTTCAGAATGCGACACCAGTGGTCGTAAAGTAACGTGCGTGGTTCGCGATTCTACGGGCTATGTACTTGAAATTCATCGATTTAAAAATGACCAGAAATCTGGTGCGTGGGAAAAATTCAATTACGATGGCCAGGTGGTTGAACGTATTATTTATCGACGTGGTCAACGCGTATGGACCTTGTATTTTAAAGACGATGAACTTATCAAATCGATCAATAAAAAGGGCAAAGTGAAGACGTTCAGCGG
>DIYD01000249.1:0-8509 GCA_002428905.1 Bacteroidetes bacterium UBA6063 | reverse complement strand
GGCAAAGTGAAGACGTTCAGCGGTTGCGGTTGTACGTAGATTGAAGCAGATATTGGTTTGACCGTTTTCCTAATTCTTTACAGGTATGACCGTTTATCAAACCTCTAAGACCAAACTCTGATTAATCCTAAATCCTACGATTATCAGTTATTATCATTGTTCTAGCAACAACTGTATTACCTATGAATTTACAACAAACCAGATTAGTCGCAATGCTTATAGTAGTATTGTGTGGACTTAGCGCACGTGCGCAACAACACTTTTTTTACAGTGACATTCTAAACGATGAGAGCCTTAGTCACGCGGAAAGAATCGAGCAAATTGATTCTATTTTTAACAGCGATACCATATACGTACAAGACAGTACATATGGTTTAAAATTTTATACCCGATGGAAGAACAGAATACAACCTTTGTTAAATGCATCGGGTAATTTAGATAGTTACGTCAGTTTTCTTCGAAATGGTTATGACGATACACCGGCATTGTTATCTACTCCAGAGGCCTCCAACTCTGGTGGTAGTGTTTCCATGTCTACAATAACGACTTATCACGATGAGGCAAATTGGAAAAGTATTGGTCCTGAAGAACTCGTACCAGGGGTTCTAAGGAATAACAACAATATCCAGTCAATTGGTAAAATGGATGTGGTTCGGCCTTTTAATACCAATATTATTTACGCGGCATCGGACAAAGGCGGATTGTTCAAGACCACAGATGGTGGTCAAAATTGGAAGGCCGTTCCAATTACCCTGAAGAAGAACGTATTAGGTGTAGATGTAACATTATTCCCACCTCAAATTGGAGTAAATACAATCGCAGTTCATCCAACGAATGCAGATATCGTCTATGCATCAGTCTCCTATGCCAAAGATTATGGAATTGGAACGTTTAAGACGATTGATGGGGGAGAAACCTGGGTTCATCAATATGAAATTGGGCCTACAGTGGCAAACAAAAATTACATTTTTAGAAAAATTGTAATTGATCCAGCGAACACAGATCACCTTTATGCAATCACGGCTGCAGGAGTTTTTGAGACGGATAATGGTGGTGGAACTTCTCCTGGTTCTAACTCCTGGGTGCCCATAAGTGATCCGGATGGATTATTTCACAGGGCAAATTTGTTGGATCTCGAAATTGATCCGAATAATTCCGACATCATTTATGTATCTGGAAAGTCCATATGGAAAATAGACCTGACCTCAGGTAGTCCCGTAATTGAAGATTACCGGATGAAGTTACCTGTACCGGGATTGAACGATTTTTCACAACATTCATGTGCCGCCCCCTTGTTTCATAATGGAGTAATGAGTTCATGCACCGTAGTTGACGATATAACAGAACATGGACTTTGGAAAGGCGATATAACCGCTTACATTGCCGGAAACAATACACTCGGCTCTCTATGGAGGAATTATTGTGATAATTCGACAATTAAGACTGGTGTTATTCCACCGGTTAATGGCTACGCCGAGATGCAAACAAAAGAAGGTCGTCTTGGATGGCATACTGGTGCGTTAACGCAAATCTGGCGCTCAGGTCAGAAGTTTCGGGTACAGTTTTTAGGCCTGGATGTTCCCAACGGAACGAGTCTGGAGGTCCAGGTGAAGAATACAGAAACTGGCGAAACCCAAACCATATATAATTCACTTGTAAACACCCTGGACGCAGACGGATTTGTCCTTTTCGGAAACCAATCGGAGTTTGTGTTTTCAAAGAACTTCAATCAGGTATCCATAAGGGCAAACGGACTTTCAAACTACCAGGGTAACGATCCGGTGTCTCTCACGCATATGCAGATTCATATACCAGAACATTTGAGAAATATCCTTATAGATATGGGAAAAGAAGATGAACTGCTTTATGCCTGGGCTACAAGAGATGTTACAGGTAATTCCAGAAATTATCTTCTGCGATCGAATTCAACTCATAGCACATTTGATGTAATGATCAACGATGGACTGGTGGAGGATGGAGTAATGGATGCCTTTGTTGTCACGGAAAGTCCATTAAGTGGCAACGGCATTGAATTGTTTACCGGTTCAATAGACATCAGAAAGTATCACATCAATATGAATGACCTGGGTGATCCGTTGGAAACCTATTGGACGACGTTAGACTATCCAACTATAGGAGGCGTTTTACACGACGATTATCGGGATTTCTTTTTGCTAGAAGCTGAACCCGAAGATATACTCTATGTTGCTCATGATGGAGGATTAATGACGATGAACCCGAACGAAACATTTGCGATGGGTAGCCTTCTTACGGATTATGCAAGTATAGTGGGGAAAGGCCTCACCCTAGGGCATTTCTGGTCAATTGATCGAGAGCGGCACGGAAACTTAAGTCTTATGGGCGGTGGAGTCATGCATCAAGGCGCCTTTTTTAAAGACGAAAGTGATTTGAATTGGAGGAATAACATGTGGACCTATGGAGATGGAGCCGATTGTGAGATTCACACGGATTGGGATGCAGACAACAATAGAAATTGTGTAATGGGTTTTTTCCCAAATCTAAGGATTTCCATAAACGACGATAATGGGGAGGTGGGTGACACGGATACGACAACACGCAGGACCAACTCTAGGTTTGCCGGTTGGCCTTCCACGTATCACTTTTTGGAACAGGCACCTAATGGCGATTACTATGCTAGTTTTATGAATTCCCTGTGGATTTCTGCTGACGATGGAGTGAGTTGGCCATTACACCATAGGTTTACCCACACATACAATGGCCAGGCCTTTAATCATATGGTGATTCAGTCTACAACCATATCTCCGAGCGACCCTGATGTTATGTACATAGCCATGCGCGAACCACATTGGGGACAGTTGGATAGAGGCCCACGACTCTACCGAAGGGTAAAAGTGAATGGAGTATTAACATGGGAGGCTATGCCATTGCTCAAAGACAAGACAATCAAAGACCCAAATGGGAATGAAATAGACGACCCAACATATGGACAGGGCATCTCAGATATTGCAGTAAGTTATACAGACCCAAATGTGCTATGGCTTGTTCTAGATGGTGTAGGAGGTAAGCGTGTATATCGAAGTGAAAATGCCGCAACGGCTAATGTAAACGATATTAAATACTACGACGTAACACCTGCACTGTTGCAAGGGGATTTTTCAGCGACGGTAGTAGCTACCTTGCCTAATACGGAGAATGAAGTATTCGTTGGAACGGATTATGGCTTGTTTTACGCTCATAGAGAACATAGTACAGACCCCTGGAACTGGACCCGCTATTCAAAAGTGAAAAACACCGTGGATTGGGCAATTGGTGGGCCACATAATAATCTCCCACTGGGTAAAATTGCAGACATAAAAATTGACGAACGTGACAATAAGATACTCACTTCTGTTTATGGTCGTGGAATCTGGGAGAGCGACCTTCCCTGTGCGGATAAGGATGTTTCCAATACAGACTATGTGTTAACACAAACATGGGCAGATCTCACTATGATGATCGACCATGATATCGTTGTGGGTAATGGCAGAACGTTGACCATCGATAATTGCGATCTTAGTTTTGCGCAAGACGTACGCATCAAAGTAGAGAACGGTGGCAAACTCATAATCAATAACAGTATTCTGTCGAACTCTTGTTCTAAGGAATGGGACGGCATATTTGTAGAGGGTAAGGGCCTTGGTAATCCACAACTTGGTGGAGGTGAGGTCCACATGAATAATTCTACTTTGGAGAACGGGGAATATGGAATTAGGGTCGGAGATAGCGATAATAACTCTGGTGGTTTTGTGTACGTCTACGACAGCGAATTCAGAAATTGTTACGTAGGGATATCCTATTATCGATATTCCTATTTACAGAACAACATTATAGGCGAAATAAAACGTTCCAAATTCTATTGTGATGCACCTATTCCCGGTCATGGAGGTAAGGGCGTACATGCACATATCGGTTTGTATGCGGTTAGAGGGCTGCAGATTCAGGGTTGTAGTTTTTACAATTACATGAAACAGGATGACATCGTAGACGAGAACAAAGGTATTGGTATCGATGTATGGGATGGAAGTTTTATCCTTAAAAGAGAAACCGACCCAGTGTCGTGTTTGGGAATGGGGAGTCGCAACTATTTTGAGGGTTTGGATTACGGTATTAAACTTCATGGTGGTGCCGTTCAGGCAGGTTATAATACAATAATTCAGGAGTCGGAATTTAAGAATAACCGAATTGGAATCAGCGCACTTTATCAGGATCAACCTATTATTAGAGACGTTAAATTGGAATGGGGTATTGGTGAAATTCAGGGTCAGTTCGATCCGATTATCCCAACGTTAAATACTTCTACGTCACTTTGTGAAGGAATTATACTGGATCATTGTCCTGGATTTGAAGTAGTAGACAACGAGGTTAATTTTCAATCCGATGAATTCAACTTTGTGGGCATTCGGTCGAATGAAAGTGTTTCGTCTTCGTCCCCAATCTTAACTTCAAAAATTCAAAACAACGCTTTTGACCTTTTAGCCGGCAATAAAGATGATATTGAGAATTTGACACCTACCGACTATGTAGCTACAATTTTTGACGGGAACAACAGCGATCTATATGTGAGTTGTAATTCATATCAAAACTACTTCACTGATTGGATCGTAAACAACCAGCTTGCAAAACAAGAGGGTGAGCCGGGACTTAACTTAGATCCATTAAACACTTTCAGTTCGCCTTGTTGGAATGTGTCTCCTGGATCAAATGGAAGCTCGTTTAACAACATTTATGTTGACCCATTTCAGATTGGCGGGGTGGAGTACGCAGTTGATCCTGGGGCACTGCTCCCCGCATGTATAGATGGTGTGGTTAATTTTGTTGTTGGTGCTGGGTCGTATGGTGGATGTGCTACAGACGTTTATACCCAGGCTGATATGCATGACTGTGGAAGCCAGGGAGGCGGAGAGCAGATGCTAGAAAACACGGACGAAACCCTGGATGACCATCTCATTGAAGACGAAACAAGTGGACTTATGTCAGTCTATCCCAACCCAAGCAAAGGGGATGTTAAGGTGGTGTTAAACAAGGGGCTCAGAATAAACAAAATCGAAGTATATAGCCTGGCAGGTCAGCAAGTATATAGTAAAGAAGTAAGTAACACAGTTGTTATACACCAGTTAAGTCTTTATGGCTTAAAAGAAGGAGCCTATCTCTTAAAAGCGCATTCAGAAGGTGAGACCTATAATCAGAAGATTGTTATTCAGTAAATTGGAAGATTATTAACGAAAAAGCCGATATATAATGTCGGCTTTTTTTATTCAATATATGGCAAAGTGAAGACGTTCAGCGGTTGCGGTTGTAAGTATATTGGTCTACATTTGATCAAACTGAAACCACATGAGACGCCAGGCTTTTATTCTACTATACATTGTTGCTTTTTGGTTTACGAACTCCAGAATGCATTGTTGCGGAGGAGACGTTGAAGATTTTCAATATAATTTGTACGACATGGAGGTCAAACATGTTGAATTTGGCCTTGACTCCTTTAACACTATGCAAACCTCCGATCCAGAGACAGCATCAATTAAGGATACGCAATCTTTGGGTTTTGAAGTCTTATTGATAGACTCTTTTGTACGGAGGATACAACAGGTGCAACTTTGGTCACCAGTGAACACAGCATACGCTTGCAGCCCAGATGAGCCCGTTGACGTATTGTTATATGGGATAGACAGTATACAATTTTTTACGGTCGGAGCGATTAACGGTAGGTATGAATCAGGTGAAGATGTGTCTGAACTCTTCTGGGTATATCAGGATTTTGGTAAGCCCTTTATTGAGGTAAAAGAATGGGTAAATTCACTTTCCAATGATTATATAGATAACCTTAAGCCCTGGTATGGGCCGCTGTTATTCGGTACAGATGAACATTTTTTGCCGGGTAATGAACTTCAGTTTGATATGGTTATAACACTTGACAACGGGGAAACCATCGGCAGTCGAACGAAGAAAATAAGCGTTACGCAGTAACCAGAATTGATCCTATGAAGAGAATTGTAACCCTGGTTGCTTTGTTTGCATTGGGCCTTAGCGCCCTGATTATTTCCGGTTGTTGCTCATCTGAACAAACCGAAGATCATTACGATCTTACGGATATGATTATTCAACAAGCGAGATTAGATTCAACAATCAACGGGCAGGTCAAATGGCAATTGGAAGACGTTGATTCAATAGATGTTCTAGATTTATACGGATTTGAACTGAGCTGGCAGGATTCATTTGTACGGAGATTGTCCAATGCTCGAATACCTATAGGCAATGTGGCTTATGCATGTGAAGCATCGTATCACGCGAGTTTACTCATAAGCGATATCAGGTCAATTCACGTGTTTAGCCTTACGGAAGTAGATGGTTTATTTGCTGAAAACGAAGATGTGTCTGACTATTTTCAGGTATCCGGTGCCGACAAGACATTTCAATCCGATTCGTCGTCTATATACGCATATATCATTGCATCTCGAAGTTCGGTGTATAATGATTTTATGCCAGGTCCTGGGCATCCGGTCGTTTTTTACCTGAATGAGGAATTTAAGGATGGACAGGAATTACAGTTTGAAATCGTTGCTAAATTGCAGGATGGGACACAATTCCGATCCAGCACTAAAAAGGTACGGGTTAAGAGCTAATTAAGTTTGAATTGGGGAAATAACAAGAATTCCGGTATCTCAACATCAATACGTTTATCCTGATTGATGATTTCCATCTCATAACTTCCAAACATTTTACCTGCATCAGTACTGAGTTCACACCACGAAGCATACTCATAGGCCTCACCAGGAAGAATGACAGGCTTTTCTCCAACAACACCTTCGCCTTCGATTTCTTTATTCATTCCTAAGGCGTCAATCACTACCCAATGCCTGCGCTGCAGGTGCACCGCATCATCCCCCTTGTTCTCAATCACAATACGATAACTGAAAACATAGCTGTTTCGGTCAGGTTCTGACATATTGTGCTCAAACTGAGCTTCTACCGAAATGGTGACATTATATGTAGTTGCCGAATACATTATTTCAAGTCAAATTGAAGCAAATTATGTGGTATCACAAAATAATTAATGCAATTTTTTTGGGACTTAAATTGGCTTTACCAATTGGCTAAAACAAATACCTTTGTTCTGTGAATTTTCCTTCAAAAACAATCGAAAATGCAGTTGAGCAGTTAAGCAGATTCCCAGGTATTGGTAAGAAAACAGCTTTACGTATGACTTTGTTTTTATTGAAAGATAAACCTGAGCTTGTGCATCAAATGACACAGGCTATGGAAGACTTAAAAACAAAGGTAAAATACTGTTCTAACTGTGGTAACGTGTCGGATGCCGATATCTGTTCGATCTGTACATCTGTAAACCGTAACAAAAAATTGATTTGTGTGGTGAAGGATTTTCAGGATATCATATCGATTGAGAATACGGGTCAATATACGGGTATGTACCATGTTCTTGGTGGGGTAATTTCCCCCATCGATGGTATCGGACCGGAGGAGATAAACATAGATACGTTGCTCAAGCGGGTAGAAGCCGATGGCGTAGAAGAACTGGTTTTTGCGCTCAGTGCTACCATGGAAGGAGATACCACGGCCTTTTATATTTCCAGAAAACTAGAACACACGCAAGTCAAAATATCTGCAATTTCAAGAGGTATCGCCGTAGGCGGCGAACTGGAATACGCAGATGAGATCACTCTGGGTCGATCGATTCTCAACCGAGTACCATATAGTTCCGGCCGTTAACCGGGATTGTCTTTCTTCGGTTTAGGCTTGTTGTTGCGATTCGGTCTTCGCTTCTGTTGAGGTTTATTCCCCTTGGGTTTGTTTTGCGCTGATGCATCGCCCCCCTGCTTTTTACCAGAAGTATTCCCCTGATTTCGTTGTCCACCTTTATTGTTCGGTTTCTTCCGCGCTCGAGGTGAATTGCCTTTGTCGCCCTGACCGCCACGTGGTTGATCACCACCTTTGAAGTTCTTTCCTTTTTTTGGCTTTTTCTTTTTTCGCTTATTGCGATTTTTTCGCTTACGCGCCTCATCAATCTCGTCGTAGCGATTGATGTCCTGATCTGAGATTAGGTCTGGTGCCGGTCCTAAAGATTCGAGCAGTTCGATATCAATTGGATTGTCAACCAGCGTCTCTGGCTTTTCACCGCGCTTGTTCATTTCACGTATTTCATTCACACGCTCAAGATCAATTGCAACCCATTCAGACTTGTTCGGATAACTGAACCAAAGCATACGTTTTAGAATATCGGTCTTCTGCAAACGTGCAGGACCCACAGCAGTTTCCAACGTCAGCCCATCGTCCTTCGGGAATTCGTTTAACGCTTCCAAATACGTTTCCAGTTCGTAGTTTAGGCAACATTTTAAACGACCACATTGGCCGGAAAGCTTTAACATGTTGATCGACAGGTTCTGACTCTTTGCAGCGCTCATAGTAACCACTTTGTAATCGGTTAACCAGGTGCTGCAGCACAATTCACGACCACAGCTGCCGATACCTC